>NZ_JAAMFG010000026.1 GCF_011064545.1 Wenzhouxiangella sp. XN24
CCCGTGAATGCCACGAACCCGACGTGCACACCGGCACCGTAGCCCTCGCCGCTCGTCACCTGGATGGCAGGATTGAAGTCCGCGTCACCAGCGAAGTCGAAGTCGAAGACCGCCCCGGAACCGAAGTTGTTCACGCCAGCAGGGGCCAGGTCCTCGGTCACGCCCGGGTCCGTCGCGTACACGACGTTGTCCGGGATGATGCCGCTGCCGCCGCCCCCACCACCGCCGGCGGTGCCGCTGAATCCGAAGTCGGTCAGCAGGAAGGTGAATTGATCCGGAGACGTGTTGGTGCTCTCGAAGAGCAGGGCCGTCGCCGTATCGACACCCGTGAACTGGGTCAGGGGTATCGACACCTGGTACCAGCCGTTGCCGAGCAACGTCGAGTACTCTGAGATGGTCAGGTCGATATCCACATAACCGCCGTTGTCGAGGAACCTGACCCGGATCACGTCGTCCGGCATGCCCTTGACCTTGAAGTCGAGGGCTGCGAAACCCGCAGCAAAGCCGGCATCGAAGCCGACGATCGCAAACTGGCCGACGTTTGCTCCGTAGCCTGCGCCGCTGGTGACTGCGAACACCGGACTGAAACTCGGATCGTCCGCAAAAGTCGAATTAAAGACCGAGCCGGAACCGAACGCCTCGAAGCCGGTGTAGTCCACGCCGAACTCGAAATCTACCGCGACGGCCGGGTCGGTCGCGAAGATCACGTTCTCGGGGATGATGGAGTCCGCGCTGTCCGCCGGTCCGAGCAATCCGCTGAACCCAATATCGGTCAGCAGAAACGTGAAAGATTCTGACGCGCCAGCGCCGGTCTCGAAGAGTAGACCCGTCGCGGGGTCCACGCCCGTGAAGCTCGTAAGCGGTACAGACACCTGGTACCAGCCGTTGCCCAGCTCTGTAGCGAACGGGGAACTAGTGAGCACGATATCAAGATAGTCACCGCCATCGAGGAATCGAACCCGAATGACGTCGTTGTCGAGACCCTTCGCTTTGAAGTCAAGGGTCTCGTAAAGAGCCGCGAATCCCGGGGCGAAGCCGGTGTACGCCAGCTGGGCGTTCCAGATGTCGTAGCCGAAACCGGTCGTGACCGCGAGCACCGGACTGAAATCGAGGTCGCCCCTGAAGTCGTCGTCGATAACCGCGCCGGAGCCGAATACAGTGATCTCGGCGTAATCGTCCGGGATCAAGAGGTCCGGGGCTCCCGCGCGGTCGTAAAGGGAGAACTCCGGCAAGACGCCCGGAGCGGCGGGAACGTAGGTGCCGGTGCCGCTGAATCCGATGTCGTTCATCAGCATCCGGAACTCCGTCGCTGAAGAGTCATCGCTCTCGAAGACGATGCCGGTCGCCTCGTCCGCTCCGGCGAAATCTTCCACCGGGATGGAGACCTGGAACCAGCCGTCGCCGAGTTCCGAGGCGTAGGCGCTGCTGGTCAGATTCAGTCGCAGCGCGTCAATGTCGTCGAACAGCCTGACGAATATGACGAAGCCGGGCGTTCCCTTGACCTTGAAATCAACGGTCTCGTAACGGGTCAGGAAGCCCTGCGGGAAGCCGATGAAGCCGACTTGCGCGACATTGGCGCCGGAGCCGGTGCCGCTGAAGACGGACAGCGCGGGACTGAAAACCTCATCATCTGCGTAGTCCGGATCGATGACCGAACCGGAGGCGAAGGCCGTACGCTCAGTGTAATCATCGGGTATGACCAGGTCGGGGGTGCCACCGCTCGTGTACAGCGCCGCGTCCGGCTCAATGGCGCCGCCGCCAGCAGCTTCACAGCTCGTTACCTGCGTGATGTCGTCGTAGTAGAAGGTCCAGTCGTCCGGATTGGTATCCGCCTGTCCCAGGGTGCCGTTATCGAAGATGATCGTCAGCGCGAGGACAGGCGGGGGGACCGTCTGTCCCGTGAAGTCGAAGCAGAGCTCTTCCCATGAGCCGCTGCCGCTGTGGTCCTCGTCGACGGTCAGGCCGCCGGCGGGGTTGCCCTGCTCCTCGAGCTTGAAGGAGACGGTGACCGGTCGCGGCGACCACACCTTCACCGTATAGATCTCGCCCTCGTCGAAATCGATGGGCTCGCCAAGGTTCAACAGCGTCCCGCCGAAGACCTCGTCGGGAAACTTCTGCATCCGCGCCACACGATCACTGGTGTTGATCCCGCTTGGGTCGGGATTGTCCACGATGACGGTGGCGCCACCATTGAAGTTGACGATCTCCGGATCGGAACATGCGAGCTCGAAATTGATCGGGTCGCAGAAGTCCGGCGCAGTGGGAGGCAACGGCGTCGCCGGTGTATTGCCGATGGACTCAGGACCGTCCCCCGCGCCGCAGCCCGCGAGGACCAGGGCGGGAACGATCAGCGCCAGTTTGCGAAGCCGGCATACGTTAGCTAGTGCGTGCATACGAATTCTCTGCGTAACGTTATTGACAGGTTTGTCCGCCAGGGCGCGGTGCGGCGTTTCGCGCGCATCCATCACGGGCCGACAATTTCGACGTTGATATTGTCGATGAACAGGTCCGATACGCAGCCTGCAACACCGCCACAGATCGCCGATATCTCCAGCGTCAGTCCGTCAGCGACTTCCGCAGCAGTGCCCGCGCTCGTGAAATTCAGTGGCCCAACCGTGGTCCAGTCCGCGGGGAAAGCGTCGCCACCCTGGACCAGGTCGGTCTTCGTCACTCCGCCATTCGCCTGCTCGGAAAAGACCTGGAAAGTGATCACGCCACCGTTGGCCGCCGTGCCCCTCCAGTCGAACGTGACACTGAACGTCTGGTTCGGTCCGATGACGCCGGCACCGATCAGGGTCTGCTTGATCGTCGGGTTCCCCGGAGACGTCGCATTCAGGTTGGCGGCCGGGCCGCCGTCCGAACCGCCGTTCGCGGCAATCGTCACGCTGCCGCCGTTGTCAAACGTCTCCCAGCCGGTGAAGCCATCGTCGAAACCACTGTTCACCACCAGACCGGTTCCGCCGCCGCCGCCACCGCCACCGCCGCTGGCTTCCGTCGAGAAGTAAACGTCGTCCACGTAGAGCGTGCCGAAGGCCAAGCCGGTACCGTTGGTCGGATTCCAGAATCCAAGGTTGCCCGCAGCGGAAAAATCGGTTGCAGTGAAATCCGCCAGCGGAATTTCATACGTCGCCCAGTTGCCCGACGTGGCCACCGGCGTGTAAGCCGACAGTGCCACATTGGTACCCGGCGCCCCTTCACCAGGCGGCTCGATCTGGATCGTCAGGTCAGCGAAACCAGAGATTCCAGACGTATCCACCGTGAAGTTCAGCGTGTCGTAGGCAGTCAGGTCGACACCGCCGAAGTTCAACACCACGCCACCGAAAGTGGAACCGCTGTCCTGATAGTCGATCGAGAGGACGACGTCGCCCTCGAAGGCCGGGATCGCCGTGCTGGCCGGATCCGCAATCGTGTTGTTGCCGCCAAAGTCAGCGCTGTTGGTGATACTCGTTACTGCAACCGTCGACTCCGTCGCCGTCTCCGTAAAGACGCCCGCGGTGCCCGCACCGTGCTCTCCGCCGCCGCCCGCGGTTCCGCTGAACCCGAAGTCGGTGAGCAGGAAGGTGAATGGAGAAGCTGCGGTATTGTCCGTCTCGAACAGCAAACCGGTGGCTGTCGCTGCGCCGGTCAGGTTGGCGATCGGAACCACGACCTGGTACCAGCCGTCACCAAGCGAGGTGGAATAGGTGGATCCCGCGAGGTCGATGTCGAGGTAGTCGCCGTCGGGCAGCAGATTCACGCGGATCAGATCGTTGTTGAGATTCTTCGCCTTGAAGACCAGCCTCTCATAGCCGGCCGCAAATCCCTCGGCGAAACCGACGATCGCGTACTGGCCGACCTGGGCGCCGTAACCACTACCGGTCGTGACACCGAACGCCGGGCTGAAGCTCGAATCGAAGGTGACATTGTTGTTGAAAGTCGAGCCGGATCCAAAGGGCTCGAAGCCGGTGTAGTCGACGCCAAACACCAGGTCCACTGTCTCGTTGGGATTCGATGCATAGATGACATCGTCCGGAATGATCCCCGGGGCGGCCGGTTCTCCGGCGGACTCCTCGCCCGAATAGACCCGGACCCAGTCCACCTCCATCGTCGCCGGGAAGGGCGTCGATCCGTTGGGTGCGCCCGGCAGATTACCGCCCACCGCGAGGTTCAGCAAAATGTGGAACGGCTGATCGAAGGGCGCGGGATAAGGGGCGGCAGCCGACTCCCAGGAGTTCTGCACGCCATACAAAATGCCGTTGAAATACCAGCGGATCTCGAACTCGTCCCATTCCAGGGCGTAGGTATTGAAGCCCCCCGTCACGTCCTCCGACGGAGTGTAGACGACCGTCGAAGACTGGTTTGCGGGGAACTCACCGCCGAAGTGGATGGTGCCGAAGATATCGTTGCCGCCGCCGAGCCCGCCGGGGCCAGGCTGGCCGTCGAGGTTCACAGCTTCGAGGACATCGATCTCTCCGGTCGCCGCCCAGCTGCCGTACGGGCTGTCCTGGGACAGCAACCAGAATGCCGGCCACAGGCCCTGGCCGGAGGGCAGCTTGATGCTCGCCTCGATGCGGCCGTATCTGAACGCGAACCGATCGCGGGTGGTGATGCGTGCCGACGTGTAGCCGAAATCGCCGACGGTCTCGCGTCGCGCGGTGATCTTCAGCACACCGTCCTCGAGCTGCGCGTTGTCGGGCAGGTACCACTGCAGCTCGTTGTTACCCCAGCCGGAGGGCAGACCGACGATACCGCCATCGCCGACGAAATTCGCGCCATCGCCTGACTCGAAGAACCAGGTCTCCGGATCGAGCTGGGCACCGTCGAATTCATCGCTCCAGACGAGCGTCAGCAGGTCGCCGTCGCCGACTGGAACGGTGGTCGGTATTTCCAGCGTCGGGTCGTCGATATTGATATTGACCCGGGTGGTCGTGTCCGCCACCGGGATATCGATCGTGTCGACCTGCTCAAGGGGCTGGTCGCGATCCTCCGCGGTACAGGCAGACAGCGCTGCCAGTGCGGCCAGGGATGCGACAAAGCGTGACAATCCTCGCGGACCGGGCGTCATAGGGTAACCCTCAGAATCGGGAAGCCCGAAGGCTTGAGGCGGGTGTGCTGATTGACGCTGTTGAGCGTCTCGGAATCCAGCGCCGTACAGACCGGCGGCTTCACAGGGGACAGGCGCGAGGCGCGTCCGTCGCGAAAGGATCCGTGCAGAAATTTCAGCGCCGCAGGTGGCAGGGCGGCGCGCGGCGGAATGCCGTTAGCAGATCTCATAACTCCCCCGAAAACGACCTCGAAGCACGAGGATGTCGTTACATTTTTATTTTCGAGGCTAAGAATTATCAGACATTGACAGCGGTGTCAATTTTGCCCGGGCACGCGCTTTCCTCCCATTCAAGGGCAACGGGGAAGGAACAAGGCAACCGCCCTGAATGTCGAACGCTAAGCCGTCGAGGCCTGCTCGTTATCCAGCCTTGGCCGGGGCTCGGCACTCTCCCCCGCAGCGGACCGGGTGCGCGCGCCGCGCGGCGTGCGGATCCTGTCGTGGGCCACGGCCGGCGCCGGGAAGAACGAGGCGATGGTCGTCAGCCCGCCGAGGCTGAACGTGAATGCATCACGCTTGTTTCCAGGGGTCTTTGACATGGCACTCTCTCTCCTTTTCGCTGCGGGTCTCTTGTTCGTGCTGCTAAGCAGCATCGTTCCCGTGAGTGCACTCTATGCAAGTGCCCCGGAGACCACAAACGAAAAGAATTCAGTGCTGGGATGAGAAAAAGTCAGGGGAGCGTGGCGAAGGTTTCCAGTATCCACGAACGGAAGAGCTCCACCCGCCCGTCGCCCCCAGGGTTGTCGGGCCCAACGAGGTAGTAGCTCACGTTCGCCACCAGTTCTTGCTCGAACAGGCGCACCACGCTGCCCTCCTCGAACCACAGGTTGCCGATGGGCACCGGGACCAGGGCCGCGCCCAGGCCGCGCTGTGCCGCCCGCACCACCGCGATCATGGAATCCAGGCGGGTCACCTTCTGGTTCCCCGGCAGCTTGATGCCAGCAACCTCGGACCATTGTTTCCAGGCGCTGGGGTAGGTCTCGTGGACGATGATGGGGAAGTCGCTGCAGACTTTTCCATCCTTCACCACGAGCTTGCGCTGGAAGTCCGGCGAACCGGCGGGCGCCATCGTCAGCGGGAACAGCAGGTCCGAGCGAATATCGGCGGGGGGGGCGCGAAACAGCCGGATGGACAGGTCCGCGTCCGCAGGATGCCGTTCCGCGCTCTCGTCGCTGGTGCCTACCTTGATATCGATCGTCGGGTGGGCGGCCGTGAAGTCATGCAGCCGCGGGATGAAATATTCGCTGGCGAAAAAAGGCTGCACCGAGATCCGTATCGAACTGCGCTCCGGAGCCTTCTTGTATCGGGCCACGACTGCATCGAGTTGCTCGATCAGCGGCGTCACTTCCTCGTAGAGCAAGGCGCCCACGCTGGATAACTTCAACTCCCGGCCGCTACGCTCGAACAGTTGCTCACCGATCGTCTCCTCCAGGTTCTTGATCTGGTGGCTGACGGCCGATGCCGTGATGTGCAGCTCCTCCGCTGCAGTGCGAAAACTGCCGTAGCGCGCGGCCACGCAGAAAGAACGCAGGCCACGCAAGGAGAAGCGCGGGTTGACCGGCATGTAAGCTCAGTTTTTCACAGGCGCGAGCGCCTGGTCGATCGGGTACTTGGGCGTGCGGTCGACGTAAAACATGCCCCAGTGTTTCTCCGCCCCCAGCGGACGGTTCGGGTCACCCTTCCACGGCTCATCGAACGCTTCGAAAATGAATACCGTCATCTGCACCGCACGCGCCCACTCGGTCAGCTCACGCAGGTAGCGCACCTGGTTGGCGATGCTGGCCTGCTCGGGGAACTCCTCCCCCACGGTCGCCCAGCCGGCCTCGAGGATGGCGATGGGATGGCCCGGCAAAGCCTTGCGCACCCGCTCGATGTTCTCGATGGTATAGGAGAGACCTTCCTCGATCGGTTTGTTTTCCCAGACCGGGTAGGTGTGCACGCCGAGGTAATCGACTTCGGCCGCCAGGGCCGCCCCATCCTCGGCCCACCACTCGTAGTTGTCGGCGACGGTCACCGGCTGTTCGATCGCCGCCTTCACCTGGCGCACGTAGGCAATCACCCGCTCCACCGGCACCATGTGATCGTTCCAGCTCACCAGGGCCTCGTTGCCGACGTTCACGGACACGACGATGTCCGCGAACTCCCGCGCCAGGTCGATGCCGCGCAGGATCTCGTCCTGGTTGACCAGCACGTTCGCTGCCAGTTCCTCGTCCGGTATCGGCTCGTCCAGCCAGGGGCAGCCTTCGTGGTTGCTGATCTCCGCGCTCAGCCAGATACCTTGCAGCACCTTGATCGGCAGCTCGTGTTCCCGGATCAGTTCCAGGGTCACCCGCGCGTTTTCGCCCGTGTCGTAAAGGCGAATCAGGCGCAAATCGTGCGCCACGAGGATCTGCAGGTCTTCCAGGATCTCGGCCCTCGAGGGGTTCACCGCGCCGTCGCCGCGGTCCGGATGCTGGCCCTCGCGAAACCCCGAATAGGCGATCGCGATGGGTTCCCCGGCCAGCAAGTAGGAATACTCTCCTTCACTCACGAGTCCGTCATCACTTGCATTTGCATCCCCAATCACGGGCGCCAACGCACCCAGAATCACGCTCGCGAATCCGGTCGCGAATCCCTGCCAAAGTTTCATGTCTCAACTTGCTCCCAGCACACGAAAAGTAATCCCCAGGCCGGCGTCGGAACTGCCGCCGATCCAGGCGTGAAACTCTCCGGGCTCCGTCGCGTATCGCAGCGACCGCCCGTAGAAGGCGAGCTGATCCGTATGCAGCTCGAAACTCAACCTGACCGCCTCGCCCGGCCCGACCCGGACGCGCCGGAATTCCTTCAACTCCCGGACCGGACGGGTCACGCTGCCGACCAGGTCCCGGACGTAGAGTTGCACTACCTCCTCGGCGGCGACGGGCCCCCGGTTGCTCAACTGGACACTGATTTCCAGGGTCTCGCCAAGCCGGATACGGTCCGCGCTGGCCCGAATTTCGGCGTAATGGAACTCGCCGTAGGACAGGCCGAAGCCGAAGGGAAAAAGCGGCAGGTACCCGGCATCCAGGTGGAATGCGGTCATGCCCAACGAGGTCTGGGGCGCGTGCGGGTCGATCGCATCGATATGCACCACCTGGTCCGGCGTCGGCGGCTTGCCGGTGTTTTTCTGGCTGTAATAGATGGGCACCTGGCCGACCATGCGCGGAAACGTGACGGGCAGCTTGCCGGACGGCGACTCGCGCCCGAACAGCAGGTCCGCGATCGCGGGACCGCCCATCGTGCCCGGATGCCAGGCAAACAACAGGGCGTCGACCTGATCCACGATGTCCGCCAGGGTGAGCGGCCGGCCCGCCATGATCACCGCCACAAGCGGCTTGCCCGTACTCCGCAGACGCCGCACGAGTTCAGCCTGGTCGCCCGGCAGGCCGATCTCGGCCCGGGAATGCGCTTCGCCCGAGAGGATCGCCTCCTCGCCGAGGAACACAATAGTCGCGTCCGTTTCACTTGCAGCGGCGACGGCATGCTCGAATTCCGGGCCGGCCCTGCTGCGCGAATGGGCCATGGCGGGCACGTGACGCAACTCGACTCCGGCGCCAAGCAGCGTCCGGAGCGCCTGCAGGGGCGTAATGGCGTCGGCCGCATGACCGTCGAAGGTCCAGGTGCCGATCTGCTCGTGCGCCGCATCGGCCAGCGGGCCGATCACGGCGATCGAACTCAGGCTGTGTGCGGACAACGGCAACAGGCCGTCGCGGTTGACCAGCATGACAACGCTCTGCAAGGCAGCGCGCCGCGCCGTCTCCAATGCCGGCCGGTCGAGAAGCGGCGGCAACGCGGCGGGGTCCGTGTAAGGGGCGTCGAACAGGCCGAGCCGGAGCTTCAGGCGCAGGATCCGGGCGACCGCGTCATCGATGAGATCGATACCAACGTGTCCACGCTCGACCAGGTCGGCCAGGTGCTTGCGGTAGGCATCCCCCTCCATCTCCATGTCCACGCCCGCCAGCGCCGCGGCCAGCGCGGATCCGGCATCGTCCTCGGTCAAGCCGTGGATGCTCAGTTGGCGCACCGAGTCCCAGTCGCTCACGACGACACCCCCGAAATCCCACTCGTCGCGCAGCACCTGGCGCAACAGGAACTCGTTTCCCGTGGCCGGCACGCCGTTGAGATCACTGAAGGACGGCATGAAGGTGGCCACGCCCGCGTCCACGGCGGCCTTGAAAGGCGGGAAATAGACGTTGCGCAGTTCGATCTCCGGGATGCTCGTGGTGGCGTAGTCGCGCCCGCTCTCGACCGCGCCATAGCCGGCAAAATGCTTGGCGCACGCCGCGATCGCGCCGGGAGCCGCGAGGTCGACATCCTGGAAGCCATGCACCATGGCTGCCGCGAGTCGACTGGTAAGCAATACGTCCTCGCCGAAGCTCTCGGCGATGCGTCCCCAGCGCGGATCACGCGCGATATCGATCATCGGCGCAAACGTCCAGTTGATCCCGGCGGTGGCCGCCTCGCGGGCCGACACCCGCGCGCACTCCCCGACCAGCGCGGGATCCCAGGTCGCGGCCAGTCCCAGCGGCAGGGGCATGATGGTACGGAAGCCATGAATCACGTCGCGTCCGACCAGCAGCGGAATCCCCAGGCGACTTTCCTCGACAGCGATGCGCTGCAGTTCGTTGACCGTGTTGACGTCGACCACGTTGATCACGGCGCCCACCCGCCCGGCGCGCAGGTCTTCCGCCAGGTACTCCGGGGGATGACCTTCACTCGCATTGCGCTGCCACATCTGGCCGATCTTTTCGGCCAGGGTCATCTGTTGCAGCAACGACTCGACTTGGTCCTCGATCGGCACGGCCTCACTCGCAGGCTTTGGGCGGGTAGACTTCATTCGATGCTGCAGTTCGGGAGTAGGGACTTGTAGCAACGTTTGACAGCGCTGTCAATTTGGCAGAGTATCCGGCAGGAGTCCGGCTGCCACTTGGGGATCGCAGCCAGGGGATAAAAAAAATGACGCACTACCAGACTGCTCCCGAAGACCGGATCCCGTTCGTTCAAAAAACGATCTACGGTCTCGGGGCCTTCGTCAACAACCTCCTCGCGGCCGCCATCGGCGGCATGGTCATCGTGCTGAACCTCGGGCTCGGCATGAACCCGGCCCTGGTCGGACTGGTTGCCGCCCTGCCCCGGCTCACCGACGCCTTCACCGACCCGCTGATGGGCTACATCTCGGACAACACGCGCTCGCGCTGGGGCCGGCGTCGCCCCTACATCTTTTGCGGCGCCATCCTTGCCGGCCTGTTCTTTGCGCTTTTGTGGCAGCTGCCGGCCGGCAAGAGCGAGGTATTCTATTTCTGGTATTTCCTCGCCGGCTCCATTCTTTTCTACCTCGCATACACCATGTTTGCGACGCCCTGGGTGGCGCTCGGCTACGAGCTGACCCCCGACTACCACGAGCGGACCCGCCTGATGGGCACGCAGAACTTCATCGCCCAGCTGGCCTACGTCATTGCTCCCTGGTTCCTGCTGATCATGCAGAGCGAGCGATGGTTCGACAACATGGTCGACGGTGCCGCGGGTCTCGCCATCGTGATCGGCGTGTTCGCCGCCGTTGTGGGGATCCTGCCTGCAGTCTTTCTGCGCGAACGGTTCGCGGCCGATATCGCCAACAGCTGCGGGGACGTGGAACCGCCGAAGGAGACGCTCGCCGTCGCCTTGATGCGCAACCTGAAGTGTTTCCTCAAGGGTTTCGCGACCTCGCTCAAGTTCAAGCCCTTCGTCAAGCTGTGCGTGGCCACGTTCCTGGTCTTCAATGGCTTCATGCTGATCGCGTCATTCCAGTTCTACGTCATCATCTATTACGTCTTCAGCGGCGACACCGTCGCAGGCGCCAAGTACGCCGGCCTCGCCGGTACTATCGGGGCCGTCTCGACTTTCATCGTCATCGTGCTGGTGACCTGGATCGGCACTCATCTCGGCAAGCGCAAGACGTTTTTCCTCGCCATCGGTATCTCGATGGTGGGCTATGCCCTGAAGTGGTTCTGTTACAACCCGGAGATACCATGGCTGGTGGTCGTGCCCGCACCACTGATGGCCTTCGGTCTCGGCGCACTGTTCACCCTTATGCCATCCATGATCGCGGACGTCGTCGACGCCGACGAGCTGGAAACCTACGAGCGCCGGGAAGGCATGTACGGTTCGATCTTCTGGTGGATGGTAAAGCTGGGCATGGCCGCGGCCCTCGCCGGCGGCGGCTTCCTGCTGAATGCCACCGGGTTCGACGTCGAGCTGGGCGGCGCCCAGACCGAGCGCACGATCTACCTGATGCGCCTGTTCGATGCTTTCATTCCCTGTCTTACTTCCGGTATCGCGATCTGGGCGATCTACACGTTCTCGATCACGGAGGAGAAGGCCTACGAGGTGCGCGCGGCCCTGGAATCGCGGCGCGGCACGGCGGGCGATGCAGCTGCGCAACCGGCCTGAGGCAGCTATCGCGCGCGGGGGAAAGAAGGTCAGTCTTGCAGGATCCCGCTCGCCTCGCGGCGTTGCCATGCCTTTTTTTGCGCCCAACTGAACAGCGGGCCGAACAACGCGAGGCCGCAATATAGCCAGACCGACAATTGCACCCATGCGGTAGGCAGCACCCAGGCCAGGATGACGGACAGCGCGGCCACCAGTGCGACGATCAACCATGCGAGGCTCTCAGCCCGGGTATCGAACAATTCCCGCGCCGCCATCCCCAGTCTTTCCTTCTGGCTCGCGGCGTATAGATACAACGCACTGACAAGCATTGACATCAGCCCGAAGCCGGTGCTGTAGATGGTCACCACAACACGGAACTCGAACGCGTTTTCCAGGCGGAATCCGGACGGCAGCCAGCCGCCGGAAACCACGTAGAACGCTGCTCCGAACATGATCTTGAGCGGATAGACGTAGATCATGAGGACGATGATCAGGCCTCCCGTGAGCAGCACGGAAGGCATGTCTTCGAGTCCGTAGCGGTCGCTCCAGGACTGGTGCGCCCGCCAGAACAGCAGCAGGACCGCAAAGCTCGCCACGAACGCCGGCGCGCCCTTGATGGCGTCGATGAGTTCCGGGTAGTTCTGCGGCACCGTGTCGATGGAGATGGCCAGCATCGCAGCGGCAAATGCGAACGCCGCATCGGTAAAGGTTTCGAGACGCGTCATGTGCCGCCCGCGTCGCGGATGGCCATCCTTTCCCACCTCGAATACTTCACTGCTCATCTGGTGATCTCCTTACCCGATCTCGGCATGGCCGGCGCGCCTCAGGTCAGCCACAACCACCAGACGCTGATGCTCGTCACGACCATCAACAACAGGTTGAGCGGCGCCCCGACCTTGGCAAAATCGGTGAACTTGTAGAGCCCGGTGCCGAAAATCATGGTGTTCGTCTGGTAACCGATGGGCGAGAGAAAGCTGGTGGACGCGGCGAACATCACGATCAGCGTGAGCCCGAAGATATCGATGCCGAGGATCTGGCCGAGCGAAATCGCCACCGGCACGAGGATGACCACCGAGGCGTTGTTGCTCACCAGTTCGGTCAATACGGTCGTCACCGCGTAGAGCGCCATCAGCAGCAGGATCGGGTGCCAGCCCCCGGCCTGGGAGGCCAGCAAACCGCCGAGCAGGTCGGCGGCGCCCGACTTGGTCATGGCAATGCCCAGCGGGATGATCCCTGCGAGCAGGAAAATCACGTCCCATGACACGCTGGTGTACATCTCGTCCTTCTTCACGCAGCCGGTCGCCACCATCGCCACCACGCCGAGCAGCGCCGTGACGACGATGGGCAATGGCGTGAGTACCGCTCCTGTCACGACCGCGGTGATGATCCCGCCGGCGAGCCACATCTGTTTCCGGTCGAACTCGTCGTGGCTTTCCTCGATCACGACGACGTCCGTCAGTCGCCGGAGCCGTTCCAGCGCGGTACGGGAGATCTGCAGCAGGGCGATCTCACCGACATACAGCGGTTCGTCGGCCATCCTGTGACCCTTGATCTTCTCCGTCTCCAGGCCGATCAGCCGCGCCTGGTAACGTTCCCAGAAATTCACGGTGCGTGCGCTGCGGCCCTTGAAGATCTGCCGGTTGCGCAACAATACCCGCACCAGCTGGCCGTCGCTGCGGGCCGGCCGGGTCTCGTCCCACTCGGACAGCACCTCGACTTCCCCGGCCTTGATCAGGTCCATCACCTGGCGCAGGTTGGCCCGCACCTGGATCACGTCCTGCGCGCGGATCTTGATCTCGCTGGCGCGTTTCAGGTGAATCGTGTCGCCGCGTATGAGCTTCAGGACCTCGACCCCGGACTTGACGATGAATTCGGTGTCGTCCAGCGGCTCGTCGATGAGCGGGCTGTCCGCCGGGACCCCGAGGTCGATGATGAACGGCTCGTCCTCCTCGCTGCTCAGGCGCACGCGGTCTTTTTTTGGCAGCAGCCAGCGCCCGATGGTGACGAAATACAAAAGCCCCACGCCGAACACGATCAGGCCCAGGTGCGTGAACTCGAACATCCCGATCTGCCGGTTGAAGTTCGGGTCCTCGGCCAGGATTGCTGACGCGAGAATATTGGTCGAGGTGCCGATCAATGTCAGCGTCCCGCCGAGCATGCCGAAGAAACTGACGGGAATCAGCATCCTCGAGGCCTGCATCTTGAGCCGCCTGGCCATGTCCACCACGAGCGGGATAGCGACCGCCACCGCGGCGGTGTTGTTGATGAACCCGGAAACCCCGCCGACCAGCGCCGCGATGATCAGCATCATGCGGAGCTCGGAATTTCCCACCAGCGGGAACAGCTGCTTGCCCAGGACGTGAACCAGGCCGGAACGCTGGATGCCCGCGGAAAGAATGAACATGGCAAGCACGGTGACGGTCGCCGTGCTGGACAGTCCGGAAAGTCCCTCGCCGACGCTCGGAAACGCCGACTCCAGGTCGACGCCGCGCTCCAGCAGCCACTCCGAATGGAAAATCTTCGGGATCGCGATCAGGATGATCATGATCAGCAGCGCGGTGACATCGAGCGGCAGCTTTTCGCTGGCGAAAAGGTACAGGGCTGCCGCGATAATGACGAAGACCAGTGCGATTTCGACGGTCAAGAGCCCTCCCCTCCCGGTGCGTCGGTCATTCTACTGCCTGGTCTCGAAGCGCATCGAATCAAGACCCCAGCGAGCGCATACGGACTTTCCGGCCCTTGATCTTGCCATGCTGCATTCTTTGCAGGGATCGATCACGCCACTCCCTGTCGATCGCGACGTAACTGCGACTGGGAAATACATCGATCTTGCCGACCGCGGAAGCAGGCACACCGGCGTCACCGGTGAGCGCCCCCAGGATATCGCCGGGCCGCAACTTGTCCTGCTTTCCCGCATCGAGCATGAGGGTCACGAAACGCGCCGGCGACGGTGCCTCCTCCCCCCGAGAGACAGGCGGTACGGACCATTGCAGCGCCGAGCCACAGCGATCTTCAAGCGCATTGGCGCGACTCACCTCCCAAGGCGCGCACAAGGTCAGGGCGACCCCTCGCCGACCCGCGCGCCCCGTGCGACCGATCCGGTGCAGATGCGTGTCCGCGTCATTCGCGATATCGAAATTGATGACCATGGCGAGCCCGGCGATATCGAGGCCGCGAGCCGCCACGTCCGAGGCCACGAGGATATTGGCGCTGTGATTCGCAAAACGCAGCAAAGTCTCTTCGCGCGCGCGTTGATCCATTTCGCCGTGCAGAGCGAGCACCGAGAACCCTCCTGCCGAAAGCGACGCGGCCACGGCGCGCACGGCCTCGCGGGTGTTACAGAACACCACGGCGGATTCCGGGCGGTACATCTGCAGCAACGCTGCCAGGGCAACCGGCTTGGCAACCGGATCGACCTCGAAGAAACGCTGCTCGATGAGGACTTCGTCTGCTTCGTCCACGATGGTCACCGCCACCGGATCACGCTGCAGCTTGCGGCTGATATCCCTGACTCCGTCGGGAATCGTCGCGGAGAACAACAGGGTTTGTCGTGCGGAGGGCAAGTGGCCCATGACCTGGCGCAGAGCGTCCGCGAAACCCATGTCGAGCATCCGATCCGCCTCATCCAGGACGAGCGTCTTGATAGTGGCCGGCCGCAGCGCCCCGCGCTGCATCAAGTCGAGAAGACGTCCCGGCGTGCCCACGGCAATATGCGGCTCGTGCGCCAGCGAAGCCAGGTGGGCGCGCAACGGAACGCCGCCGCACAAGGTCAGGACTTTCACATTGGGCAGGGCGTGCGCCAGGCGCCGGACCTCCCGGCTGACCTGGTCCGCCAGCTCGCGGGTCGGACACAGCACCAGTCCCTGCATTCGGGCGACGCCGACATCGAGCACGCTCAAGAGCCCGAGAGCAAAAGCCGCCGTCTTGCCGCTGCCCGTTCGCGCCTGCACGATCGTGTCCCGACCGGCCAGGATCGGGGGCAGCGCCGCGGCCTGCACCGGCGTCATGGTTTCGTAGCCGATCCCGGCCAGCGCCTGCGCCAGGGGAGCGGAAAGCCCCAGTTCAGCAAATGCTTTCATCGACGCATGATCGCACAGCGCCACCGCTTCACCTCGACCGGGATCTCGACCCGGCCGTGCGAATCGAGAACCGAACCCATCATTCGGGATTGATCGGCGCCTCCTCCGTCGGCGTCACGCCCTTGACCCCCTCGGTCGGGAGTTCATCCGTATCCGGCGCCGGCGGGGCGCGCCAGCGCAATGCGGCTGCCTGGGCCTGGCGGCTGTAGTCCATGGACTCCGCGAGGATTCGCGCGGCCTCCTGGTCGGCATGAAAACCCTTCGAGTTCTCGCTGCTGATGTAATCGAGCCGCCACATCGCCTTGGTCTGCAGGGCGAGGATCGGTTCGAGTTCCTCGTCCGTCGCGCCGGCGGCCTTGGCCTCCATGATCGCGTCGAGCATCGCGGTCATTGCCTGCCCGGCCCGCTCCGTCATCGCCACCGTCCGTTCCTGGATCGTCTCGACGCGCGCGCGGATCTCGTCTTCGGGCACGTTGTGACAGTTCTGGCAGGCGTTGTTGACGTTGTCCATGGGGCTTTGCACGTGGTGATTGCTCACCTTCATCGCGCCCTCGCGCTCGTAAGGCATGTGGCAGTCGGCGCATGCGACGCCGCTGCGCGCATGAATCCCCTGGCTCCACAACTCGAATTCCGGGTGCTGCGCCTTGTAGATCGGCGCGCCCGTCTCGCCGTGCTCGTAGTCATAGAACTCGCTGCCGTCAGGAAACTCGAACTCGTCCCAGAAGGTTTCGAGATCCTCCACCTGCAGGCCATTGCCCCAGGGAAACGTGAGCGTGGCCCGGTTCGCGCAGTAGTACTCGACGTGGCACTGGCCGCAGACGAAGGAACGCATCTCCTGTCGCGTGGCGAGTTCGTTCGGGTTGTACGGTGCACTGCGGCTGCCCTCGCGCCATTGCTGGATGCTCGGCAGGTGCGGCACTTCGCCGTCTCCTTCGGCGAGCGCCGCGATGCCCAGCATGAAGCCCGGCCGCGTGATACGAATAGACATCGTGTCGGGATCGTGGCAGTCGATACAGGTCACCGGGTGCGCTTCGCCCAGCAACACGTGCTCCTCGGGAACGGCCTCGCCGGCAAACTCGCCGGTGAATCCGCCCGGCGGCGCATGGGGAAACACCGGCTCGTTTTCGCCGGGCGTGCCGTCCGGAGTGGCGTACAGCATCTCCAGCACGTCGCGGTAAGGCTGCCTGCTCAGTGCCTCGAAACCGCGAATCACGGCCGGCATGTTGAACTCGGCGGCCAGCTTCTCGGTGCTGACGTCCTCGCCCATCGCCTGCAGCCCGACACGCCGGTAGAGCACCGTGGTCGAGGCATGGCAGTGCAGGCAGGCGCCGGCCTGGGGTTTTTGCGTGATGCGCTCCGTGACGCCCTGGTCGTAAAGCATGTAAGCGTGGCCGCGCGCTTCACGGTAATCGATGCTGAAGGCGTACCCGGCGTACAGGCGCTTCAGCCACGGCTGAGATTCCAGCTTGCTTTCCGGAAGCGCGCTGCTGCCGCCGTAAAATTCTCCGTCCGAGACCGACTTCCAGCCGTCGAACTGGCGCGGCCAGTTCCGGCCCCACGGCTCGGGATCGGTCGTGATTTCATCGACCTCCACCACGCGCACGAAAGGCTCACGCGCATCCTGCTTGTGGCCGAACATCGTGATCAGCACATAGGTCACGACGATCGTGGCGGCGATCGCCACGAGAAACACCAGCCCCAGCAGCAAGGTATTCCCCCGTTGGCCATGGCCGGCACGCTTGTGGGCCGGGCCGCGATTCGTGAGCAGTGTTTTCATCATGATCAACCTCGAAACAAGAAACTCGGATCGGCCTCAACGCCGGCCCTGGTGACCCACGTCGGTGTGGCAATGCACGCACCATTGCATTTCCCCACCCCGCTGGGCCGGCAACATCCAGTGAACCAGGTCGCTGTGGCAATGAAGGCATGCTCTTTGCGTGACACGCCGGTTCCGTGCCTTGATCTGTATGGGTTCATGGAAATTGCCGGTGGTAAACGCCAGCGCATGAAAGAAACCGTTGTCGGCTTTGGTGAACCACTTGCCGACGAAATCGTGCGGCAGATGGCAGTCGTTGCAGCCTGCGACGTCGCGATGGCTCGATTTCACCCAGGAGTCGAAATGGTCCTGCATGATGTGGCAGTTGGCGCAGGCGGTCGGATCTTCCGTCAGGTAAGCCAGGCCGTCGCCATAGCCCAGCGTGAACACGCCAAGTCCGCCCAGGACGCCGAGCGCGATCGCCACGGCCATGGCGAAAAGATTCCGGCCCCGCATGGCGGTCGAAGACCTCAATGTGCTGTCTCCCAAGAGCACGAACGCATATTCAAAACGTAGCAGAGCAGCCTTGAACTGCCAGCGCGCCGGGGCGCGTCCCGCTTATCGATCAAGGGTCGTCAGCCCTTCGCGGATCGCATAGCGCGTGAGTTCGACGACGTTGTGCAGGTCGAGCTTGCGCATGATGTTCCTGCGATGGGTCTCGACGGTCGTCGGCGCAATATGCAGGGTCGTTGCAATCTGCGGCGCGCTGAGCCCTTCCGCGAGCAGCCTCAGGACTTCCCGCTCGCGGGCGCCGAGATGGCGGGCGGCCGGCGCCCGGCCGTCCGTCGATTCGCGAATCGCCCGGGCCGCCTCAGCGGCCGCCCTGGGGCACAGGTAAGTGCCCCCGCGGCACACGGCATCCACCGCACGGCGCAGTTCCGTATAAGCGCTTTCCTTGAGAAGGTAGGCAACCGCGCCGGCGCGCAGCATGGCCGCGACCAGGCGAGTGTCCACCGACAGGGCAATGATGCGCGTCTCCCGGTGCCGGGCGTGGATCTGACGGACGATCTCCCCGCCGCCGAGATCTTTCATGTCCACGTCCATGATCACGACCTCCGGCGCCTGCTCCGATGCCATCCGCACGGTGTCGAGCCCGCTGGCCGCCTCCCCCACCACATCGATACGGCCGTCGCGTGCCAGGATTGCGCGCAATCCCTCGCGCACCAGGCCATGGCGGTCCGCGAGCAGGACCTTCGCGCCGGCCAGGGATGGTCTATTCTTCATACCCTGATACTAGGAGAGAAAATCGACGTTCACCGCAGAACCGGCTGGCAAGGCGCACCGTATTCCGGGCATTCCGCCGGCCCGCCAGGGGCATGGCGCATTGCGAAATCGCATTGCCGTCTTCGTCCCCGTCTGGATCAATCGAGTCGATATGCCAAGTGAATTACCGACGAACCGGGCGGCCTGGTGAAGCATCGCCATTCCATGCCTTTCGGCGCCGAACTGCTGGCCGACGGCGCGGTGCGATTCACGCTCTGGGCGCCCGGTGCCCGCGAGGTCGAACTGCTGTTGCACGGCAACGACTCGCTCATGCAAAGCCGGATGACGCCAAAGCCCGGCGGCTGGTTCGAACTCACCCAGGCTGACGCAGGAGCAGGCCTCCACTATGGCTTCCGCATCGACGGGACGATTGATGTCCCCGACCCCGCCTCGCGCTATCAGCCCGCCGGCGTGCATGGCCCGAGCGAAGTCATCGATCCGACGGCTTTCGCCTGGAAAACGCGGGACTGGCAGGGCCGACCCTGGGAGGAAGCCGTCCTCTACGAGCTGCACGTCGGGGCCTTCAGCCTGCGGGGCGACTTTCGCGGGGTGCAGGCGCGACTCGATCACCTCGCGGACCTGGGAATCACAGCCATCGAACTGATGCCGATCGCGGCTTTCCCGGGCACCAGGAACTGGGGATACGACGGTGTCGACCTCTTCGCGCCCGCCCATTGCTACGGGCGACCGGACGATCTCAAGCAGCTGATCGACGCCGCCCATGCGCGCTCGCTGATGGTATTCCTCGACGTGGTCTACAACCACTTCGGGCCGGACGGCAATTACCTGCCGCGTTATGCGCCGGCCTTTTTCACCGATCGACATCGCACGCCCTGGGGTACCGCGGTCAATTTCGACGGACCCGACAGCGCGCCCGTGCGCGAGTTCTATATTCACAATGCCCTTTACTGGCTCGAGGAATATCGCTTCGACGGGCTGCGTCTCGATGCGGTGCATGCGATCGCGGACGACTCACCGCGCCATATCCTCGATGAACTCGCCGAACGGGTCCGCGCCGGTCCCGGGCGGGACAGGCATGTCCATCTCGTACTGGAGAACGACGACAACGAGGCTCGCTACCTGAAGCATGGCGCGGCGACACCGCAGCCGACGACGGCGCCGACACCTGTGCCGGTCGGCGGTTACGACGCCCAGTGGAACGATGATTTTCATCACGCGCTCCACGTGCTGTTGACCGGCGAGGCCGACGGTTACTACGGCGACTACGCCGACCACCCGGTGCAGCGAGTCGGACGAAGCCTCGCGGAGGGGTTCATCTACCAGGGTGAGCCATCCCCGCACCGGCATGGCGCGTCGCGCGGCACGCCCAGCAGCCACTTGCCACCCACCGCCTTCGTCAATTTCCTGCAAAACCACGACCAGGTCGGCAACCGGGCCTTCGGCGACCGCCTTCACGGTCTCGCGGACCCCGGCGCATTGCGGGCCGCGACGGCGATCCTGTTGCTGTCTCCCTGCCCGCCGTTGCTGTTCATGGGGCAGGAGTTCTGCGCCGATTCGCCCTTCCTGTATTTCTGCAACTTCGACGGCAGCCTGGCCGAGGCCGTCACCGAAGGACGGCGCAAGGAATTCAGCCGATTCAAGCGCTTTGCGGAACCTTCTGCCAGGACGACGATTCCGGATCCCAACGATCCGGCCACCTTCGCGCGTTCGGTGCTGCAGTGGAGCACCGCTGATCACACCGACCACGCGGCCTACACGGCATTCGTGCAGCAGCTCCTCGCCCTGCGACACCGGCACATCGTGCCGCGACTTCCTGGCATGTCCGGCGGTACCGGCCACTACGCGACTCATGGCGAAACCGGTTTGACCGTTCGTTGGCGACTCGGAGACGGCAGCACGCTCACGCTGCTGGCCAATCTCGGCGCCGACCGCATCGCCGCGGAGGATTTGCCTGCACCGGGAAGCCTGCTGCATGCGGTACCCGAAACCGCCGAGCAGGCCCTGCCCGCCGGCGAAATGCCAGCGTGGAGCGTCGCCTTCTTCCTGGGCCAGAGCGACACCTGATGCCGTCCGCCGCATTGCAGGCGTTAGGCCGGCAGTTTGGTATCGCGCCCACCTACACCGACCAGTCGGGGACGACACACGTCGTCCCCGAGACGACGCTGCGTGAACTGCTTCGCGGCATGGGCATAGACGCGACGACAGACGAGAAGACCCGCACGGCGCTGGCCGATGCACAGGCCGACGAATGGCGTCGCCTGCTGCCTCCGGTGAGTCTCGTGCGCGCCCGGGCAGGCACCGTCGAGATCATGCTGCGCCTCCCCGCCAGGGCCAACGGAGAATGCTGGCGCTGGACGCTGCATGAGGAGTCGGGACGGCGGGAGCGCGCCGAATTCGTACCGGCGACAATGGCGCCCGGCGACACCTGCCAGGTCGATGATGAAACGTGGGAGGAACGCTGCCTGGTACTCCCCCGCGTCCCCCAGCCCGGTTACCACGAGCTGGAGGTCTCCACGGCCGGGCTCGAGGCCCGCATGCGGCTGATCGTGGCGCCCGCCGAGTGCTACCAGCCCGAGGCCGTGCGCGGGGAACGCCGGGCCTGGGGGATCTCGCTGCAGCTCTTCGCGTTGCGCTCCAGCCGCAACTGGGGCCTGGGGGACTTCACCGACCTGGCGCATGCGGTCGAACTGGCGGCACGGGAAGGCGCGGGAATCGTCGGCGTCAATCCCCTGCACGCGCTGTTTCCCGGACACGCGACCCGGTGCAGCCCGTACAGCCCATCCAACCGGCTGTTTTTGAATATCTTCTACATCGATGTCGAAGCGGTCCCGGATTGCAGCGAAGCGGGCATCGACGCCGAGATTGCCGATCCGGCATTCCAGGCCCGGCTGCGTGCATTGCGGGCCAGCGAACTGGTCGATTATGCGGCCGTGGGGCGCCTGAAACTGGACATGCTGGAGCGGCTTTACGGCCACTTCCGCAGCGTTCATCTCGCGAACGACACGGCACGCGCCCGGCGTTTCCATGAATTCCGCCGCCGGCACGACCCCTGCCTGCATCGCCACGCCCTGTTCGAAGCGCTCCAGGACCACATGGAGCGACAGCATCCGGACGCGCGCGACTGGCGCGACTGGCCCGCTGCATTCCGGCGTCCGGATGCCGAGGGGATCACGACATTCGAGCAGGCGCAGGAACCGCGCGTCACGTTTTACGAGTACCTGCAGTGGCAGGCGGCGCTGCAGCTCGACGCGGCCGGACGGCGCGCGCTGGAACTGGGCCTCGAGGTAGGCATCTACCAGGACCTCGCCGTGAGCATCGATCCCGGCGGCGCCGAAGCATGGGCCAACCAGGAACACTATGCGTTCGAAGCGCGAATCGGCGCACCGCCGGACGACTTCAACCTGCAGGGCCAGGACTGGGGTCTCGCGCCCTGGATCCCGCACCGCTTGCGCGCGGCGGGCTACGCCCCCTTCATCGAAACACTGCGACAGAACATGCAGGCGGCGGGGGCCTTGCGGATCGACCACGTCATGGGCCTGTGCCGCCTGTTCTGGTTGCCGCCGGACGGCGGACCCGAAGACGGCGCCTATGTCCATTTTCACATGGACGAAATGCTCGGCATCGTGGCGCTCGAGAGCCGTCGCAATCGCTGCATGGTCGTCGGCGAGGACCTGGGCACCGTCCCCGAGGCTATCGAGGAAGCGCTGCCGCCGGCCGGCATTTTCTCCTGCCGCGTGATGTATTTCGAGAAGCAGGAAGACGGCGCATTTCTCGACCCCGGGGCGTACCCTGCCCGGTCGCTGGTCAGCATCGGCACTCACGACCTGCCCACCTTGCGCGGCTTCTGGGAAGGCGCCGATCTCGAATGGCGCCGCCGGCTCGACCTCTTCCCCGATGCATCGAGCTACGAATCACAAGTCGTGGGGCGCGCGCAGGACCGGGCCCGCCTGCGCCTGGCCCTGGAACGCGAAGGGTTGCGACCCGGCGAGCATGACGGCGAAGCGGGGCCCGCCCCGGAACTGGATGCCGCGCTTTGCGAGGCGATCCACGTCTACCTGGCGAGAACCCCTGCGAAACTCATGCTGCTCCGGCCTGAAGACCTGCTGGGGGAAACGCTCCAGACGAACCTCCCCGGCGCCGGCGACCGGCATCCGAACTGGCGGCACCGGCTCACGCTGGACATCGAGGCCTGGCTGGAACAACCCGGATTCGCGGCGACGCTGGCTGCCGTTCGGGACACCCGCGGGTCCGCGGTGAGCCCGACACCCCTGCCGGTATCCACCGGTGCACTGCCGGCGCGCGCAGAGATTCCCCGCGCCACCTACCGCCTGCAACTCAACCGGGATTTCACGCTGGACGACGCCGCCGCACTCGTTCCCTACCTCGCAGCGCTCGGCATCAGCCACTGCTACACCTCGCCCCTGCTGAAGGCCCGCCCTGGCAGCCCACACGGCTACGACATCGTGGCCCACGACGTCATCAACGATGAGCTCGGCGGCGAACCTGCCTTCGCGCGATTTACCGAGGCATTGCACGCGCACGGCCTCGGGCTGCTCATGGATATCGTGCCCAACCACATGGGCGTCATGGGCCGGGACAACCCCTGGTGGCTCGATGTGCTCGAACACGGCCGGGCCTCGCGATATGCGAGGTTCTTCGACATCGACTGGAAGCCGATCAAGGACGAACTGCGTGGCAAGGTGCTGCTCCCTGTGCTGGGGGATCATTACGGCAACATCCTCGATCGTGGCGAACTGCAGATCGCGTTCGACCAGGATTCCGGCGCCTTGTCGGCTGAGTACTTCGAGCACCGCTTCCCCCTCGACCCCGCCGAGTATCCCCTCGTATTCGCCCATCGCCGCGACGACCTGGCCGCCCGCCTCGGCGCCGGCCACGCCAGTGTCGGCGAATTCGACAGCCTGCTCACGGCCTTCGCCAACCTGCCGCCGCGAGACGACGACAGCCCCGACGCCATCGAGGAGCGCAGTCGCGATACGCTCATCCACAAGCGCCGCCTGGCTGCCCTGCACGCCCAGGACGTGGACGTGGCGCGATACCTGCAGGACGTGCTCGCGGACTTCAACGGTACCGGCCAGCGGGGCGGGAATCCGGCGCTTCTGCACGGGCTGCTCGAGAAGCAGGGCTGGCGCCTGGCCTACTGGCGGGTAGCCGCCGATGAAATCAATTATCGCCGCTTCTTCGATATCAATGAATTAGCCGCACTTTCTATGGAGCGACGTGAGGTTTTCGATGCGACCCACCGGCGGGTATTCGAACTGCTTGCCGCCGGAAGCGTACAGGGCCTCCGGGTCGATCATCCCGACGGCCTGTACGATCCGGCGGGCTATTTCGATCGCCTGCAGGATACGGCAGCAGCGATCGCCAAACGCGACGTGAATGAATCCCGTGCCGGCCACGCCGCCCATCCTCGCTACGTGGTCGTCGAGAAGATCCTCGCCGCGGACGAGTCATTGCCCGAGCACTGGCCGGTCCATGGCACCACCGGCTACGAATTCGTCCGCAGCGCCGGTGGTCTGTTCGTCGATCCCGCCAGCGCGGAGGCCATGAACGAGGCCTACCACGGGTTCACGGGAGCGGAACCCTTTGCCGCCACGGTGCAGTCCGCTCGCAGGCAGATCATGGAGGAAGCGCTGGCGAGTGAGCTCGCCGTGCTGGCGACCGAGCTGGCCCGGATCGCCGAGATGGACACCCATACGCGTGATTTCACGCGCTCTGGCCTGCGCCAGGCCATCGAGAACACCGTGGCCTGTTTCCCGGTCTACCGGACCTACATCGACGTCGACGGTCCATCCGCCTCGGACGAGGCGCGAATCGAGGCGGCGATCGAGGGGGCACGGCGCTCTGCGAAGGTCGCGGATGACACGATCTACGGTTTTCTCCGTGACGTCCTGCTGACCCGGCAGGCCGCGGGACGCGAGGAAAACTATCGTGCCCGGATCCTGGCTTTCGCGATGAAGTTCCAGCAATTCACCAGTCCGGTCGCGGCCAAGGGCGTCGAGGACACCGCTTTCTATCGCTTCAACCGGCTGGTCTCGCTCAACGAGGTCGGCGGAGATCCGGCCGAGTTCGGCCACTCCCCCCGTGAGTTTCATCGGGACAACGAAGCCCGCTGGCGCCACTGGCCGCATTCGCTGCTGGCCGGCTCGACCCATGACGCCAAACGCTCGCTGGATGCCGGCATGCGAATCCACGCGTTGTCCGAGCATCCCGGCGACTGGACCGACCTCGTGGAACGATGGATGCGCGCGAATGCCCGCTACCGCCAGCTCCTCGACGCCGGACCCGCGCCTGTCGCGAACGACGAGTACCTCCTTTACCAGGCACTGATCGGCGCCTGGCCGAACGGCCCGCTGGATGAAACCGCGAAGAATGACTTTGTCCGGCGCATTCAGGCCTACATGGTCAAGGCGTTGCGGGAAGCCAAACAGCGCACCTCGTGGACCCGCCCCGATACCGACTATGAAGTCGCCATGGAGTGCTTCATCGCCAGCATTCTCGAGCCGGGCAACGAGTTCCTGGAGACTTTCCTGCCGTTCCAGCAGATCATTGCGCAGGCGGGGCGACTCAACAGCCTGGCGTACCTGCTGCTGGAACTCACCAGCCCGGGGGTCCCGGATCTCTACCAGGGCGACGAACTCTGGCAGTTCCTCCTCGTGGATCCCGATAATCGCCGGCCGGTCGATTTCGCCCGCAGGCGTGCGGCCCTGGATGCGCTGCGGTCGCGCCAGGGCGGCGGACCGCTGTCAGCGGGGGATCTGGAAGCGCTGCTGAAGGACGACCACGAGGGTCGCAGCAAGCTGTACCTGGTCTGGCGGCTGCTAACGTTGCGCCGCCGCCACCCGGCGCTGTTCCGGGAGGGTGATTACATCGCACTCGAGACCAGCGGGGCGCAGGCCGGGCGGCTTTGCGCGTTCTGCCGACGCCGGGATGATGTCGTCGCTGTGAGTATCGTGCCGCGCCTGGCTGCACACCTGCCCACCGGCACGTCAGGTTTTCCGCTGGGTCGTGACGCCTGGGAAGATACCCGTGTGCATCTGCCGGGCTGGCTGTCCGGAGAAAAGCTGCATGACGTCCTTGGCGGCGCCACGTTCGCCCTCGACGGATCCGACTTCCCGGCGGGACAGGCCCTCGAGCGCTTTCCGGTCGCCCTCTGGACGACGAGCAAACTGGCCGACTGACGCCGGTCGCTGAAGAATTCTCAGTTCGATTCGACCAGTCTCAATCGCGGCGTCACTTCGCCGCGCAAGGATTCCCGCGTCACCAGCACGGGCGCCCCCTCCATGGCCGACCCGCCGCCGCGCCATTCGATGATCGTGCCGTCCGGCACGTGACAGTTCTCGTCGACCACGGCCTGGTGCAGGCGGCAATCCGCCCCGACCACCGCGCCGGGAAGAAGCACCGTGTCCTCCACGATCGATCCCGAACCGATCGTCACATCGCGCGACACGATCGAGCGATTGACGTGTGCACCGGAGATCCGTGCCCCGCACGCCAGCAGGGAATTCAGCACCATGGCCTCGCAGCCGCTTGCATCGCTCTCGAGCACCGCCGGCGGCGCGTGGCCGCGGTCGGTGATGAGAGGCCATTCCGGCCGGCACAGCTCGTGTCGAACTGCCGGGTCCAGCAGTGCCATGTTCGCCTCGAAATAGGCCTTCACCGTGCCCACGTCGCGCCAGAACCGTGGCGCCCCGTCCTTGTCGACGAAGGGATGGGCAAACACCCGGTGCCGTTTGATCATCCAGGGCACCACGTCGCCGCCGAAATCGTCAAGGGACCCGCCCCTTGCATTGAGCCCCGCCACCAGCGCTTCGACACGGAACAGGTAGATACCCATCGACACATGCGCCCGGTCCGGGCGATCCGGTGTGGATTCGAGATGCCGGGGCTTTTCGGCAAAAGCAATCACACGCCCGGCAGCGTCGGTCTGCAGCACCCCGCAGCGGCTTGCCTCCGGCAGCCCGACCTCGGTACAGGCGACCGTCACGTCGGCATGTCTCGCCACGTGTCCGGCAAGCAGATCGCGATAATCCATGTTGTAGACGTGATCGCCGCCCAGCACGAGAACGTGCGATGCGCCACTGCGCTGGATCGCCGGGAGATTCTGGCGGACCGCATCAGCCGTGCCGCGGTACCAGCCGTTCGCTTCGCCTTGCTGCGCAGGCCAGGCTTCAACGAATGCCCCCGGATGAAGCGCCCGCAAGGCCCATACGCGTTGCAGGTGCGCGATGAGCTCGTGGGCCTCGTACTGGGTAAGGACGCCGACGCGGCGAATCCCGGAATTGAAACAATTGGACAGGGTGTAATCGATGATGCGGTACTCGCCGCCGAAGGACACCACGGGCTTGGCCCGCGTCCGGGTCAAGGCCTGCAGCCGTGAACCCCGGCCCCCGGCCATCACCACACCGATCACCTGGTCGGCGTTCACCCGCCTCTCACGCCAACCCTGCTGCATATCGATGTCCAGATTATGTCACTTACTGAACGCTAGCCCCCACCAACGCGGCAGGCATTGACGATCGTCAATCCGCATGACCCGAACGGCGCCTGGCCGGCCCACAGCACCTCTTCGACCGATTGAACAATCGCAATGCAGGCGATCGAAGAGCGTGCGAGCTTGGCAGGGACTCCCATGGCCGGCGAGCGCCGGTTCGGCATGATCCCGAGGGCTCACCGCACGCGATGACAACCGCTTCCGGCCGCATTCTCGTCGGCACCTCCGGCTGGTCGTACGATCACTGGACGGGGCCTTTTTATCCCGAGGACCTGCAGGACGAGCAACAACTCGCGTTCTGCGCGGAGCGATTTCCCAGCGTGGAAATCAACAACTCCTTCTACCAGCTGCCCTCAGCGGAGAAACTCGAGACCTGGCGCGAAGCCGTGCCCCAGGATTTCGTATTCGCGGTCAAGGCGAGCCGTTACATCACCCACATGAAGAAGCTCAAGGACGCCGACGAGGGCGTGTCTCGTTTCATGGCTCGTCTCGACCCGCTGCAAGGGAAACTCGGGCCGTTACTTTTCCAGTTACCGCCCAACTGGCATTGCGACCATGAGCGGCTGGAGACCTTCATGCAGGCGTTGGACGGCAAACAGCGCCATGTGATCGAGTTTCGCGATCGGAGCTGGATCAACGAAAAGACCTGCGAACTCCTGGCCGGACACGGGGTCGCCTTCTGCATCTATGAACTCGACGGCTTCGAGACGCCGCGCACCGTGACGACCGACTTCGTTTACATCCGTCTGCACGGACCGGATGCGCCCTACGAGGGATGCTATGACGACCAGTCGCTGGCCGGCTGGGCGGGCGCCCTCTCCGCATGGGCACGCCAGGGACTTGACGCCTACTGTTACTTCGATAACGACCAGGACGCCTATGCTGCGCTCAACGCGGCCCGGTTGCAGCAGATGTTGAGCGACTGACCGAGGAGCATGCCGCTATGCCCGAATTGCCCGATGTCGAAACCTGGCGCCGTTACCTCGACGCCACCGCGCTGCACCAGGAAGTCGATCTTGTCCGTGTACCCGCCCCCCGGGTGCTGGCCGGCACGACACCCCAGGGACTCGGCCACGCGCTCAAGGGCCGCCGCATCGACGAGACATGCCGTCACGGCAAATACCTGTTTGCCCGACTCGACACCGACGGCCACCTGGTGCTGCATTTCGGCATGACCGGGCAGCTGCGGTATTCCCGCGACGGGGAGAGCGATTGCCAGGCGACCGCCTGTATTCATTTCTCGAACGGCGCCCAGCTGGATTACATCGCCCCCAGGAAACTCGGCCGCATCGCTCTCAGCGGCTCCGTGAACGGTTTCGTCGCCGCCCACCAACTGGGGCCCGATGCGCTCTCGATCGACGCGGAGCAATTCGCCGACCTCGTCCAGGGGCGCCACGGCGCGGTCAAATCCTGGCTGATGAACCAGCACATCATGGCGGGCATCGGCAACGTGTATTCAGACGAGATCCTGTTCCAGGCCCGCATTCATCCGCGGCACCAGGTCAAGGCGCTCGACAGCGACGGGTTGAGCGCCCTGCACGAGGCGCTGCACGAGGTCCTGGAAGCGGCGATCGAGGCGGGAGCGGACCCGGAGCGCATGCCCGAAAGTTTCCTGCTGCCCCATCGCCTTGACGGTGGTCGCTGCCCTTGTTGCGATGCCCCGCTGGACACGACCCGCGTCGGCGGGCGCACCGCCTGGTACTGCCCCAGGTGTCAGACGCTCAACTGAGTCCAGCCACCAGCAGTTCCGCCAGGACCATTCCGTCGGGTCCGGCCAATCGAAGTCCGTGACAGCCTGCGCAGGGACCGCCGCCCTTAAGCAGCCGCCCCTCGTCGTCATAGCCGATCGCCTGGAAAGTCCAGCGGCCGCGGAGGTTCTTCAGCACACCGAGATGATGATCGCCGCCGTCGAACACCGCGTGCAGGTCCTGGCGTAACTGCAACAGCCTGAGCCCGGACAGATCGGGTCGGCCGCGCATGGCCCGGAATCTGAATGCTCGCAACGACCTGTCGTCCGAAGAAAAAAGCGTGTTGAGCGGTGCGAAACTGCGGCGGTGATGCTCGGTCGGTCCCTTGCGCAACAGGCCGAGGTAATGCGTATCTGTGCCGTAGCCGACATTGGTTTGCCAGCCGTAATCCGGATAATCCTCGGCCAGCGTGTGCATCAAGCGGTCGCGCACCACCTTGGCGACCACGGATGCGGCGGCGATGGACAGCGAGCGCCGGTCCCCCTTGATGACCGTCCTGACCCGACATCGCAGCGCCGGTGTGCCGCGACCATCCACCAGCGCCAGGTCCGGCACCTCGCCCAGCGCCTCCACGGCCCGTTGCATGGCGAGCATGTCGGCATGGAAGATATTCAGCTGATCGATCTCCGCCACCGTCGCCATGCCGACGGCGACCCCGCCGACACGCTGGATCGCGGTGAACAGGCGTTCCCGCTCCGCGGCCGAGAGCAGTTTCGAGTCGTTCAGCCCACGGAGCTGGCGCGGCCGGGCCCCGCTCGGCAGCAGCACCGCGGCGGCGACCACCGGGCCGGCCAGCGGCGCACAACCGGCCTCGTCCACCCCGCAGACCCGGCCTTCGATCTCCCGCTCGAGCTTGAGATTCGGGAACTTCGGCAAGGGTAGCGTCGCGGACATGGTGGCGAAAGATTAACCGATTGATGAACTGCAATGCACGCATCCGGCACGCTGCACACACTGGCGCTCAAGCTTTCACAGAGATGGACATGAGCACCGTAGCAATCAACGGACTCGGGCGCATCGGGCGGGCCACGCTGAAAATCCTGATGAAAACGCCGGGTCTCGAACTTGTGGCCGTGAACGACCTCGCGGATCTTCCCAACCTGGCCTACCTGTTGCGCTACGACACGGTTTACGGGCGTTACGAAGAGAGCGTGTCGCTGGACGACGGACGGCTGGTGGTCGGCGACCGGACGATCGAGGTTCTCGCGGAGAAATCGCCCGCGGACCTGCCATGGAAGCGGCTCGGCATCGACGTGGTCTTCGAGTGCACCGGCGCTTTCCGTCACCGCGACGAGCTGCAGGGCCATATCGATGCCGGCGCGCGCCACGTGATTCTCTCGGCGCCGGCCAAGGACGACGATCTGCTTTCGCTGGTCCACGGCGTCACCCCGATACCCGACCCGCTGCCCGCGATCATGAGCACGGCCAGCTGCACCACCAATTGCATCGCCCCCGTCGCTGAAGTCATGGAGCGAAGGATCGGGGTACACAAGGCGCTGATGACCACGGTGCATGCCTACACCTCCAGCCAGGGCATCGTGGACGGGCCCAGCGGGCGGTGGGAGCGCGGGCGCGCCGGAGCCGCGAATCTCGTGCCCACGTCCACCGGCGCGGCCAAGGCCACGGCTCGCGTGTTGCCTCACTATGACGAAGTCTTCGACGGCATGGCCATCCGCGCACCGATCCCGGTCGGATCCATCGCCGACATGTGTTTCGTGACTCGAAGAAGCACCAGCGCCGACGAGATCAACGGCATCTTTCGCGAAGAGGCAGGCGAGGAGCGCTACCAGGACGTGCTCGGCTGTGCGGAAGACCCGATGGTCTCCAGCGACATCATCGCGGATCCGCGCGCCTCGGTGGTGGACCTCAGCCAGACGCGCGTCGTCGCTGGCGACCTGGTGAAGATCCTGAGCTGGTACGACAACGAATGGGGTTACGCCAGCCAGATGGTCCGCCAGGCCCGGGCCATCCTCGCCGGCCGGTCCTGATGGCTCGATCCGACCTTCGGACACTGGCCTCCTTCGACCCGGGCGGCCACCGGGTCCTGGTGCGCGCCGATTTCAACGTGCCGTTATCCGACGGCGAAATACGTGACGATCGGCGGATCATGGCCACGCTTCCCACTCTGCGCCGCCTGCTCGACGACGGCGCGGCGCTGGTCCTGGCGTCGCATCTCGGTCGGCCGGACGGGCGGCCCGACCCTGCCCTGTCCCTGCGCCCGGTGGGCCAGCGGCTGCAGGAGGCTCTCGACGGCCGCGTCACACTCGCGCCCGACAGCGTCGGCCACACCACCGAACACGCCGCCGCGGCGCTCGCGCCCGGCGAGATCCTCCTGCTGGAGAACACGCGCTTTCATCCGGAGGAAGAACGCAACGACAAGGGCTATGCGGCGGCGCTCGCGGAACTGGCCGATTATTTCGTCAACGACGCGTTCGGCACGCTGCACAGGGCGCATGCCAGCACGGTCGGAGTCGCCGCCCACCTGCCGTCGGCGGCCGGCCTGCTGGTGGAGAAAGAACTGGCGGCACTCGATCGCGCGGCCCTACAGCCCGCACGCCCCTACGTGGTTTTGATCGGCGGCGCCAAGATCGACAGCAAGCTGCCCGCCATGCGCAAACTGCTGGCCGGTGCCGACCGGATCCTGGTCGGCGGCGGAGTGGCGAACACCCTGCTCGCGGCATCCGGCCATGCGCTCGCAGATTCCCTGGTGGAGGACGACTGCATCGACGCGGCCGAAAAGCTGATCGAGACTGCCGGCGAGCGACTCGTACTGCCGGTGGATATCGTCATCGCAGACGGGGCTGGCGAAGATGCCACCTCGAAGGTCGTGCCGGTCGGCGATCTCGAGAACGGCTGGCGAATCGTCGATATCGGCCCACAGACCGTGGCCCTGTTCGAGAACGAGATCGCGGCCGCGGCGACCATCGCCTGGAGCGGCCCGCTCGGCCGCTTCGAGATCGCCCGATTCTCGAAAGGCACCTTCGCAATCGCCCGCGCCCTCGCCGATGCCGGGGGATACACCATCGTCGGTGGCGGGGAGACCGCCTCAGCGGTGCGGGCCGCGGAGGCCGAGGCGGGGATCGACCACATTTCCACCGGCGGCGGCGCTTCGCTGGCCTACCTGTGCGGGGACCCGCTGCCCGGGCTGGAAGTCCTGCGCAAGCCGTAACACGCCCGCCCCGTGGCGCAGCGCGTCTGCCCCGGGGAGCCGAGGCGGGGCGTTGACGGACTGCAATGATGAGCGCCGCCCTCGGAACTAGGCTTTACACAGGCCCTACGGAGACCACTTTTCTTGGACACGATCATCACGCTGACCATGAATCCCACCATCGACCTCGGCCTGGAGGTCGAGCAGCTGGCGCCGGATCGCAAGCTGCGCAGCAGCACGGTACGGCGTGAGCCGGGTGGCGGCGGAATCAACGTGGCCCGGGGCATCCGCAAGCTGGGTGGCGAGGCCTGTGCGTTGTTCGTCGGGGACAAGGCGATCGGCGGGCAGATCGAAGACCTCCTCAGCGCGGAAGGTGTGCCCTGCCGACGGCTGCCGGTCGCGGCCGCGACGCGAGAAGCCTTCTCCGTGCAGGTGAAGGACTCCGGCGATCTTTTCCATTTCGTTCTGCCGGGGCCTGAACTGGGCGAGGAAGAGATAGCGCAAGTGGTGGATGCCGTGGTGTCGGCCGACCGGGCGCCAAGATACCTGGTCGCAAGCGGCAGCCTGCCGCCCGGCGTCGAAGACGATTTCTACGGCCGGCTGGCGAGCAAGCTGCACGATCGGGGGACGCGCCTCGTGCTGGACAGCCATGGCGCGCCGCTGCGGGCCGCGCTGGAATCGGGGGTGTATCTCATCAAGCCGAACCTGCACGAGTTCGGCGAACTCACCGGCGAGACACCGCAGGACGAAACACAGGCGCGAGCGCAGTCCCGGGACATTCTGAACCGTTACCGGCTCGAAGTGCTGGTGCTCACGCTGGGCTCGAAAGGCGCCCTGTTGACCACGGCAAAGGAACAACTCCGCATGTACCCGCCGGAGACGCAAAGCGTGAGCCCGGTCGGGGCCGGAGACAGTTTTCTCGCCGCCTGCGTTTTCGAACTGGCCCGCGACGCCCCGTTGGCGGATGCACTCAGAAGCGGCGTCGCGGCGGCCGCGGCGGCGGTACAGACACCGGGAACCGAACTGTTCGAGGTCGACGAGTACCGCCGGATCAGAGCACAGACCGGGGAACGGCCCGCCCTGGCCAATCATCAGTAACTCCCGAGAGGCAAGCCATGAAACACGAATTACCCGATCTGCCCTATTCGAAAAATGCACTCGAGCCGCACATCTCCGCGGAAACGCTCGAGTATCACTGGGGCAAACACCACCGCAAGTACGTCGACACGTTGAACGAGTTGATTTCCGGCACGGAGTTCGCCGACGCCGGACTCGAAGACATCGTCGGCAACGCGGGCGCCGGGCCGATCTTCAACAATGCCGCACAAGCCTGGAACCACGCCTTCTACTGGAACTGCCTGAGCCCGGAAGGCGGCGGCCGACCCCAAGGCGCTGTGGCGAAGGCGATCGACAGCAGCTTCGGATCCTTCGACAAGTTCCGCGATGAGTTCTCCGACGCTGCGAAATCGGTATTCGGGTCAGGCTGGGCCTGGTTGATCAACACGGGCAACGACGTGATCTCGATCCAGACGATGCCGAACGCGGAGACCCCCTTGATGCACGGTCGCATCGCGCTGCTGACCTGCGACATGTGGGAACACGCGTATTACCTGGATTACCGGAATGACAAGGGCGGCTACCTCGACGCGTTCTGGAAGCTGGTCAACTGGGACTTCGTCAACGAGCGCCTTGAAGCCTGAGTCGACGCGCGATGTCCGCAAACACGGCCAGTTTCAATCCGGCTTCCCACGACGCTGTCGTGCTCGATCTCGACGGTGTGCTCACGAAGACACAAAAAGTGCATGCGGAGGCATGGAAGAAGGCCTTCGACGAGTTCCTGCGCGCCTATGCAGATGGCGACGACGACCGGTTCCGGCCTTTCGAGATCGACCCCGAATACTACGATTTCGTCGATGGCAAACCGCGTTTCGACGGCGCCGCCAGTTTTCTTGGCTCACGCGGGATCGAGCGGCTCCGAGGCACGCCAGACGACGAGCCCGGGCGCGGTACGATCTGGGGGCTCGCCAACAGGAAAAACGAGATCTTTCTCGATCTGCTGGAACACGACGGCGTCACGACCTACCCCTCTACGATGCGTTTTCTGGCTGCCTTGCGCTGTGAAGGTCTGCGGACCGCGATCGTCTCCTCGAGCAGGAACTGCATGGCCGTGCTGGCCGCGGCCAACGCGCTCGATCTGTTCGATGCAAAGGTCGACGGACGTGACGCCCAGCGGCGAAAGCTACAGGGCAAGCCGGCTCCGGACATCTTCATCGCGGCCGCGCAGGATCTCGGGGTGGCACCCGAGCGTTGCGTGGCTGTGGAAGACGCCAGTTCCGGCGTGGAGGCCGCACGCAAGGCCGGCTTTCGCTGCGTGATCGGCCTCAATCGGGGCGGAGCAGACCAGGCGCAGGCCCTGAGAGACCATGGCGCCCACATCGTGGTGGCTGACCTGGATGAACTGGCCATCGAGGGCGACGGCCTGTTGTTCAGTGAACTGCCCCTCGACCCGTCTCAACGGAAAAGCTTTCTCGATTGCCTCGGGGATCGCAGCGTCGCACTGTTTCTCGATTACGACGGGACGCTGACGCCCATCGTGGACCGCCCGGAAGACGCGGTACTCTCGGCCGAAACACGCCATGTGCTGCGAAAAGCTGCCGATCGCCATACGACGGCGATCATCAGCGGACGCGACCTCCCTGAACTGAAGTCGCTCGTCGATCTCGAAGGGCTGGTCTATGCCGGGAGTCATGGATTCGATATCGAGTTGCCCGATGGCCGCCGGAAGAGCCCGCCGGCGGCTCAGCAAGCCCTTCCGGCGCTGGAGTCTGCCGGCGACCTGATCGAGGGCCGCATCGGCGAAACCGACGGGGTCATCGTCGAGCGCAAGAAGTATGCCGTTACGGTTCACTACCGGCTCGTCGCAACTAAAGACCATGCCAGCATCGAAACCGCCGTGGACGAGGCACTGCGTTCCACCGAGGGACTGCGCAAGCGCAAGGGCAAGAAGATCTTCGAGCTGCTCCCCGACATCGACTGGGACAAGGGCGAGGCCCTCCTCCTGTTGCTCGATATCCTCGGATTGCGTGACGGGCGGCACGTGATGCCCGTCTATATTGGCGACGACGTGACGGACGAAGACGCTTTTGCGGTGCTCGGGGATGACGGGATCGGCATCGCGGTGGGCCGCCGTGCTGCGGACAGCAATGCCCGGTGGACGCTGCCGGATCCGTCGGCCGTCGCGCAGCTGCTCGCCTGGTTCTGTCGCCGGGAGGTCCAGAGACATTGAGCAGCTGGGAACTCGTCTACACGGAATATCACCCTGATCGGGAACGACTGCGTGAAGCCCTTTGCACTACCGGCAACGGGTACTTCGCCACCCGCGGCGCAGCACCCGAGGCCCGCAGTGATGATCACCACTACCCGGGCACCTACATGGCCGGTTGCTTCAACCGCCTGGCGACCGAAATCGCCGGCCGGACCGTCGTGAACGAGTCGATGGTCAACCTGCCCAACTGGCTGCCGCTGGAACTGCAGCTCGGCGAGGATGCGTGGCTCGACCTGTCGCAACTCGAAATCCTGGATTATCGCCAGGCGCTCGATATGCATCGTGGCCTGTTGCGCCGGGAAGTCGTCCTGCGCGACGCGGCCGGGCGCGAAACACGGATCGAGCAGTGGCGGTGCGTGCACATGCGAAAGCTGCACCTGGCCATGCTCCATACCCGGGTCGTCCTGCAGAACTGGTCGGGCCCCGTGCGCTTGCGCAGCGCCCTCGACGGCCGGGTCGCCAACACGGGCGTGTCACGCTACAGCGACCTGAACAGCCGGCATCTCCGTCATCTCGATCGCCGCGTGGTGGACCCGGAGTGCGTCACGCTGGAGGTCGAGACGAACGATTCGGAGATCCGCATAGTGCAGGCGGCGCGCACGCGCCTGTATCGCGGGGAGGCCCAGGTCGAATGTGCGCCGCTCATCGAGGAGCAAGAAGACTACATCTCGCAGACCTGGAACCTGGAACTGGAACGCAACGAGCCGCTGCAGGTCGAGAAGATCGTCGCGCTCTACACATCCCGCGACGATGCGATCTATCGGCCCGGGACCGAGGCGGAAAAGGCCGTCCGTGACGCGCCTCGTGCCTCGGTCCTGTCTGCGGATCACGTCCAGACCTGGGAGCAACTCTGGCGACGGTTCTCCTTCGAACTCGAACACGCGCCCCACGGAGAGGACGGGGGACGGATGGACGATGAGCGCACCTTGCGCATCCTGCGGCTGCATGTATTCCATCTCCTGCAGACCTGCTCTCCGGCGGCCATGGACCTCGACATGAGCGTCCCGGCTCGCGGCCTGCATGGGGAAGCCTATCGGGGCCATGTTTTCTGGGACGAACTGTTCATTTTTCCCCTGCTGAACCTGCGCATGCCTGCCATCACGCGGGCCCTGCTGCAGTATCGCTACCGACGCCTCGACGAAGCGCGCCGGGCGGCGCGCGAAGCGGGCTATCGCGGCGCGATGTATCCGTGGCAGAGCGGCAGCAACGGCCGGGAGGAAAGCCAGAAACTGCATCTCAACCCCGAGTCGGGCCGCTGGATCCCGGATAACAGCCGGCGCCAGCGCCATGTCAATTCCGCCATCGCCTTCAACATCTGGCAATACTACGAAGTGACTGAAGACAAGGAGTTCATGGCCTTCATCGGGGCGGAAATGATCCTTGAGATCGCACGGTTCTGGAGCAGCATCGCCGCATACGACGGGGCCCGTGCACGCTACGTCATCAAGGGCGTCATGGGGCCGGACGAGTACCACGATGCCTACGCCGACAGCCAGTCCGGCGGGCTGGACAACAATGCCTACACCAACGTGATGGCGGTGTGGGTGCTGCACCGCGCACTGCAGTTGCAAACCCTGCTGGGGACCCAGCGCTGGGACGAACTGTGTGAACTGCTTTCCCTCGATGCCGAGGAGCTGTCGCGATGGCGCGACATCAGCAAGAAGATGTTCGTCCCTTTCCACGACGACGGCATCATCAGCCAGTTCGAGGGCTACGCCGAACTGGAGGAGTTCGACTGGGCCGGTTACCGGCGTCGCTACGATGACATCCAGCGGCTGGACCGGATTCTCGAGGCCGAGGACGATACGCCGAACCGCTACAAGGTCTCTAAGCAGGCCGATGTGCTGATGCTTTTTTATCTGCTGTCGGCAGAAGAACTGCAGGAACTCTTCGCCGACCTCGGCTACCGCTTCGATCCCGATACCATCCCGAAAAACATCGATTATTACCTGCAGCGGACCTCTCACGGCTCGACACTCAGCCGCGTGGTCCATTCCTGGGTGTTGTCCCGATCGGCTCGCGAAGGCGCATGGGAACTGTTCTGCGACGCGCTGCGCAGCGACATCGACGACATCCAGGGCGGCACGACATCCGAAGGCATTCATGCCGGCGCGATGGCCGGCACCGTGGACCTCGTGCAACGGTGTTTCACGGGTATCGAGACCCGCGACGACATCTTGTGGCTGAACCCGTGCCTGCCGGAGCCGCTGCACCGTCTCGGGCTGCAGGTTCACTACCGCGGGCAGGTGCTGGACCTGGAAATGACCTCGCGGCGACTGCGTATCAAGTCGCAGGAATGCGTGGCCCTGCCGATCCGGATCGGCTTCCGCGGCGAGACGATCCAGTTCTCGCCCGGCGATTGCCGCGAACTCGAACTGGAATCACCTTGTGGACGACGGAGGAACGCATGAAAGTCGAAAGAGCTGACTTGCTGGTCATAGGAACCGGCCAGGGCGGCGTGCCGCTGGCTGCCGATTTCGCGGCGGATGGCAAGCGCGTCGTGGTTTTCGAACGCGAAGAGCTGGGAGGCAGCTGCGTCAACTGGGGCTGCACGCCGTCGAAGGCCTTCCTGGGTGCCGCGCATGCTGCGGGCCGCGCCCGGCTCAGCGCCTCGCTCGGCGTCGATTGCACGGTCGAAGTCCACTTCGACAAGGTCATGGAGCGTGTCCGTGAGGTGCGTGACCGCTGGAATACCGGAGTGGAGGACAAACTGTCGGATGCCGGGGTGGAGGTCGTACGGGGCGAAGCCGCCTTTCGCAAGGACGGCACCGTGGAGGCGAACGGACAAGCCTACGGCGCGCCCGTCACGGTCATCGATACGGGCAGCAGGCCAACCGTGCCGCCGATCGACGGCCTCGCAGACGGTCCTTACCTGACGGACCACGACATCTGGGACCTCGATACCCTGCCGCAGCGCCTCGCCGTCATCGGCGGCGGCTACGTGGGTCTGGAGCTCGGGCAGGCGTTCGCGCGCCTGGGCAGCAAGGTCACCCTGTTCGAGCAAGCGGAGCGAATCCTCGCGTCGGAGTCGCCGGACGTAGCCGACGTATTGCGTGAGGCTCTCGAGCGCGATGGTGTCGAGATTCTCGAGAATACCGCCCTCGAGAGCGCCCGTCATGATGGTGATACGTGGCGCCTGGAGTCAGGGAGCCGGACCCATGAAGCCGACGCGGTGCTCGTCGCGGCGGGACGCACACCGAACACGGAAGCGTTGAATGTCGCCGGCACGGGCATCGAACTCGATGACGCCGGCTTCGTGAAAGTCGATCCGCATTTCAAGGCGACCAGAGGCGTCTATGCCATCGGCGAAGCCGCGAGACAGCCGGCTTTCACGCATGTCGCCTGGGAGGATTACCGGCGGCTCAAGACGATCCTCGGGGAAGGGGTCAGGCGGCGCGACGACCGCATCCTCGGCTACGCGGTCTTCACGGACCCGCAGGTCGGGCGGGCCGGGCTCAGCCAGCAACAGGCCGAAGCTCGAGGCTACCCGGTCGGGGTGGCGGAAATGGCAGTGGCCGACATGGCGCGGGCGGTGGAATGGGGTCACTCGCTGGGGTTCTACCGCCTGGTGTTCAACACCGAGAGCGGCCGGCTGCTGGGCGCCGAACTCGTCGGCCAGGAAGCGGCGGAGATCGTCCACGTGCTGCTCGATCTGATCGAACAAGGCGGGACCGCCGAACAACTCGCCAGCTGGCAACACATCCATCCCACCTACGCGGAGAACCTGCCGACACTGGCGCGCCAGGTCGAGCCGTCCTCAAGGGCCTGAGATCGTGCCTCGGATCCGGCTCAGTCGGCGGCGATCCGCCGCAGTGCCGCGAGGTCGCAGCGCAGCTGGCCATGGCCTGGGCCGGCGTCGGCTTCGAGGGTACCCATGCGTTTCAGGGACGCAACCACCCGGCTGACGCTCTCCGGGGTCACACCCAGGATGTCGCCCATGTCCTGGCAGGTCAGCAGCTCGACGTCTTCCGTCGTTGCGGCGCCGCGCAAGCGGGCCAGGAACAGGATCAGCCGGGCCACGCGACTGCGAATGCACCCGGTGGAGAACTCCGTGATCCAGAAGTCGGCCTGCTGCACCTGTCCGAAAAGGCTCTCGAGCAGTTCGATGTAGCTCCCGGGCCGCTCACGGCGGAGCCGCTGCAATGAGCCCGCCTGCCACGAGACGGCGACCACGTCGCCCAGCGCGATCGCGCTGTGCGGATTGACGGCCGGGGCGGCATCATTGGCCGGCGAGCCGAGCACCGCTCCAGGCCCGTGCAGGCCGACGATCCGGGCTCGACCATTGGGGAGATGCCTGACCAGCTTCACGAGTCCCTCGCGTATCGCAAACAGGCTAGCGGCCTCGGCGCCCTCGCGAAACAGCATGCCGTCCACGGCAAAACGCCGGATCGAGCCGAATTCGTCGGTGGCGGCCTGCCGGCCCGGTGCCAGACCGGTGGGACGGCCGCGCTGGTGAAATGCCTCGAGCTCGCGAAATGCTGCGGAACTGACGGCCATGTCTTCATCCCCTTCCCGTTCTATCGACGCCTTGTATCGAGTATGGGTCGCCAACCAGCGGCCCGCCTATCCCCGGATCCCGGTAACGTGCTGTCCTGATCCGGTGATCGAGAGCGCTGCGATGCCGGATTGAGAAAATTCAATGCCCGTCGCGCCGCAACCGCCATGATGGGTCCACATGACGAAACATGAACTCGTGCTGGCGCTGGGCGCCGTGGACAACCGCGATACGGATCGCGTCGGTGGCAAGAACGCCTCACTGGGCGAAATGCTGCAAAAACTCGGCGACGCAGGTATCCGCGTTCCCGCAGGCTTCGCCACCACCGCAGCCGCCTACCGGGCTTTCCTGGATCACAACGATCTCAAGCAACGAATAGACGAGAAATTGAAAAGTCTCAAGGCGGGAGACGTTTCGCTCGACCATGCCGGTCGCTCGATTCGCCAGATGATCAGTCGCGGCGAGTTCCCGGAGTCGGTGGCCGAAGCGATCGGTCGTGCCTACGACGAGCTGGCCGCTGAACACGACGAGAACAGTCCCGCGGTCGCCGTGCGCAGCAGTGCAACCGCCGAGGATCTTCCGGAAGCGAGCTTCGCGGGCCAGCAGGACACGTTCCTCAACATCCAGGGCAAGAAAGCCTTGCTCAAGGCCTGCCGTCGTTGTTTCGCCTCCCTGTTCAATGACCGTGCCATCGCCTATCGCGAGAAACACGGTTTCGATCACATGGATCTTGCCTTGTCGGTCGGCGTGCAACTGATGGTGCGCGCCGACACCGGCGGCGCGGGCGTCATGTTCTCGATCGATACGGAAACGGGATGCCCCGACATCGTTCTCATCGATGCTGCCTGGGGACTGGGAGAAAGCGTCGTCGGCGGACTCGTCGATCCGGACGAGTACATGGTTTTCAAGCCCTTGCTCGACAAGGACGACTGCGTGCCGATCATCCAGAAGACGCTCGGCCGCAAGCAGCGCAAGATCGTCTACAACAAGAGTGGCCGCAAGCCCACGCGCAACACGACAACCTCCGAAAAGGAACGGCAAACCTTCGTCCTCGACGACGAAGAAGTCTGCCGCCTCGCGCGCTGGGCGGTGATCATCGAGCAGCACTACGGCTGCCCGATGGATATCGAGTGGGCGAAGGACGGCAAGACGGGCGAGCTGCTGATCGTCCAGGCGCGTCCGGAGACGGTCAAATCGCAACAGAAGGCCGCCCTCCTCAAGACCTACACGGTGCATGACAAGGGCGGGACGGTGGTCAGCGGCCTGAGCATCGGCGACGGGGCGGCGGCCGGCAAGGCGCGAGTGCTGAAGGACAAGGTCCCGCGGGACGAGTTTCCGGAAGGTGGCGTGTTAGTCACGGATATGACCGATCCGGACTGGGTCCCGATCATGCGTCGCGCGAGCGCCATCGTGACCGATCGTGGCGGCCGTACCTCGCATGCGGCGATCGTAAGTCGCGAACTCGGCGTGCCTGCCATCGTCGGCACGGGAGACGCGACGCGCGAAATCAACGACGGCGACGAGATCACCGTGTCATGCGCCGAGGGGGACCAGGGTTTCGTCTACGCAGGCCAGGCCCGGATCGAGTCGCAAGACATCGATCTCGACGAGATACCTGAAACGCGCACCAGGGTGATGCTGATCCTGGCGAACCCGTCGGCCGCCCTGCGCTGGTGGCCCCTGCCTGCCGACGGCATCGGCCTCGCTCGCATGGAATTCATCATCAACAACGCCATCAAGATCCATCCCCTGGCGCTGGCCTGCTGGGACGATGTGGAGGATGCCAGGGAACGCAAGCGTATCGAGAAACTCACCGCAGGGTGGGCGGACAAGACTGAGTTTTTTATCGATCACCTGGCACGGGGTATCAGCCGCATTGCCGCGAGCCAGTATCCGCATCCCGCCATCGTGCGTATGAGCGACTTCAAGACGAACGAGTATGCCCAGCTGATCGGCGGCAGGCTGTTCGAAACCGACGAACCCAACCCGATGATCGGCTGGCGGGGTGCGAGCCGCTATTACAGCGACGACTTCGCACCTGCGTTCGCCCTGGAATGCCGGGCCATCGCGCGCGCCAGGGAGACCATCGGGCTGAGCAACATCCGCCTCATGATCCCGTTCTGCCGGACACCGGAGGAAGGCGAGCGAGTGCTGGAGATCATGGCGGAACACGGCCTCGAACAGGGTCGGGACGGCCTCGAGATCCTGGTCATGTGCGAGGTGCCGTCCAACGTCGTCCTCGCGGACCGTTTCGCGGAACACTTCGACGGGTTTTCCATCGGCAGCAACGACCTCACGCAGCTCGTCCTCGGGATCGACCGTGACTCGGATCGCCTGTCCGGGCTTTTCGATGAGCGTAACGAGGCGGTCCGGCGCATGATCCGCGACGTGATTCGGGTCGCCCACGCACACGACCGCCCCGTGGGGCTGTGCGGCCAGGCTCCGAGCGATCACCCCGAGTTCGCACGATTCCTGGTGGCGGCCGGAATCGACTCCATCTCCGTCAATCCGGACAGCTTTTTTTCGGTCAAGAAGGCGATTCAAGAGGCCGAACGCGACGACGACTGAGCTCCCCGTTCGACCCATAGTCCATTTTCGACCCGCCACGCCACGCCACGGCACGCCACGGCGCATGATCCGTCCGGCCCGGCCTCGCGGCGCTGCGGAAATTCCGTAGGGTGCTGGCGAGGGTCGTCGCGCTAAAGTGCGGATACAAGGCCCCGTGACGCGACCCGGACATACCAGGAACAGCCCAGCATCGCGAACGATTGTCCCGTGCAACACCATTCGTCAATAGCAGCCGATCCTGCGGCTCTCTCCGCCGACCCGGAGGCCGTCTCCGCCGATCCCGCTCGCGTGTTCCGTCGCATGGTGATGGCCGGCACGGCCTGGACGCTGCTGATGCTGGTCGCGCTGGGCTGGGCGTGGTACGACCAGCGCCAGCGGACCATGGAACTGGCGGAGCACGAAGCCCGGACCCATTTCAAGAAGGACCAGGCCTTCCGTCTCTGGGCCACCCGCCACGGGGGCGTATTCGTGCCGGTCGATGAACGCACGCAACCGAATCCATATCTTGCGCATCTCCCGGACCGGGACACGGTCACGGACGCGGGTCTCGAGATGACGCTGATGAATCCCGCTTACATGGTTCGCCAGATGATGGAGGAGTTCGACGAACTCTATGGCGTGCGAGGCGGTATCACCAGCCTCGATCCGTTGAATCCGCATAACGCCCCGGATGCATGGGAACGCCGCGCGCTGTTGCAGTTCGAACAGGGCGTCGAGGAAGTCGCCGAGCTCGATCACTCGGAAAACGAGCAGCGGCTGCGCCTGATGCAACCGATGGTGACCACGGATGGCTGCCTGAAGTGCCACGCCCACCAGGGTTACCAGGTGGGCGACATACGCGGCGGCGTCGGCGTGTCGGTGTCCCTTGCGCCCTATCTCGCGGTCCAGGAACAGACGATGCGGCAATGGAGCTTGAGCCTTGGCGGACTCTGGACGGTCGGGCTCTTCGGAGTCGGTTTCCTGGCCCGCAAAGACCTGAAGCATGCGAGCGACGAACGCGCCTTCACCCACCAGTTGATGGACCGCGAGCATTCGCTTCGGGAGGCGCAGCAGATTGCTCGTCTCGGTAACTGGCAGATCGACCTGTGCGCCGACCGGGTGACGTGCTCAGGCGAGCTCAGCCGGGTTCTCGGGGTCGAAGCGGCTGAGACCGAAGACGGCTATGCCGGATTCCTGGAGTTGTTTCCCGTCGCATGCAGGACGCAGCTCGAGCGCGGGTTCGACAGACTGATGGCCGGCAGCGCATCCATGGATCTCCAACTGGAGCTGGCGTCGGACCAGGACCAGCCGCGATGGATCCAGCTGCACGGCGAGGCCGTAAACGACGGCACAGGCCGACCGACGCTGTTGCGCGGCACCGCCCAGGACATCACCAGGCTGAAAAAAATCGAACACGAGTTGCTACGGGAAAGGGTGCTGCTCGAAGAGCGCGTCGCGAGTCGCACTCGTGAACTGGTCGAGGCAAAGGAAGCGGCCGAAGCAGCCAACCAGGCCAAGAGCCTGTTCCTGGCGAATATGAGCCACGAGATCCGGACTCCTTTGAATGCAATCCTCGGCATGGCCTACCTGGTGCGTCACAGCCACGATCGCACCCGGCATGACGAGTACTTCGACAACCTGGATAACGCAGCCAATCACCTGCTGGGCATCATCGACGGTGTCCTGGACCTGTCCCGCATCGAGGCCGGCAAGTACCAGCTGGATGAAACCGTGTTCCATCTCGACGAGTTGATGCGCAACGTCGAGGCCATGGTCCGAGACAAGGCGACAGCCAGGGGGATCGAACTCGCGGTGGCGCCATTGCCACAACTCGGCGAGTTGCTAGGCGATCCGACGCGTATCCAGCAGGCTCTGCTGAACTATATCGTCAATGCCGTCAAGTTCACCGATGCGGGCCGGATCACGGTCGCGGTACACCGGGTCGAGGAACATGTTGAGGACGTGATGCTTCGCTTCGAGGTTACCGACACGGGGATCGGCGTGGACCCGGAGCGCCTGCCGCACCTGTTTGATGCATTCGAGCAGGCGGACAATTCGATGACCAGGAAATATGGCGGCACGGGGCTCGGTCTGGCCATCACCCGCAAGCTGGCCACCCTGATGGGCGGAACGGCCGGGGCCACGAGCGAACCGGGCGTCGGGAGCTGCTTCTGGTTCACGCTGCGGCTGGCGAAAGTGGCGCAGTCCCGACGCCTGCAGGCATGAGCGTCTAAGCTGAGCAGGAAACCGGGCGAATCAACCCGGCCCTGGAGTCGCACCTGCCGCGCGGCAAGCCGCTCGCCGGCAACGCCTGAGTCATGCCATCGCTGATCGAAAGCCTGCCGCTGCCATGGATCTTCATGCTGTTCGTGTTGAGCGGTGCCGTCATCGCCGTGATGGGCACCTGGCTGGCAGGCCTCGTCGATCAACTCGCCGACCGCACCCGCCTCGGTGAAGCGATCACCGGCGGAATCCTGCTCGGCGCGACGACCTCGCTCCCGGATATCATCGTGTCCGTCTCCGCAGCCGCCACGGGCTATCCCGAGATCGCCGTCAGCAACGCACTGGGTGGAATCGCCGCCCAGACGGTATTCCTCGTCGCCGCCGACCTGAGCTATCGCCAGGCCAATCTCGAGCATGCCGCGGCTTCCGCCACCAATATGCTGTCCGCCACCCTGCTGCTGCTGCTGCTCGCCTTCCCCCTGGTCGCCGCCACCGCGCCCGAGTGGCACCTGGCGGCGATCCATCCCGTGACGCCGCTCGCTTTTCTCGTCTATATCGGCTTTCAACGCATGCTCGCGAGAGAGCGGGACCGTCCCGCGTGGCAGCCTTCGCAGACTGCGGAGACGGTGACGGACCGGCCCGAAGCACGCAGCGACCAGGGTACTTTGCGCTTCCTGTGGCTGCGATTCGGCATCGCCGCGGCAACGGTTGCGAGTGCCGGGTTCGTGATCGCCGAAAGCGGCATCGCACTCGCCGACAGGACGGGACTCTCCGAAAGCCTAATCGGTGTCGTATTCACGAGCCTCACGACGTCCGCGGCGGAACTGGTGACCTCGATCGCGGCGGTCCGTCGCGGCGCGTTGACGCTGGCAGTCAGCGGCATCATCGGGGGCAACGCCTTCGATGCCCTGCTCGTGCCGATGAGCGATATCGCTTACCGCGAAGGTTCCATCTATCACGCCATCACGCGGGAATCGATGTTTCTCGCGGCCGCTACGCTGACCATGACGATCATCCTGTTGATGGGACTATTGCGCCGGGAGAAAAGCGGCATCGCCAATATCGGCTTCGAGGGCGGGCTCGTCCTGGCGTTGTATGTCGGCCTGGTGACGATCCTCTACTTCACGTGAATCGCTGCAGGCCTTCGACGGCGACCCAGCCGAACAGGCCGAAGGTGACGAACAGGGCGAACAGCGCGGCATAGCCGTCGCGAAATACCATGGCCAGGCCGAAGGCGATCCATGCGGTCGCAGCGATGTTGGCGCTGAATGGAATCGCTTCCAGCAAAGGTACGACGAGGGCGACGAGAATGCAGGCCACCGCGATCAGGTAAATGCCCCGTCCCGCGCTTACCGCCTCCAATCGCGGGCTGAACCACCGATCCAGCCACGCGGCCGGCCGGTCGAGCCGTTCCAGGACTCGCTGTAAGCGGGCGCGCGCGACCGAGCGCCGCAACAGCAGTCCCGGCAGCCAGAACTCCTGGCGGCCGACCAGCAGCTGTCCGGCCGTCAGCAGGACGAGTAACGCCATCAGCGTTGGCACGCCCGGCACATCGCCGACCAGCGGCGCCATGGTCACCAGGCCCGCCATCAGGATCACCGGGCCGAATGAGCGTCGCCCCACCCGCTCGAGCACGACGCGAAGTTGCACCGGATCCTCCTGGCTATCGATATCGCGGATTCGCTGTAACAATTCCGCCAGGCTGTCGACCTCGTCACTCATCCGTGCCTCGCTGAATCCATGTGCTATGTTTTTAGTGTAGGTCCGCAACAGAATGCAATCGAGGAGGCACTCCCATGGCCACGAACAGCAACGAACTCCAGGAACTCAAGTCGGAACTCGCCAGTCTCAAGTCGGACATGGCGGATATCGGCGAAACCCTGGCGAAGCTTGCCCGGTCGTCGGCAAACGAAGGCCGCGAACGCGTCAAGGAAGCCGCCAGCCACTCGCGGGACCAGGCCAGGCAGACACTCGGCGCTTTTGAGAAAGAGGTCGAGGAACGCCCCATGACGAGCCTCGCGGTAGCCCTCGGCATGGGTTTTATTCTCGGCAAGCTCATCGATCGCTGACAGGCCGTGCGTCGTCGCGACCAACCCACGGGATGCCACCGTTGCTTGAGCGCCTGAAACATGACATGGAGGCCCGGGCCCTGACGGCGATCGTCGTGGCACCGGTCTTCATCCTTGTAATCACTTTTCTCGCCATTGCGTGTTTCCTCGCCTTGCAAGAAACGCTGGCGCCACCCATGGCCGCACTGGTGACCGCGGCTGCCGGGATCATGCTGATCGTGATACTTCTGCTCATCATGCGCATGGTCACGTCCAGCGGCGGGTCGGGGGCCTCCACGCGCACCCCCTCGAAGTCCGCCCAGCCTCCCCCGTTGGGTGATCAGTTCGAGGCCATATTGCAGGAACGGGCGGACCCGGTGCTTTCGAACTGGATCCGCGACAATCCCGACAAGGCCATGGCCGCGACGCTTGTTCTCGGTGTCGCCGCCGGCTACAGCAGTTCGGTGCAGAAGGTGCTCCTGGACTTGTACCGGCACTATGCCGCGGCCGAAAGCAAAAGGCGCCACACCAACGGCGAGGGTGCAAAGCCGCAGGCCTGAGTCCCCGCATCGGTCCCGTTTTGGCTGGGCCTATCGATCCCGTGTTGGCGGCGTGAGGATACTCAGTCGTCCCCGGCCTCAGAGCCGTTCTCGAGGTCGTTAAGCCGCTGGGCGATCGTGCGCACTGCACACGCATGCCGGCTGATGTCCTTCCACGGATCCTCGGTTCTCGCGAGACGGCGGAAGATGTTCCTGATGGTGTATTTCTGCGGGTCGAGGTCGTCGGCAGTGACCTCGTGCCAGTGCAGCGGGGTGGCCACCGGGGCCGCTTCCTTCGCCCTGACGGAATAGGCGCCGACCGCAGTCTGGCCGTAGGCATTGCGCAGATCGTCGAGGAATACCTTCGCGCCCCGCTTGTTCTTGCGATGCTCGATCGTCAGGCGGTCGGGATGGCGCGCGACGAGCAATTTCGTCAGTCGTCGCGCCACGTTTCGGGTCGTATCGAAATCCGCGCTGCGGTCCAGCGGAATCACCAGGTGCAGTCCCCGCGATCCCGTCGTCTGGACGAATACCGGTAGCTCCAGTTCACGCAGGAGATCAGCGGTGAACTTCGCCGCCTCCTGGACCTTTCTGAAGTCCTCGTCGGAGGGATCGAGATCGATGACCAGCCGGTCGGGATGATCGGGTCGATCGATCCGTGCCAGCGCGAGGTGCAGCGTGATGCATGCATGATTGGCCAGGTACGCCAGGGTGGCCGCATCCTTGATCACCGCGTGCGTAATCTCGCCGTCTGTCTTCGGCAGGGTGACCCGGTCGATCCAGTCGGGAAAATAATCGGGGATCGCTTTCTGGAAAAAGCCCTCCGATCGGATGCCGTCGGGGAATCGATGCATCGTGACCGCCCGTTCCCGGTAGTGTCTCAGTGCGGTTGGCGCGATGCGGCAGTAATAGTCTGCGAGCGCCTCCTTGTCGATCTCCGCGTCCGGAAACAGCACCTTGTCCGGATGGCTTAGCTTGATCTCTCGCCCGTCGATCTCCAGGGTTTTGTCGGCCATGGCGTGCTAGGTATCCTCCCGGGTCACGTCCCGGGGCGATTTGTCGCGCCGCAGCCCCAGGAAGCGGGGATGACGCAAGCGACCGGCACGTGTCCATTCGGTGAAGCCGAATTCACCAACCAGCTTCGGTTCAACCCAGTGCTCCGAGTCGCCTTCAGGTCCATCGGCGAACGGGGATTCGTCGGTCTCCAGATCGTCCAGCCGTTGGCGGAACTCCACGAGGAACTTATCGTCGTAACCGGTGCCCACCTTGCCGGCATAACGCAGTTCGTCGTCTTCATAGTAGCCGACCAGCAAGGCGCCGAATCCCTCTCGGGCACCCTGTGGCTCGGTGAATCCGCCGATCACCAGCTCCTGGCCCTTGCTGCACTTGAACTTCAGCCAGTCGGTGGAGCGCCCGTGTCGATAGGAGGAATCCGCCCGCTTCGCAATCACGCCCTCCCATCCTTTCTCGCAGGCCTCCTGGAAATATGCTTCGCCCTCGGCATTGCGGTGGGCCGTGAAACGCACGCGGTGACCGAAATCGAGTGCGCCGCGCAGCAGGGCCTTGCGCCGGCGCAGCGGTAATCCATCCAGCCGGTATCCGTCCAGGTGGCACAGGTCGAAGGCATAGAAATAAACCGCGACGGGACTCGCCCGGGCCTGCTCGGGATCCCGGACCTGGATGCGTTGCTGCAACCTTGAGAAGCTCGTGATGTTGTTCTTGAAGGCCACTACTTCCCCGTCGACGACGATATCCGGACCGCCCATGGCGCCAAAGGCCTCGACCAGTTCGGGATAAGCCGCATTGACGGTCTTGCGATTGCGGGTCATCAGACGGACATCATCCCCACGGCGGAACACGAGGATCCGCTCGCCGTCGAACTTGCGCTCGTAGATCCAGCCAGGGTCCGAAAAGCGCTTGTCCGTGAGCGTGGCCAACATGGGTGCGAGCCACTCGGGCGGACCACTTTTCTCCAGCCCGGCGCGCTCCTCCTCCGGCAATTTCTCGACCCAGTCAGCCATTGCCTTTACTTTCTTCGTCCCCCTCTTTTCCTGCCGCATCGATCTCGTCCAGCGTCCGACCGCTCGCCACGGATTCAGGCTGTGTCGAGACGGGATTGCGGCGCGCGTCCGAGTGCTCGTCGTCGGTCTTGACGAGCAGCCAGCGCGTCTCTTCCCCCCCGCCGATACGCTGCAGGGCATACCCGCCCTGGAGCTTCTCGCCATGCAACTCCACGACAGCATGGCCGTCATGCAGCGCGTCGGCCATGGATCGGCGCTCGCCGTCTTTCTCGCTGAGGTTGCGGTAGCTGCCGCGATCCCAGATCAGCACCGGCCCCGCCCCGTATTCGCCTGCGGGAATCACGCCCTCGAAATCCGCATACTCCAGCGGGTGATCCTCGGTCGGAATGGCCAGCCGCTTTTCGGCCGGGTCCGTGGACGGGCCTTTCGGCACGGCCCATGAACGCAGCACGCCATCGACCTCGAGGCGGAAATCGAAATGCATCGTGGACGCATCATGTTGCTGGATGACGAACACGGGCTGCTTGTCGCTCCTGTCGCGCTTACCTTTGCCACGAGGCTCCGGCGTGCGGCGGAAATCCCGCTTCTCCTGGTATCGATCGGCCGGCATGGCGTCACTCGTCAACGGCTCATGCCCAAAGAATAGCAGTGGCTGCGCAAGTGGCAGGACGACGGCTTCTTGACCATGCTTGGGAGGCAGGAGGACGCGGACGATGGACAATGTTTTCTGGGCGGCGCTCGGCACGAGTATGCTCGCGGCGCTGGTCACGGCGTTGGGGATTTTCACGATCCGCCGATTCGCCGGCTGGGGACAGCGGAACACGCCGCATTTCATGAACTTCGCGGCCGGCCTGCTGATCTCCGCGTCACTCCTGCATCTGGTGCCGGAGTCGCTGGGCATGGTCGCAGCCGCCCCCGCTGGCTGGCTTGCAGGCTTCGTGGCATTGCTGCTGTTCAATCGCATTGCCACGGGGTTTCTCTGCGAACGCGATCCGGAAAACAAGAGCTATGTGATCGGCCTGATCCCGATGATCGGCATTGGCATCCACTCCTTCGTCGACGGTTTCATTTATTCGATCACCTTCTCGGTCAGCCTCTTTACGGGCTACCTGGCGACCATCGGGATGGTTTTGCACGAGTTTCCCGAGGGGTTGGTCACTTACCTCTTCCTCCTGCGGGGCGGCTTTTCGGAACGCCGTGCCATGGTGCTCGCCTTCATGGCGGCGGCAGCGAGCACCCCTGCGGGGATGCTGCTGTCCTATCCTTTCGTCAGCCGGATCAATACCCCAATGCTGGGAACGCTCCTGGCCATTTCCGCGGGCGCCCTGCTGTACGTGGGCGCCAGCCACCTGCTACCCCACGCCGAGCAGGAGCGCAAAGGACAAAGCCTGCTGGCGTTCGGCGGCGGAATGCTCGTCGCGATCCTGATCGTCCTGTCGAAGGCTTGAGGAACGCTCGTGCAACTCATCAACCCCGCATGAAGACCGAATACCTGGCAGTGATGGGCCTCGCTTCGTTGTCCCTGCTGACGACGTGGATCGGGGTATTGCTGGCGTTGAAACTACGCAACAACGGCCATGCGATCGCAGTCGGCATCGGTTTTTCCGTCGGCATCATGCTGCTGATTTCGCTGCTCGAGCTCGCCCCCGAAGCGATTTCCCGGGCCGGGCTGGGCTCCGTCGCACCGAGTTTTCTCGCCGGGATCGCGATCATCTGGTCCGCGCACCTGCTGATCCCGCATCGACACCTGACCGACGAGCGAGGTCGAGGGAACCCGCGGCTCGTGCGAACCGTGTATCTCGTCGCCTTCGGCCTGGTGCTGCATGACTTTCCCGAGGGTTTCGCGATGGCCAATGGCTATATCGCCTCTCCCGAGCTCGGCATCATGCTGGCGCTTGCGATCGCCTTGCACAACATCCCGGAGGAATTCGCCATGGCGGTTCCAGCGGTGATGCTCGGGCGCAAGCGCCTGATGTATGCGGCGGCCGGCCTCTCCGCTCTTGCCGAACCGCTCGGCGCCGCCATCGGCCTGGTCGCTGTCGCCCTGGCGCCGGCCCTGAACAGCCATTTCATGGCCTTCGCCGCGGGCGCGATGGTTTTTGTTTCTGTCCACGAACTGATACCGATGGCGAGACGTCATCGGCAGCCGGTATGGTTCGGCGCCGGCGCACTCCTCAGCATCGCGGTCTACGGGTTGTTGACTCTCATCGAGGCATGAAACCCTTACACCAGATCCCGAGGTATGTCGACATCCCAGTCGCGGCAATAAACACGTCGCTCGCCTTCCGCGAATTGCTGGTAGGCATCGAGGTTGGCATGCAGGTGAAACATCGTGGGCGTGGACGTGAGCACTGTCCTCGTCACCGTACGAACCCGCCATGGTCCCCGCGCCAGGCTGCGCTCCCAACGGACTTCCGCGCGGACGGAGTTGAAGTCGTCCGCTACGGAGGTGTAGCGCTCGACGCTAAGTGCCTGCACTTCCAGGTCGATGTCGTCGAGCCGGAATCGGCCCCGATCATTGACGACTTCGAGTGTCGACTCGTCACGCGCCAGGTCACGATGGACCTGCCAGGTGTCGTGCGGGACCTCAAGCCGCGTGCACCTTGGCGCCGGCGCGCCGAGCGGTGCCTCGAACGGCCGTAACCCGGCATCCGCGGACTGCGGCGGCCGCTCCGGCAAGACGAGCGTGCTGCCGGCCGTATACACCTCGAGGCGCACAGGTTCCGGCGGCACCCAGGCCATCGGCCAGTACGAGGTCGACAGGGACAGGCGCAGGCGATGCCCCGGCGGGAACACATGGGCGATGCCGTTCATCCGCACAATCACGCGATAGCGCTTGCCCGGCACCATCGCTTGGGGTTGATCGCTGCCATCCCTGTGAGTCAGGTTCAGCAAGCCGAACGTCACCCGGGTCGCTTTATCATCCTCCGCAACGTCCGAAAGCCGCGCCGCGATCATTGCTACGGGGCGATCCACGCTGATGTCCAGTTCGACGTACGGCGTGCCCAGTATCTCGAGGCGCGCCGGCAGCGGGTCGCCCTGGAATACCAGTGCGCCGCCGTCCTCTTGCCGTTGATCATGAGCCAGGTCCGGGCCGGCCGCATAAGAGCACCACTTGCCCGCGAACAGTCCTACGGTAAGCGGGGAGCGCAGGCTATGGACCCCGGCCGTCGGCGGCTCACCGGGAGACAACAATCGATTGCGCGAAAGGCCGTAGCGCCTCGCCCGGACGTTCGGCCCGGGCCAGGTCGATTCGGCGACCCAGCGGCCCGGACGCTCGTTGTAGAATGTCGTAGGCGGAACGCTGTCCTGCATCCAGACGCGCAACATGGGTTCATCCATGATCCCGGTCTGCTCGTCCTTCAGCCAATGGTCCCACCAGCGCAGCAGTTCCTGCAGGAAGCCGATCGCCGGTCCGGGAATCCCCTCGTGGGGATACTTGTGGCTCCATGGCCCGATCAGGCCCTTGCGGGGACCTGGCAGCTTCTCCATCAACCGCAGGACCGCATTGGAATAGCCGTCGGCCCAGCCGCTGACGGCGTAGACCGGGCAGCGGATCGCCCCGTAGTCATTGCACACCGAAGCATGCCGCCAGTAGGCGTCGCGGCGCTGGTGACGGAGCCATTGTTCGAGCCACAAGCCGCTACCGCGCAGGCGCTCGAACCACATCGGGCGCCAGTCATCGCCGACCAGCGCCGGATCCGGCGGCATGGAGTTATAGGCGAACATCACCGATGCCCACGAAATATTATCGCCGAGCAGGCACCCTCCCATGTGATGAACATCGTCCGCGTAGCGGTCATCCGAGGCGCATACCGCGACGACCGCCGCAAGCTCCGGCGGCTGCAAAGCTGCGATCTGCAGGCTGTTGAACCCGCCCCACGACTTGCCCATCATGCCGATCCGGCCGCTGCACCATGGCTGGGCCGCCAGCCAGCGCAGCACCGTGCAACCATCTTCGAGTTCTTGTTCCAGGTACTCGTCCTCCAGGACTCCGCCCGACTCGCCGCTGCCCCGTAAATCTACGCGTACGCAGGCATAGCCGTGGCCCGCCAGGAAACGATGCATGATCTCGTCCCGAACTGCCGTACCGAAGCGTTTCCGATAAGGAATGTACTCGACGATCGCGGGCACGGGCGTCCCCGTCTGCGCGCGCCAGATGCGGGCCGCGAGCTGCGTTCCATCCGGCATGGGGATCCATGCATTCGCTTCTTCCCGTATTGTGTAAGGAAGCTTTTCGACGATTCTCATGGCTTGACGTCCTCGATCGGACGCACCCGGAAATCCAGGATCTCACAGGCCTCGCGATACCTCTCCAGCAGGTCCTCCTCACTGCCTGCACCGAGGAAAATCTCCGCGACCTCGTAGCTGTAGCTGTCCTGCAGTTTCAGCTCGCCGAGCCGATCCCCCTGCTCTGCCACGAGACGGATCCGGGATTCCGGGAATCGTTCACGCAGGCGCGCGATATCCGCGTCCGTCGGTACCCGCTCGAGGATCCCGTCTTCGAAATAGCGCAGCATGAACTTGCCGGCCACCTTGTGGGGGCCTTCACGGAAGGGCATCTCCGGCCGGCGGCCGAGCGCGAGATGCAATATGGCCTGCTGGTTGGTCGCACCATCGACCATCAAAAAGAGCGGCGAATGCGACTTGGAAATCCGGGAGTTTATTTCGAGCAACCGAATACTATCGCGCTCCGGGTCCCAGAAATACTCGATGTTGAACGCGGCGCCATCGTAGTCAAACCGTTGCATCACCCGTCGGGAGACGTCTGCCATGCGTTTTTGCACCTCCTGTGGCAGATGCGACGGATACTGGTAACGCGTGAAGCTGGAACGGTGGCGGCCGGAGCGGACCGAGTCCACGATGCCAAGGAACTCGACCTCTCCCTGCCAGCAGTAACCCTCGACCGTGCACTGGTGCCCTGCCGCAATGATTTCCTCTGCAATGCAGTGATTGCCGTCGATGGGCGCGACCTCGGGTGGTTGTTCGACATGTGCGAGAAATTCATTGAAGCGCTCACCCAGCAGTCCGATATTGTCGCGAATTCGCGGCAGGTGCTCGCGTAATGTCTCCGGGCCGTCGATATGGAAGCCGAGGAACGAGGAATGCGCCTTCACCGGCTTGATCCAGAACGGGTAGGCGATCTCGATATCCCCGACCGGGTCGTCGGCGAAGGGATCGATGGCCTGGAAGCGCGGCAGGTGTTCCGGGATCACCTCTCGTTGCACTCGTCTTGACCAGTACTTGTGCTCGCAGCGGGCCACCGCCTCGAGGCTGGCGCCCGGCATGCCCAGGCGCCGCTGGATCATCGGCACCACGACGCTGGTCGGGAAATCCCAGTAGCCGATGACCGCATCGACGCCTTCGCTCTGCTGTTCGAAAAGCGTCAGCGCGCGCTCCACCAGGATGTCCAGCGAGGGATAACCCTCTTCCGGGCTGTGTACCACTTCATCATGGTCGAACAAAGCATGAAAGCGATAGTCATCCCCTTTTATGGTTCGCAACAGCTCGAGATTGAATGGCTCGAGGGCCATCACCATGATGTTTTTCATCCTGGGCTCCCTTGCCTCGCCGCGCGGGCCGGCGGCAGTCGCATGCGGCCGTTGCCGCGCCCGCCCCTATCAAAACTATAGTCGTTTGCATCGGCAGCGCCGCCCCGCGGATCCTGCCCGATTTCGCCACAATCGCTCCCGAATTTGCCCTGACCCGCACGCAATCGCGCCGGATTCAAGGCGTTAACTGTCTCTGCATCCACTCATGCGGAGACCAGCCCAATGCAACAGACCAGCGCCGCCGCCGTCCGCCCTTCGTGGCGCACCACGTGTCGACAAGCCCTTGCCTTCGTCGTGTTGCTGTTGCCCGGGATCGTGTGGTTTCCCGGGGACGCGGATGCGACCGGGGCGACCCTTGCCCCGATACACGACCCGCGGGAAGCGAACGCGGGCAGCCTCTGGCTGCGACCCTCGCCAGAGGCGGACGTCATCGCCGGTCTCAGCGTCATGACCGGAATACAGGTCCGGGTGACCGGCAGTACCGCGCGGGTGGAGATCACGCAGCGATTCCGGAACCCGTCCGACGAGTGGATGGAGGGTCTGTACGTCTATCCGCTCGCGTCCAGCGCGGCGGTCGACCGGCTGACGATGCATTTCGGGGAACGCATCATCCGCGGCGAGATCCAGCCGAGGGAGACGGCGCTTGCGCATTACGAAAAGGCACGCCGGAGCGGCCGGCAGGCGAGCCTCGTGGCGCAGGATCGACCGAACATGTTCATGACCTCGGTGGCGAACATCGCCCCCCGCAGCGAGATCACGGTGCGGATCGCGTACCTGGAGATCATCCCGTTTCGCGACGGGCGCTATACCCTCAAGCTGCCTTTGGCCATCACGCCCCGTTTCGTTCCGGGAGGCGCGCTGGAAGCGACGCCCGAAAGCGTCGCTTCCAGCGGCACCGTCCCGCGCGCGGACATCGAGATCGACCTGCGGCCCGGTTTCCCGCTCGCGTCGCTGGACAGCCATCATCATGCCTTGACGGCCACCAGATACCGCTCCGAGACCGATCGACGCGTGGTTTCGAGCCGGGCGGCCATGGATCGTGATTTCGAGTTGAGCTGGACCCCGCAGCAAGTTGCCGATACGGTCGCCACGGCTTTCACCGCAACGAAAGACGCCGCCACCCACGCCCTGGTCACCCTGATGCCACCCGACACCGCCGCGCAGCCTGCGCCGCCGCGGGAAGTGATTTTCATCATCGACACCTCGGGCTCCATGGGCGGCGACCCGCTGCGGCAGGCCAAGACTGCATTGCAGCTCGCCATCGCCAGGCTCGGCGCCGACGATCGCTTCAACATCATCCGCTTTTCCGATGACGCAAGCGCCCTGTTCGCGGCGCCCCAGGCCGCGGACCCTTTGGCTCGTGCCACTGCGCAGCGCTTCGTGCACTCGCTGCGCGCCGACGGCGGAACCCGGATGCACGGCGCACTGGCGCTGGCGCTCGACGCACCGTCCCGGGATGAACGACTGCGGCAAATCGTGTTCATCACCGACGGCAGCGTGGGCAACGAAGCCGAACTGATAGAACTGATCGACAGCCGGCTCGGCGCCGCCCGATTATTCACGCTGGGCATCGGCGCCGCGCCCAACGCCTGGTTCCTGGCCGAGGCGGCGGCAGTCGGGCGCGGGAGTCCGACCTTCATCGCCGCGGCGGAACGCGTCGACGAGCGCATGGCGGACCTGTTCCGCAAGCTCGAGCGACCCGCCCTGCTCGACCTCGAACTGCACTGGCCGGACGGCGCGCAGCCGGACCTCGCGGCCCCGTTGCCGCTCGACCTGTACGCCGGCGACCCGCTCATGGTGGCCATTCGCCTGGACGGCGACACGCCACCCAGCGGCCTGACACTCGCGGGCCGGGATGCGACCGGTCACTGGGTTCGCCAGGTGCCGATCGTCGTCCTCGAGGGAGAAACCGGTATTGCGAAATTGTGGGCCAGGGAACGCATCGGGGCGTTATCGCGACGCAAGCGGTTGAGCCGGGACGCCGAGGCGCGCGAGGCCCTCGATGAGCGGATTCTTGCGTTGTCGCTCGATTACGGGTTGGTGAGCGAGTTGACGAGCCTGGTGGCGGTGGACCGCACGCCGGTGCGTCCCGGCGGGGCCGCCGGCGCCACGGAGCAGGTCCGCACGGCTGCGCCGGCCGGCACGCCATGGGCCCGTTCGGCCGGGTTCGCCCCGACGGCGAGCCCGGCACCCTTGCTGGCGTGGGTCGGCGCGCTGGCGCTGTTGTTCGGCGCGGGGATGTCGGTTCTGAGGCGCCTGGCGCATCGCCAGCGACTTTCCCAAGAGGGACATCCGGCGCGTCGGCCATGACCCGCGGACCGTCGCGCACCGTTGTGCTGCCTGCAGCGCTGTGCATCATCGGCGCGCTCTGCATCGGCCAGGCCGGCTGGATCCATGCCAAGGCATGGCTGGCGCAGCGCCTCATCGTCGACGCGTTCGACCGGGCCGTCGCCGGCGAACCCGCCCCGCGTCCGTGGCCCTGGGCGGATACCGAACCTGTCGCGCGGCTGCATCTGCCCGGGACCGCCGATCCGCTCGTCGTCCTGTCGGGCGCCAGCGGGCGCAACCTTGCGTTCGGGCCGACCCATGACCCGTCCAGCGTCCGGCCGGGTGAGCCGGGCAACAGCATCTTCGCCGGGCATCGCGACACGCACTTCGCGCCGCTTGCCGGTGTCAGTCTCGGTGACACCCTCCTTGTCGAACGCGTCGATGGCCGCCAGGCCCGGTTCACCGTCCGCGCGCTGGATATCGTGGACAGCAGGCGATGGCGCATCCGGCTGGACGCCGACCAGCCAATGCTGCTGCTGGTGACCTGCTATCCCTTCGATGCGGTGGACCCTTCAGGCCCGCTGCGTTTCGTCGTCACGGCGGAATCGTCCGGCGAACTCTAGCCGTCGCCCGCACGATGCGTCAGGAACGGTCGGGGGGTCCGTCGGCGTCGTCCTCATCGTTATCGGCCTCTTCTTGAGCCGGGCCGGAACCGCTTGCGCCTTCACGCCGTGTCTCGATGATCTGCTCGACGGTTTCGTCAGGCACGGGTTCGATATCGGAAGCCGCGTCTTCTTCCTGGCGGGCGGCACGCTGGCGGCCGGCCCGTTCCGCAGCGGCTTCATCGATCTTATCGGTATCCTCCCAATCCTGGTCACGCGTGGGCAAACCGCTGATCCAGGACTCCTGCGGCTTCGCCTCCCCGGCGTCCTCGGCTTCCTCGGCCAGCGCTTCGGGATCTTCGGCAGCCTGTTCCCGCTTCTGGAGTTCTTCCCGCTGCTCCGGGGAAACGGCCTCATGCTGACCGGCCGTTGCGCCCGTCCCGGACATCATGGCGGTCACCCCGATGGCCAGCACCAGCCAGCGTGGAAACGTAGTCGATTGTCTTGGCGTGTTCATATCGTGCTCCGATGTGGCTTGCCGCCGTCACCATGGACGACGCGCGCTGCAGACAGCGCTTAACCGATCGTTGCACGAAGCATGCCAGCAGCCGGCCGCGCAGCACTAGGCTTCGAGGCCTCCCCGGCGTACGCCTCGCGAGCGTACGGAGTGGAAGTTTCTTCTTCTGCCATGGCAAGAATTACTTCAAGCCGGGCGGGACATTCCCATGTCAAAGGCGGTCGTTATCGCGAATGAACTTGGCCAGGTCCGCGCGATATTGTTCCAGGGAGGGCTCCTGCAGGTACATCATGTGGCCGGCCGATGATCTCAATCCGGTTCGAAAATGCTGCCGTTGGCCATTTCTTTAACGGTCCGCAGCGCAAGCAAGCCGATCACCACCGTGGCCAGCAGCAGCGACCCGTAGGCGACCCACAGGAAAAACAGGTTTTCCGTAAGCTGGAAATAGACCTGGCTGGCGATCGAAAAGGCGGCCAGCGGGAAGGAATAGGCCCACCACGACAGGTAGAACCTGGCGCTGAGGAAACGCCGGAACTGGGTCAGGAGCAGGATCACGAGGAAAGCGGCGTTGAAGTACAAAATCCGCGCAACACCGTCGAGCGCGCCGGCGAGTTGAATATATGAGAGAAAACCGACGGCCGGCGGTGCAACGAGGATGAACAGGGTCGGCAGCAGCTTGGCGGGCATCGGGTCATGGAATATCACCCGGTTGAATATCAGCACCTGCAACACGAGCCAGTAGACCAGCCCGATGGAGAAATAGAACCAGGAAGCCTCGACGAAGCCGTGCTGCACCCCGGCGATCGGAACGAGAATATTGCCGACGACCGGGATGAACCAGGCCGGCGTACTGTGCTCAATGGTGAAGTGGGTCTGGTGCATCCACTGCGTGAGCACATAGACCGTCAGGAGCAGGTGCACGGCCGCTCCGCTCACCCAGAGGATCCGTGACACCACGGGGGAGAGATCGAGCATCAGCATCGCGATCAGCAGCAGGCTGATCGAGAAGGCTGGGAAAAAACTCAGCTTGATCGGGTGATGCCATTCCTCGAGGACCTCCGCCCGGTAACGCACGAGCTTGATTCCGTAAAGGATCGACACGGCGATAAACATCATGATGCTGAGCACGGTGAGCGCTTGCCCGGCCAGCGCCGGCATCGCGAGCGCCTCGTGTGCGCGGCGCCAGCTCAGTGCCAGGCCGGCCATGCCCATCACCGTGGCGAAAAACGAAATATGGAAGTAACGCAGCTTTTCCCGGGCCGGCGGCATCGAATCATCTCCGGACTCGTCCCGAAGAGGACGAGGACGCATTCTGCCACTCGCCGCTCCCGCTGCATACGCTGCTCTCCCGCTGACTTGTCTGCAAGGATTTACTCGGCTCATCGCGACGACGCATACTGGGCCGCGATCCGGCGCGCTTCAGCCCTCGAAAACGACCAGGGAAATCCCCGTGAACGACACGCAGAAATGGCAATTACTCGCCCTGACGGCATTGATCGGCGGCCTCTTGTACCTTCTCGCGCCGGTACTCACCCCATTCGCCGTCGCCGCGTTGCTCGCGTATCTCGGCGACCCGATGGCCGATCGCCTGCAGGGTAAACGCGTATCCCGCACCCTGGCCGTGGCGCTGGTCTTTCTGTTCATGACGCTGGGTGTCCTGCTTCTCGTGGTGATGCTGATTCCCATGGTGGAACGCCAGGTCAGTCGCCTGGTCGAGCGGCTGCCTGCTTACCTCGACTGGGTCCGCGAGACGCTTCTGCCCTGGATCGAGACCCGCTTCGGCGTGGCCACGGCTGGGTTCGATGGCTCACGTGCGGTCGAACTGCTGAAGGGTCACTGGCAGCAGGCGGGAGGACTCGCCAGCACCATCGTCGGCCAGGTGTCCCGTTCCGGCATGACCGTCGTCGTGTGGTTCACGAACCTGTTGCTGATTCCCGTCGTCACGTTCTACCTGTTGCGTGACTGGGACACGCTCGTGGAGCGCTTGCGGGCTCTGCTGCCGCGCGCGATCGAGCCCACCGTCAGCCGCCTCGCGAGTGAATCCGACGCCGTGTTGTCGGCGTTCCTGCGCGGCCAGCTGCTGGTCATGCTCTCGCTGGGTGCGATTTATTCCGTGGGCCTGTCCCTGGTGGGCATCGAACTGGCGTTGCTGATCGGCATGACGGCCGGCATCGTGAGCTTCATTCCCTATCTCGGCGCGATCGTAGGGGTTGCCGCCGGCCTGGTCGCGGCGCTGGTCCAGTTCGGCGACTGGTGGCACGTCGCACTCGTGCTTGCGGTATTCGGCACGGGCCAGGCCGTGGAGAGCTTCCTGCTGACGCCGCTGCTCGTCGGGGACCGGATCGGGCTGCACCCGGTCGCCGTGATTTTCGCGATCATGGCCGGCGGCCACCTGTTCGGCTTTCTCGGCGTCCTGATGGCGCTGCCGGTGGCCGCGGTGGTGATGGTGCTGTTGCGTTACGTGCACCAGCGCTATGCCGACAGTACGCTATATGGGCGGGCGAAGACCGCGTCGCCACCACCCGGCACAGGGGCCTCGGGGGCCGATACGTCCTCAAAGCCCCCGTCCTCCGACCTCGAATAGCGTTCTCCCGGCCCGCTCCACTCTGAGCCCGGTGCCGGCGCTCATCATTGGCTAGACTCATAGCGAGATGAGTGAACCTTCCCGTCCAATGCCGCGAGGAACGGCACGGTCGCCGCTGTGGGCGATGGGCGCCGGAATCCTGTTTGTCGCGGCGCTGCTGGCCGTGCTGTTCTACCTGGATGCGGACGACCAGGTGCGACAACTGCTGCAATGGTTCGAGCAGCAGGGTGCCTGGGCGGCGGTGCTGTTCATCGTCGTGATGGTGGGCGTGGTCGTCCTGTTGCTGCCCGGGGTGCTGTTCACGACCGGGGCCGGCTTCGTCTTCGGTGTAGTGGAAGGTTCGCTCTACGTCGTGCTGGGAACGACGCTCGGCGCAATGGTGGCTTTTCTGATTGCGCGCCACGCTTTCGGGCAACGCGCAAGGAACTTCGTGCTGTCCCACGCTCGCTTACACCTGGTGCAGGAAGAACTGCGTTCGGAAGGCTGGAAGATCGTCCTGCTGACGCGCCTCGTGCCTTTCTTCCCGAGCAAGCTGGCAAATTATTTCTTCGGCTTGACGCCGGTGCGGCTGGGCCATTTCACGCTGGGTTCCCTGCTTGGTTTCATCCCCTTCTCGGTCCACAACGTCTATCTCGGCTCGATCGCGTCCGACCTGGCCGCGCTCGGCACGGACGGCATGAACCGCTCACCCTTCCAGTGGCTGGTGTACCTGCTGGGATTCATCGCCACCGTCATTGCCGTCATCTATCTGAACCGGATCGCGCGACGCGCACTGGCGCGATATACCCAGGGCGATACGGACGATTCAATGCAGGAACAGGTGTCACAATGACCTGGATGAAATGGCTCCCGTGGCGCTTCGTGATCCGCCATGTCGCCCGCCGCCAGGGATTCCTCGATCCCATCGCCCTGCTGTCTCGGCTGCACGGCTTCGCACAGCCCTCGGAAGTGGGCGAGCCAATCGAGTTGTTGCGCGCCGGCGTGGTCTTTCATGCCCGGGGCCTGATCAACAGCCGTGTCATTCAACACAACCTCGACTGGGTGTGGCCGTACTGGGTGGAACGGCAGTTCGACCCGCGGGATCCTGCGTTCATCCCGCGGGCCTTTTCCATCACCCACGTCAACCTGACGCATCGCAACTGGACGGCCATCGGTTATCCGGACGTAGACGAACTCCCGATCGTCGATCCGCGCGGCCTGCTTACGCCGCAGCTCGATGGGTTCTCGCTGGATGGCTGGCTGCTGACCGAGGATGGGCGCTGCCTCTTGCCGTCGCGCGCGGCAACGTGCCGTCAATACCAGGACCTCACGCCGCAGCCGACCATCACGACCGAAACCGGGGAGCCGGGGATGGCGTTGACCAGCCGTGCCTGGGTCGAACTCGACGCCGGTTCTCCCGTATGCAAGCTTCGCCTGACCGCCCGCAGCGACAGCGACGGCTGGGTCGTCCTGGCCCTGCGTCCCCAGAACCCGGAGGGCGTGAGCTTCATCAACGAGGTGCGTCTGCTGGCGGATCGAGATGGCTGGCAGGTCGATGACGCACCCGAGGTGCGCTTCAGTCAACCTGCTGAACAGCACCACGTATCCGACTACGGGAACGGGGACGTCCATATTCACCTGCAGGATCGGGAGGAGCAGACGGAGGTACGGTGCGACGTCGGGCTCGCCACGGCCGCAGCTCTTTTCCCGGTCAAGGCCGGCGAAGCCGCCGAGATCACCGCCAGCATGGTGTTGCCGCAGGACCAGGCCACAAGCCTTGATGCCGAGGCATGGCAGCACACCTGTCGGCATCGCTGCCGCCTCGAGTGCCCGGAGCCGCGATACCAGTTCCTGTATGACGCTGCCGTCACGTCGCTGGTGCTGCACTCGCCTGACGACGTCTATCCCGGGCCGTACACCTACAAGCGATTCTGGTTCCGGGACGCGGCATTCATCATCCATGCGCTGCTGTGCGCAGGCCTCACGGATCGCGCCGAACGCGCCTTGAAGCGTTTCCCGGAACGCCAGACCCCGCTGGGATACTTCCGCTCCCAGGAAGGCGAATGGGATGCCAACGGCGAGGTACTGTGGATCCTGCGGCGTTACACGGAACTCACGGGTCGCGACCTGCCGTCGCAGTGGCACGGACCGCTGCAGCGGGGGGCGCGCTGGATCATTCGCAAACGTCTCGACGACTCGCTCGATGCGCCTCATGCCGGCTTGCTGCCCCCCGGATTCAGTGCCGAACATCTCGGCCCGAACGACTATTATTTCTGGGACGATTTCTGGGGCATCGCGGGTCTCGAATCTGCGGCGGCGCTATTTGCCAACTCCGATCCCGGCCAGGCCCTCGAGTTCGGCCAGGCGGCGGAAGCCTTTTCCGCTGCGGTGGATCGAAGCCTGGCCGGTTGCGCCACCCGCCTCAAGCGCCCGGCCATGCCGGCCTCGCCTTACCGTCGCCTGGACGCCGGCGCGATCGGCTCGCTCGCCCTCGGCTATCCGCTGCAACTCGGGCCCGCACGGGATCCACGGCTGCTCGACAGCGCGGAATTCCTCCTCCATCGCTGCTTCGTCAAGGGCGCTTTCTACCAGGACATGATCCATTCCGGGCTGAACGCGTATCTCACCCTGCACGTGGCCCAGGTGCTGCTCCGGGCCGGCGACCCGCGTTACCTGGAACTGATGGATACCGTGGCCGACATCGCTTCCCCGACAGGCCAGTGGCCGGAGGCCATTCACCCGGCCACCGGCGGCGGTTGCATGGGTGACGGACATCATGTGTGGGCCGCCGCTGAATGGGTGCTGATGTTGCGCAACTGTTTCGTGCGCGAGGAAGGCCATTCCCTCGTCCTGGGCGCAGGCATCCCCGCCCGCTGGCTGGCCGCTGGACAGCCGATCCGCTTCGGTCCGGCGCCGACGTCGTTCGGCCCGGTGTCGCTCTCGATACGCCCCCGGCCCGGCGGCGAGACACGCATCGAATGGCGCGCCGAATGGCGCGGCCCGCCACCCCCGCTCGAGATCCGCCTTCCCGGCTTCGAAGCGGTCACGACATCCGGTGAAAGCGGCGACCTGCTGTTGAACCCTACGGAAGCATCGCCATGAACATTCTCATCGCCACCAACACCTTCACGCCCCATGTCGGCGGCGTGGCGCGATCCGTGGAGGCATTCACGGCGGAGTATCGGCGACGCGGACACCGCGTGCTGGTGCTCGCGCCGGAGTTTCCCCATATGCAGGAAGACGAGATCGACGTGATCCGGATCCCGGCGATCCAGAATTTCAATGCCAGCGATTTCTCCGTCGTCCTGCCATTGCATCCGAGCCTGAGTGAACAGGTCGATGATTTCGATCCGGATATCGTGCACTCCCAGCATCCTTTCCTGCTGGGCTCCACCGCGATGCGCCTCGCCCGGCACCGCAGGCTGCCGCTGGTGTTCACCCATCACACGCTCTACGAGCAATACACGCACTACGTGCCGGGCGACTCGCCCGCATTGAAGCGCTTCACCATCGAGCTGGCGACCCGATACGCGAATCTCTGCGACCAGGTTTTCGCGCCGAGCGAGAGCATCCGGGACATACTCCGGGAACGCGGCGTTGGCACGCCGATCGAAGTCGTGCCGACCGGTGTCCAGCCGGAGCGTTTCGCCCACGGGGACCGGTCCGCGTTCCGTGCGGCCCACGATATCCCTGGTGACGCGTTCGTCGTCGGACACCTCGGGCGCCTGGCCCCGGAGAAGAACCTGGAGTTCCTGGCCCGGGCCGTCATCCGGTTCCTCTCGGACCATCACGACGCCATGTTCCTGGTCGTCGGTGCCGGCCCGTCGGAAGCCACCATTCGGGCATTGTTCAGCGAGGCCGGCCTCGCAGACCGGCTCAGCATCGTCGGGGTACTCGAAAAACAGGCGCTCGCAGACGCCTTGCACGCGATGGATGTATTTGCGTTCACCTCGCACAGCGAGACCCAGGGCATGGTGCTCACCGAGGCCATGGCAGCCGGGCTGCCCGTCATCGCGCTCGACGCGTCCGGTGTCAGGGAGGTCGTCCGTGACCGGAACAATGGCCTGCTGCTACGCGACGGGACGCCGGAAGAATTCGCCGCCGCGCTGCACTGGGCGCGGTCATTGTCGGCCGGGCAATTCCAGGAACTCAAGCGAGGTGCCCTCGCCACGGCCAACGATTTCTCGCTCCCCCGCTCGGCGGACAGCGCGTTGGCGTGTTATGAATCGCTGCTCCGGCAGAGGCCTGAGGGAGCAATCCCGGACGAAACCCCCTGGCGGGAAGCCATGGCTGCAATCAAGACGGAATGGGAACTTTTGAAGAACGTGGCGGTGGCGAGCGACGCCGCGCTCGGCACCCGCCTGTTCAGCGAACGCGAATCCTGAGGCGCTTCGTATTGCACGGAGCCGCACACCCATGCTGACCCGGATCGAGGTTTTTTTTCGCCGCCTGAGACGCAACCTGAGCCGCAGCCTGTGGCTATCGCGGTTGTTGCGACTTCCCGCCTCCCGGGGGTCTCCCACCCGACCCGGATTGCTGATGATCCAGATCGACGGCCTCGGGCGGCGGCAACTCGAGCGTGCACTCGAACGCGGGGAGATGCCGTTCCTCAGTCGCCTGCTGGGCCGCGAGCACTACCACCTCCACTCCCATTATTCCGGCCTGCCGTCCGCCACACCCGCCGTGCAGGGCGAGCTGTTCTACGGGGTCAAGACGGCCGTTCCCGCGTTCGCTTTTCGCGATCATGAAACTGGCCGCATGGTGCGCATGTATGACGCCGACGCAGCGGAGCGCGTGGAAGCGAGGCTGGCCGAGACGGGTCATGAGCCGTTGCTCAAAGACGGCAGCGGCTACTCGAACAACTATCGGGGGGGGGCTGCTGAACCACACTTCTGTCCGTCCTCGATGGGCTGGGGCGCAATGCTCCGGGCCGCGAACCCCGTGGTGCTGCTGACGTTCATTCTGAGTCACCTCTACAGTTTCGTGCGCGTCAGCGTGCTCCTGGTCTTCGAGATCGGCCTCGCCCTCTACGATTTCGTGCGCGGTGTCGTCGGCGGCCAGGACCTGATCAAGGAGCTGAAATTCGTGCCGACGCGCGTCGCGATTTCGGTGTTGTTACGCGAGTTCTGTGTCATCGGGGGCAAAATAGATATCAGTCGCGGCCTGCCGGTGGTGCATATCAACCTCCTTGGCTACGACGAGCAGTCGCATCGCCGTGGACCTCGATCGCTTTTCGCCCACTGGACATTGAAAGGCATCGACGATGCCATCGCCCGCCTGTGGCGGGCCACCAACCGGGCCGAGTGGCGCCATTACGATTTGTGGATCTACTCGGACCATGGCCAGTCGGCCGCAGTGCCGTACCATCAAGCGCAAGGATATACGCTCGAGAACGCCGTCTCCCGGGCGTTCTCGAATGCCGGGCTGGCCGACCCGCACAAGCAGGCAGACGACAAGCCCGCCGTGGCCCAACGTGCCCGGCTGCTCGGTGGACATCGCCTGCAACGGATCTTCTCGCGCCTTTCGAATCACGACGACGGCACGGGGGTCGGCCATGAGCTGCTCGTAGCCTGCCTCGGCCCCGTGGGACATGTCTATTTCCCGCCCGACACGGATGCGGCCCAGCGTCTCGCCATCAGTCGCGCGTTGGCCGTCGAGCACCGGGTCCCCGTGGTTATCGAGAAGAGTGGTCCGGACAGTGTCCATGCGATCACGAGCCAAGGGGAGTTCGAATTGCCGCGCGAAGCAGCCCTACTGTTCGGAGAGGACCATCCTTTCATCGATTCGATCGGCCCTGATCTCGTGCAGCTCTGCCATCACGCGGATGCCGGCGACCTGGTTCTTCTCGGTTGGCGCAAGACGCTCAACCCGCTGTCTTTCGCCGAGGAAAGTGGTGCGCATGCGGGCGTGGCACCCGACGAAACCCACGGTTTCGCATTGTTGCCGGACGACGTGCCCGCGGCGGATCACACATCCGGCTACCTGCGACCCCTGGATCTTCGCCAGGCCGCGCTGCGTCATCTCGGCCGCTCGGAAAGCCGGCTTGCCGACGGCCCGGCACAACGCCAGGCGGATGACGGACGCACCCTCCGGCTTATGACCTACAACGTCCATAGCTGCATCGGCATGGACGGCAAGCTCGATGCCCAGCGGATCGCTCGCGTCATCTCGCGCTTCAGCCCGGACATCGTGGCGCTCCAGGAACTCGATGTCGGGCGCAGCCGCACTCGCGGTATCGACCAGGCGCACGAGATCGCCCGCTACCTTGAGATGGACTTTCATTTTCATCCGGCGATGCACCTGGAAGAAGAGCTGTATGGCGATGCCGTACTGAGCCACCTGCCCATGCGACTGGTGAAGGCCGGCGCGCTGCCGGGCCTCGCCGACAAGCCGGGACTGGAACCACGGGGTGCGTTGTGGGTTGCCATAGAGCACTGCGGAACGGAGATCCAGGTGATCAATACGCATCTCGGCCTGTCACGGCGAGAGCGCCTGGCGCAGGTGGATGCGCTATTGGGCGAGGAATGGCTCGGTCACGAAGCGTGCCGGGATCCGGTGATCTTCTGCGGCGACCTGAATGCCATGCCGCGCTCTCGCACTCATCGGCGCCTCGCACGGCGCATGAGGGACGTCCAGGACGAAGCACCAGAGCATCGACCGCGCGGCACGTTCTCCAGCCGCTTCCCAAGCATGAGAATCGATCACGTGTTCATCGGCGCCGGACTCATCGTGGACCGCATAGACGTGCCGGACTCTGAACTGGTGCGTGTCGCCTCCGATCACCTGCCGCTACTGGCCGAACTCCGGCTGGATCGCGACGAGCTGCCGGCCGGCGACAGCTAAAGGGTGTGGATCGTGTCCGCGCCCCGGGCCTGGAGCGCTTCCTCGGCTTTGCTGCGCTGGGCCAGGTCGAATGCGTGGACAACGACCGCAGAGGCCCCGGCCTCCAGACCCGCACGCACGCGGCTGATGTAGGGGTCGTGATCGGGACGCAAAGACACCAACCCACCCAGCAGCATGCCGGCAATGGCGCCGAAAAACACCAGCACGAGTGCCGCAGGCCAGGCGGAGCGCAGCACCAGCGGCAAGCCGAGCGCATACAGCAGGCCGAACACCACGATGCCTGCCACGGCTCCTGCCAGCCCCAGCCAGGCATGTGTGCGCAGGATCGTGCGAAAGATTCCGGCCTCCTCGGGTTCGAGCGCCCTGTTCACCCCTTCGACACCCGGATAGAGAACTTCCAGCTGAGACGCCTGCAACGCCAGCAGGTCACGCAGTTCCTCGGCGGCGCGTCCGGCCGCGTCCCGATCGGAAAATATCCCCGCCACCTTGTGGTCGGAGCGCTCTCCGGTGAGTCCAGGCGCGTGCTTCATTCCGGGCTCCAGTCGCGGCCGCTGCCGATCGGGCTCGTTGCGGCGGCCTGCCGTCAGGTAAAGACAGCTCTATCGAACGAGACGTCTGTACAAAACGTAGCAAAGGAACAGCCCTGCCGCCATGCGCGACACGCCGGATTGCAGCGTGACTCCCGCCTGCCGGGCTGCCACGGGCCCGGCCGTCTCGAGCCGCAGCGGCCCGGGAGCCCTGCTGATTCTGTGCTACTTTTTTTTAGAAGACTTGAAATTGCCGTGAGCCGCGGCAGAGGAAACCGACGATGCGAAAATCCGCCGTGACGTGGCGCAATATTCTCCTCCTGGTCGCATGCCTGCTGGTCTTCTACTTTGTCGTACTGACGATTGCACGCAGCCTGGCACAGTGATGAAGAAAAGACTCTGTTTCGTCTCTCCCGACGTCGAGCATGCGGTTGCCGTGGTGCAGCACCTCGAAGCAGACGGCCTCCCGCGCAAGAATATCTATGCCCTGGGGCCACCGGATCTCCCGATGGAGCGATTACCCGGGCCCGGGCCGGAGAGAGACGATTTCATGCCGGCATTTATTCGCGGTGTCACCTTCGGCGCCGTCGGCGGACTGCTCATAGGCCTTGTCGTGCTGGCCTTCGCGCCGTCCCGGATCGAAGTCGGCGCCGGGGGCGTGTTGTTGCTGGGTTTGCTGGGCGCCAGCGTGGGGGGCCTCGGCACGGGAATCTCCGGCCTCGCGTTTCCGAGTTCCCGGCTCGCGCCCTTCGCAAACGACATCGAAGCCGGCCGTATCGTCGTCATGGTGGACGTGCCCAAGGATCGCGTCGAGCGCGTCAATGCACTCATCCGCCGGCTCGATCCCGACGTGAATGTCGAAGGTGTGGAGCCGCCCCCGCCTGTCATCCCGCCCTAGGCGGTCGCGCGCATCGTACCGATTTCCGGCCGGACGAACCGCGCCATCTGGGTCGTACTTCCGCGCGCGGGATCTGCCGGCCCGATGTCGAAAAAGCACACCCGATAGCCGTTCCGCGCAGCAACGCCGCCGGCCCACTGGCGGAACTTCGCGCGCGGCCATTCGAAACGATGGCCCGGGTGCCGGAATTCTCCCGGCCCGAGGTCGTGGAGGATGTTGTATTCCTGGTTGGGCGTGGTTACCAGCACGGTGTTCGGGCGCATGGTAGCGAACACGGCCCGTTCGACGCATGCCAGCCGCCGGGGATCGACATGCTCGATGACTTCGAGGAGTACCCCGGCATCGAAGCCACACAAATCCCGGTCGCCGCTCTCGAACGAGCCGCGCCGCACCTGCGTGCGATCGTCCTGCAGGGGCACCCTCGCCAGGCCCAGCGCCCGTCGCGCCGCTTCCAGGGCGCGGTCGTCGATATCGATGCCGACGAGGCGTTCGAAGCATGCATGTGCTGTGAGTTGCTGCAGCAACTCGCCTTCGCCGCAGCCCAGGTCGAGCACGCTGCGTGCTCCACTCGACACGAGGTGCTCGACCACCGTGGCGAGCCGCTGCCGATGCAATGCGCTGGCCATCGTCAGCCCGGCCGTCCGGACGCCGAGTGCGGCGACCTCGGGTTCAGCATCGGTCCAGCCAGTCGAGCAACTTCTGGTAAAGCATCTCCGGCTTGAACGGCTTCGCGATGAAGTCGTTCATTCCGGCCTGCTCGCACGCGCGACGGTCCTCGGCAAATACGTTGGCCGTCATCGCAAGAATCGGGATCTCCGCCCACCCTTCACGCTGGCGAAGCGTCCGGGTCGCTTCGAGTCCGTCCATCACGGGCATCTGCATATCCATCAGCACGAGATCGTAATGGCGGGACTGCGCCCTGGCCAGCGCCTCGGCCCCGTTGCTCACTGTGTCCACCGACAAGCCGACACCCTCCAGCAGGTACACCGCAAGCTGGCGGTTCACTTCGTTGTCCTCGGCGAGCATGACACGCGCGCCCGCATGACGCGCCCGGAGCAGCGCCTCGGGATCGGATGCGGCTCCGGGCTGCGTCGCAGTCGCGTCGGCGCCCTGGCGTGGCGCCAGCCGGACCGTGAACCAGAACCGGCTGCCGATGCCCGGCTGGCTCTCCACGCCGACCTCTCCGCCCATCACTCGCGCCAGGTGGCGGGTGATGGCGAGCCCGAGACCCGTGCCACCGAAACGGCGCGAGATCGTCGCGTCGGCCTGCTCGAAGGAATTGAACAGGCGTTTCGCCGTTTCGTCATCGAGCCCGATCCCCGAATCCTCGACCTCGAAACGAATCAAAGGCGTGGGACCGCCGGTCTCGAGCCACCGGGCCCGGAGCACGATGGTGCCTTCGGCGGTAAACTTCACCGCATTCGAGGCATAATTGAGCAACGCCTGGCGCAGCCGCGCGGGGTCGCCGCGCACCCAGCGAGGCCCCTCCCCGATTTCGGTGCGCACCTCCAGCCCCTTGGCGCCGGCGGAGTCCCCGATGATCGAGGCCACGCCGTCGATCACGGTGGACAACTCGAAATCTTCCTGCGCGAGCTCAAGTCGCCCTGCCTCGATCTTCGAGAGATCGAGGATGTCGTCGATGATCGCCAGCAGGTGGCGCCCGGCGGCGTCGATCCTGTCGAGATGCAAGCGCTGTTGGTCATCCACGCCGGAACGCCGGACGAGGTGGGTCAGGCCGATGATGGCGTTCATGGGCGTGCGGATCTCGTGGCTCATGTTGGCAACGAAAGCGCTTTTGGCCAGGTTGGCCGACTCCGCGGCACGGCGCGCTTCGGATAGCTCGTGCGTGCGTTGTTCCACCAGCTCCTCGAGATGGTTGCGATAACCCTCGAGCTCATGAATCAGCTGCTTGTTCTCGGTGACATCGACTTTCACGCCGACATAGTGGGTGATCGTGCCGTCGCGGCGGCGCAGGGGCGTGATGACCGCCGATTCATAGTACTCCCGGCCCGTCCGGCTCCGGTTGCAGAGCTCGCCGCGCCAGCTCTCGCCGCGGGTGAGCGTGGCCCACATCTGCTCGTAGGTTTCCGGCGGCGTCTTGCCCGATTTGAGGATGCGCGGGTTCCGGCCGACCAGGTCCTCGCGGCGATAACCCGAGGCATGCACGAACGCATCGTTGACATATTCGATCCGGCCCTCCAGGTCCGTGATGACGATGCTCTCTGCACTCTGCTCCACCGCCTGGGACAGGTTTCGCAAGCGTTCCTCGTCGCCCTTGCGGGAGGTGATGTCCTGCAGCACGCCGGTCAGCCGCCGCGCCCTGCCGTCTTCGCTTTCCTGCGGACTGGTCGAAGCCCATAACCAGCGCACCGCGCCGTCGACGCGCCGGATCCGGAACTCCCGTTCCCAGTCGCTGCCGTCGAGTAGCGCAGCGCCGAAACTCTCCTCCACGTCCGGGCGGTCTTCCTCCAGCACGTGTGACAGGAACACGGCGCGCGTCCATTCCTTGCAGGGCTCCGGATAGCCGAAAATCCGGTCGTGCTCGGCCGAGCGAATGACGCTCCTTGTTTCGAGGTCGATTTCGAACCCGGCGATCCGGCTCTTGCGCAACGTGAATTCGAGCTGGCGCTGGGTTCGCTCGAGTTCCCGAAGCGCCGCCTCGGCGCGGTCCCGGGATGCGATCGCCTGCTCCATCAACTCCAGGGCCCTGGCCTGGGCCTCGCGTTGCACCTCCAGCACGACGAGGTGTTCCTTGGCACGTTGTTCCTGGATGGACGTCACGCGCGCTTCAGCGACCTTGCGATCGCTCACGTCGTGAACGATCCAGCACAGCAGCTTCCTGTCACCGAGATCGATCGGTCCCGTGTAGACCTCGACATCCCTGATTTCCTGGCCGGCCGTTCTTTGCCGGCACTCGAAACTCCGCTTCGCGTGCGGATCCGGGCCGAGCAACTCCTGCCTGATCTCGGTCCAGCGCTCCGTATTGATTTCATCGACGGAGGCTTTTTCGAGTTCTTCCTGGCGGCGCCCGTAGAATCTTGCCGCCGCCGGGTTGGCCTCGACGATGGCGCCACCCTCGGGCTCGACGATCAACATTACGGCGTGGTTGTCGTCGAACAGGCTGCGATAGCGGTCTTCGCTCTCGCGCAGCGCGCGGCGTGATATGGCAACACCGAGGCGCCGGGACAACAACAACCCGAGCAGCATCGTGGCCAACGGATAAACGAAGACCAGCGCAGGCGCTATTTTCTTGACCACTTCGGTCGCCATCTCGGGTGGCAGTGTCCCAAGCAGGACGAACAGCATTGCCGCGTGGACGGCCAGCCCGAAGACCAACAGATCCCACCAGTTCATGACCACGGTATCGGGAGGTTTCCACCGTCTCCAGGCGAGCCCGACCGCTGTCGTCGCCACGATCACGGCGATGCCCGCGAGCATGCCGGCCCCGCCCTGGATCGATCGGAATACGGCGGTCATGGCCATCGCGATGAGCGCTGGCACGGCACCGAAGAACAGGCCGGCGATCCCCAGGAGGACCGAGCGCATATCGAAAATAACGCCGGGCGCCACCGGCACCGAGAAGATCATCACGGCGATGCCGACCATCCCGAGCAGCAGTCCGGCCACGAGTTTCCAGTATCGTGGCGCAACGCGCATGCCGGACGAGGTCGCCAGATCGAGGATCTGCGCAACCGCAAGCAGCAGGGCGGCATTCAACAGCAGGGGCTGGATGGCGTCGGACATCGGGGGGGGGGGTACCCGGGAATTACTCAAAGTCGCCGGCGACTGCAGTTCGCGCGGCCCGCATCCGACACAGGCTACGGCCACGGGACAGAAGCTGCAATCCGGGATTATGCCGTGCCCGGCCGGGATCGGTCACGCCCATCGCCGCTTTCGCTGCATCGCGGTAAACTACGGGCTTACATGGGCGCTCCTGGTGGCGTCTGCAACGCATGCTGATGACTGGCGGGTGATGACAATGACGAAGCTGGACAAGAGCGAGGCCGTGGCCCGGTCGATCCTCGGGGCGGAACTCGAGCCCGAGGAATGTACTGCACTGGCTGAGAAGATCGGCCTGCAGGAGATACGCAAGGGCGAGCTGGTGGTGCGCGAGGGTGAAGCCCGCAGGACGCTGTTCGTGCTGGCCGACGGCAAGATGAGTGTCTGCAAAGCCGATGGCAAAAGCGAAACCTGTCTTTACCAGCTCCGCAACGGCGAATGCGCAGGTACACGGGCTTTTCTCGACGGATCCGAGCGCAAGGCGATGCTTCGGGCCGACACGGACGGCGTCGTCCTGACCCTCGAACCGGAGGATTTCGAGCAGCTGATCGAGAGCCATCCCCGCCTGGTGTACAAGGTCATGAAAGCCCTGTTTCGCGTCACGCACACCAATCTCATGCGCATGAATCTCGAATCCGCCGAGCTGCGCAACTACATGATGAAGACGGGCGGTCGCTACTGAGTCCGGGTGCGCCAGCGTGGCTGATGCGCCCCACATCTACGTAGACGCCGATGCCTGCCCGGTGAAGGCCGAGACAGCGAAGGTCGCGATCCGGCACGGCCTGGCCGTCACCTTCGTCGCCAATTCCGGCATGCCGCTGCCGCGCGGCCCCCGGCTGCGCATGCAGGTCGTCTCCGGGGCCTTCGACGCTGCGGACGACTGGATCGTCGCCCAGCTGAAAGCCGACGATATCGTCATCACCGCGGATATCCCCCTGGCCTCCCTCGCGCTGAAAAAAGGCGCCCGGGTCCTCGGGCCGAGCGGCAAGCCCTTCACCGACGACAATATCGGCAACGCGCTCGCCACCCGGGAACTCATGGCCGATCTGCGCGCGTACGGCGTCGGGGGCGGGCCACCGCCCTTTACGCCGCGAGATCGCTCCCGCTTCCTGCAATCCCTGGAAATGCTGGTACGACAGTCCGCGACGCGGCCCTGAACAGCGTGACCAGTTGATGCACCCCACTCACCCGCAGCGCTTCGAGCGCATCCGCTGGACGATCTACGCCGTGTTGATCGTCGCCTACATGCTGGCTTTCTTTCATCGCTTCGCCCCCGCGATGGTGGCCGCGGAGCTGACCCAGGCATTCGGCATCACTGCGGCCGCACTCGGCTCGCTCGCCGCCATGTACTTTTACGTCTATACGGCGATGCAGCTTCCGGCCGGCGTGCTGGCAGATACGCTCGGCGCGCGCTTCGCCGTCACGCTCGGTAACATGATTGCGGGCGCCGGCGCGATCCTGTTCGGCCTCGCAGACAGTTTCGCCACCGCCAGCGGCGGACGCCTGCTCGTCGGACTGGGCGTGTCGGTGGTCTTCGTCGGCCTGATGAAGAGCAACACCGCCTGGTTCAGCGAGCGGCGTTACGGCACCATCAGCGGCCTGACGCTGCTCCTCGGCAACATCGGCGCGATCGCCGCGACCGGCCCCCTGGCACTGATACTCATGAAGGTCGAGTGGCGCACGCTGTTCATCGCCCTCGGCGTGTTCGCCATTGCGCTGGGCGCAGTGTCCTGGTGGCTCGTGCGCGACAAGCCCGAAGATCTCGGTTTCCCGTCACTGCGCGAAATGGAAGGCCTCCCGGCCCATGCGCCTCGTCACCGGCACTGGATCCACGACCTGCGGAACGTGCTGGCGAACCGCCGCCTCTGGCCCGGCTTCATCTACGATTTCGGCATGACGGGCAGCCTTTTCGGCATGCTGGGACTGTGGGCGGTACCGCTGCTGCGGGATGTACACGGACTGACCCGCCCAGAAGCCTCTGTTTACACGACCGTGGCCACGGCTGCGTTCGCGATCGGCTGCCTCGCGGCGGGGAGCCTCTCCGACCGCCTTGGCCGCCGGGTACCGCTGCTGCGCGCGGGTGCGGTCATCTACCTGTCGGCAGCCCTCGGCCTCCTCTTCCTGCCGTGGACACCCGGCTTGCCGGCTTTGCTTCTATTTGCCCTTCTCGGCCTGAGTGCAGGCAGTTTCGTCATCGCTTACGCCCATGCCAGGGAAGTCACGTCGCCTGCCTTGTCGGGCATGGCCATCGCGCTGGTCAACACCGGACTTTTTCTTGGTACCGCGGTTTTCCAGCCGCTGTTCGGCTGGGCCATGGACCTGGGCTGGGACGGTCGTCTTTCCATGGGCGTACCCGTGTATGCCGCGGCGGACTATGACCGCGGCCTCTGGCTGCTGGTGTGCTTCGCCGCCCTGGCGGCTATCGCGTCGCGGTTCCTCGTCGAAACGGGTTGCGCCAACATCAGCGCAAAGAGAGCATCGGACCCGATTCCCTGAACTCGAATTTCAACATGCACGGTTGCTGCTCGAGCCGCTCGAGCGAGATCGGCTGAGGTTCAGGTGACTTCCCAGCCGCCGCCCAGTGCCTTGAAAAGCGTGGCGGTGGCCACGTACCGATCCGCCAGTGCGCGAGCCTGTGCCAGTTCCGCCGCCAGTAGCGCGCGTTGCGCATCGAGCAGCTCGATGATGCTGATATAGCCAGCCTCGTACCGGATTTCGGCAAGCTCTTCCGTGCGGCGCAACGCCCTGATCTGCGCCTCGACGGCTTCGAGGCGCTGCCCGCTGCTCTCGTAGAACGCCAGCGCGTCCCGCACTTCCGCCAGGGCAACGGCCACCGTCGCCCGGTAACGCAGGTCCGCCGCCTCCAGCCTTGCCTCGGCCGATTCGAAACGGGCACGCGCCCGGCCGAAATCGAACAACGGCCCGTCGAGCCCCGCGCCCACGCGCCAGGCCTCGGCCTCGGAACTGAAAAGCCCAGCGCTGTCTGCGGCTGCCGTGCCGATCAACCCGGAAAGTGCGAGCCTGGGGAGACGCGCAGCTGCCGCGACGCCGACGGCGGCCGTCGCCATCTTGAGTTCGCTTTCCGCGGCGCGCAGATCAGGACGACGACGCAGGAGGTCCGCGGGCAGGTTTACGGGAATCGTCTCCGGGACGGCGCCTTTCTCCAGCCCTCCCTCCGGAAGATCGAACGCCGTGAACAGTACCGCCGGCGGCATCCCCAGCAAGATACCGAGCGCGCTTTCGCGCCCCCGGAGCTCTTCGATGCGCGCAGGCAGCTCCGCGCGTGCGCTGGCGAGCGACGACTCGGCCTGGCGCAACTCGAGCTCTCCGATCGCTCCGGCCTCGTAACGCAATCGTCGCACCCGGACGCTCTCCTGCCGGGCCGCCACCGTGCGCTCGGTCACGCGCAGCTGCCGCTGTGCACTACGCAGGCCGGCATAAGTCACGACCACGTCGGCGATAAGTCCCAGGCGCACCGCCTCCCCGGCGTAGACACTGGCCTCGAGGTCTGCCGCCGCCGCTTCGCGCTCGCGGGCCAGCCGTCCCCAGAGGTCGATCTCGTAGCCCAGCAAGCCGGAGACGGAGAACAGGGTGCGTGGCGCGGCATCGAATCCTTCGATGCCGAATGCCGCGGCAGGTTGACGCTCCCGTGACGCTTCGGCCTGCAGGTCGACCGTAGGCAGCTGTTCCGCACGGGCCAGTCCCAGCCGGGCGCGCGCTTCCTCGACGCGCGCCACCTGTATGCGCAGCTCGAGGTTGTCCCCGAGCGCACGCTCGACCAACTCGTCGAGCACAGGATCGCCAAACACGCGCCACCATTGTTGCAGTTCCGCGTCCGCCACCGGTTCCAGCACAGCCTGGTCCGGCCAGGCCTCCGGCATCTCCAGCTCGGGGCGTTCGTAATCGGGTCCGACTGCGCAAGCCGTCAACAGGCCGGCCGCCGCCAGGCCAGTCAGCCTGTCAAGACGCATCCGCCCCCTCCTCCCCACTGCCGCGCCGTGCCGCGCGCCAGCTGACGAAATCCTCCAGCAGCTTGTAGAACAGGGGCACGAAGAGCAGCGCCAGCGTGCTCGCCGCCAGCATGCCGCCCACCACGACCGTGCCGATTTCCCGCCGGCTCGCGGCCCCTGCGCCGCCGGCGAACACCAGGGGCAAAGTGCCGATGATGAAAGTCAACGCAGTCATCATGATCGCGCGGAAACGCTGGCGGGCTGCGGCGAGTGCGGATTCCATGGAACTCATGCCCTCGGCACGGTTCTGGGCCGCAAACTCCACGATCAGGATGGCGTTCTTCGCCGCCAGGCCGATCAGGACCAGCAATCCCACCTGGAAATAGATGTCGTTGGGGTACCCGCGCAGCATCATCGCCAGGGCAGCGCCCAGCACGGCAAACGGTACCGCGGTCGCGACCGCCAGCGGCAGCGACCAGCGCTCGTATTGCGCCGCCAGGATGAGGAAAACCATTACCAGGCCCATGGCGAACGCCGCCGTTCCCGCGCCGCCCGCCGCCTCGATCTGGTAGGCCTCACCGATCCAGCCCAGCTCCGTGTCCGCGCCCAGCTCCTCGCTGACGATGCTCTCCATGGCGGCCTTAACGGCCCCACTCGTATAGCCGGGCGCCGGCTCGGCGAGGAATTTCACGGCAGCAAACAGGTTGTAGCGGTCGACCGCATCCGCACCGCCCTTGCGCTCCAGCCTCACGAGGGAGCTCAGGGGGACCATCGTGCCGTCCCGGGACCGCACGTGAACGCGCCTCAGGTCGTCCGGCTGATCGCGGAACTCGCCTTCCGCCTGCAGATTGACCTGCCAGGTCCTGCCGGCCAGCGTGAAATCGTTGACATAAAGCGCACCGAAAGTGCTTTGCATTGCGTCGAATACCGCATCGATCGGCACGCCCCGCGCACGCACCTGTTCCCGGTCGATCTCCGCCCGGTAACCGGGCACCTGCGCGCTGAAAGTAATCTGCAGGCTGCCCACCTCGGGGCGCTCTTCGACCGCCGTCCGGAAACGGTTCGTGAGCGTTTCCAGCGCCGACGCGCTCGCAGCGCCGCGCGCTTGCAGATAGCCTTCCACCCCGCCGGTCAGTGACAGCCCCTGGATCGGCGGCGGCATGAACGCGAACACATTGGCTTCCTTGACACCCTGGCCAAGGCCCATGATCTTGCCGACGACGGATGCCGCGTCCTGTCCCGGCCCGGTTCTTTCGTCCCAGTCCGCGAGCCGGGCGAAGCCGACCAGTGCATTACTCTTCTGTGTGCGACCGAGGATGTCGAAGCCGGCGAAGGACGTGAACTCTTCGATCTCCTCGAACTCGAGCAGCCCTCCGGTGATCCGGTCCCGCACTTCTTCCGTCCTCTGCAAGGCCGCGGCGGGGGCCAGCTGGCCGACGACCAGTGCCAGGCCCTGGTCCTCCTGCGGAACCAGGCCGCTTGGCAAGCGCAGGATCAGCGCGACGGCGAGCACGATCACGCCGATGAACAGGGCGACCCCCAGGAGGGCGTGACTGAGCAGGAACCCGACGCCACCGACGAAACCCCGGGTGGTCGCATCGAAACCGCGATTGAACAGCTGGAACGGCCTCGTCACCGCGACACCGGCTTTGTCCAGCAACAAGGCGCACAAGGCCGGCGTCAGGGTCAGGGCGACGAGCGCGGAAATCACCACGGAGATCGCGATAGTGACCGCGAACTGGCGATACAACTCGCCCGAAAGCCCCCCGAGGAAGGTCACGGGCACGAACACGGCGACCAGCACCAGGGTCGATGAGACCACGGCGCCGGCGACCTGTCCCATCGTCTTGATGGAGGCCTCGCGAGCGCGCAGGTCTTCCTCCTGCATGAGCCGCTCGACGTTCTCCATGACGATGATGGCGTTGTCCACCACGATGCCGATGGACAGCACCAGGCCGAACAGCGTCAACAGGTTGATCGAGAATCCGAAGGCCTGCATGCCGAGGAACGTACCGATCAGTGACACGGGAATCGCCGCCACCGGAATCAACGTGGCGCGCAGATGCTGGAGAAAGACGAAAGTCACGAACACGACCAGCACGACCGCGATAAGCAAGGTGATGTAGACCTCGCGGATCGAGAACTCGACGAATTCACTGGTGTCGTAAGGAATCCGGTACTCGATTCCCTCCGGGAAGCGCATGGAGATCTCTTCCAGGAGCGCGCGCGCGGCGTTAGCCGTTTCCAGTGCGTTTGCGCCGGGTTGCAGAAAAATCCCCATGGGCACCGCGGGCTGGCCGTTGTAGGTGGCCGAAAAGGCGTAGTCCTGGGCACCGAGTTCGGCACGGCCCACGTCCTCCAGGCGCAATACGCCGCCGTTCTCGTCGTTGCGCAGGATGATCTGCTCGAACTCGTCGGCGGTCTCCAGCTGGCCGCGCGTGGAGATTGCGAACGTGAAAGCCTGGTCGTCCGGCACGGGCTCGGCGCCGATCCGCCCCGCGGCAAACTGTGCACTCTGTTCGCGTATGGCGGCGGCCACGTCGCTCGGCGTCAATCCGTACCGCGCGAGGCGATCCGGACGCAACCAGATACGCATGGAATAGTCCTGCCGACCGAAAAGCGAGACGTCGCCCACACCGGGCAGGCGCACCAGTTCGTCGATCACGTTGAGCAGCGTGTAGTTGCTGATGAACAGGGTGTCGTAACGGCCGTCCGGCGAGATCATCACCGGCACCATCAGCATGCTGGTCGAGCGCGCCTCGACTCGCACGCCCTGCACGCGCACTCGCTCCGGCAGACGGGGCAAGGCCGCCTGGACGCGATTGTTGACGTTTATCTGGGCCTGCTCGGGATCGGTGCCGATGGCGAAGGAGACGGTGACCTGGAGGAAACCTGCATCGGTGCTCAACGACTCCATGTAAATCATGTCGTCCACGCCGTTGATCTCCTGCTCGAGGGGCGCGGCCACGGACTCTGCGATCACTTGCGCGCTGGCACCGGGAAACGCGGTCGAAACCACGACCTGCGGCGGCACCACGTTGGGGTATTGCTGCACGGGTAATGCCCGCAGTGCCGCGACGCCGCCGAGAATCACGAGGATGGAAATGACCGAGGAGAAAATCGGCCGGTCGATGAAGAAATGCAGCATCATCCGCCCTGCGAATCGATCTGCTCGGCCTCGACCGCCATCCCGTCGCGCAGGCCCACCTGTCCCTCCACCACTACGCGGTCGCCATCCTCGAGTCCTTCCAGGACGAGCCGACCGTCCTCGACTTCGGGACCCAGGCGGACGTCACGGCTGCGCGCTTGATCCTGTGCATCGATGACGAAAATCACGGCACCGGCCATGCCCTGGGACACCGCTTCCGGCGGCACGACATACGCGTCCCGGAATCGTTTCACCGCGAGGCGGACACGTGCCAGCGCCCCGGGTTTCAATGCCAGCTCCGGGTTCGGAAAGATCGCGCGCATCATCACGCTGCCGCTGGCCTCATCCACCTTGCTGGAAACGAAATCGATGCGGCCGGCCTGCGGATGGCGCCCGCCCTCCTCCAGCAACAACCGGACTTCCAGGTTCGTGTCTCCCGGATCGGACGCCAGGCTGCGCCGGCCCACCGCATCCTCCGCCGGCATGGCGAAACGCGCCTGGACCGGATCGAGCTGCGTCACGGTCGTCAGGAGCCCGCCCCGCGATATGAGGTTGCCCTCTGTCACCGCCTCGAGCCCGGTCACGCCCGCCACCGGCGCGCTCACGGTCGCGTATTCGAGATCCAGCCCGGCCTGGGCGACGCCCGCTTCAGCAAGCGCGACGCGCGCCTCGGCCAGCTCCCGGGTAGACAGGGCCTGGTCACGTTCCCGCTCGCTCACTGCCGCCTGCTCGAACAGCCCCGAAACCCTGCGCCACTCGCGTTCCGCCTGGTTCAGCGCCGCACGGGCATTGGCCAGCTCGGCTTCCGATCGCTGCAGGGCGATGCGATAAGGCGCCCTGTCGAGACGAAACAATGATGTTCCCTTTGCGACGGACGAGCCTTCGTCATAGAGGCGTGCTTCGAGGATGCCGCCCACGCGCGCCCGAACTTCCGCTTCGCGAGCGCCATGCAGGCGCGCGACATAATCCCGGTGAATGACCGCTTCCTGGCGCTCTACGACGACGAAACTGACAGGCGCGGCCGGGCCACCGGCGCCTTCACCTTCGGCCTGGCCTCCCGGACCGTCTCCGCACGCGGCCAGGACCGCGAAAGACAAAAGAACGGCCGCGTACCAGGAGGGTGCGCGCGCGTGTTCCGCCTTGTCGCGGTCAGTCCTCGGCGCCGGTGCCCCTCCGGGTTGTATCAGGGTCACCGGCGGTCCAGCGATCCAGCCAGGCTTCGACGGTCCGATGCCATTGCACCGAGTTCGCCGGCTTGAGGATCCAGTGATTCTCATCAGGGAAGTATAGGAAACGGCTCGGGATCCCGCGCCGCTGCAGCGCCGTGAACGCCGCAAGGCCCTGCTCGAGCGGCACGCGGAAGTCTTTCGCACCGTGGATCACCAGCATCGGCGTCCGCCACCGGTCAACGAAGTTCACCGGGTTGAAGCGCTCGTAACCGGCCGGGTTTTCGTACTGTGGACCGCCCATTTCCCACTCCGGGAACCACAGCTCCTCGGTCGTGTAGTACATGCTGCGGGTATCGAACACTCCACTGTGATTCACGAGGCAGTCGAATCCTTCCGGCCATGCGCCTGCGATCCAGTTGATCATGTAACCGCCGTAACTCGCGCCGAGGGCACAGGCCCGCTGGCCGTCCAGCAAAGGGAACTGCGCCTGCGCCGCGGCCCAGCCGAGGCGCAAGTCTTCCAGCGGCTTACCGCCCCAGTCCCGGCTGATGCTGTCGGTGAAGGACTGGCCGTAGCCGGTGGAGCCATGGAAATCGATGAACACCACGGCGTACCCCTTGCCCGCGTAGGTCTGGGGATTCCAGCGATAGTGAAAACTGTTGCCCATGCTGCCCTGCGGACCGCCATGGATGATGAACGCGACGGGGTAGCGGCGGCCAGGCTCGTAGCCCACGGGTCGAACCAGCCAGCCGAAAACTTCCCGGCCGCCGGCGCCGGCAAAACTGAACTGTTCGAACGCGCCGAACTCGACGTCTTCGAGCCGCTCCGCATTGTGGTCCGTCAGCCGACCCAGCGCCCCGCCGGAGGCATCGGTGCGGAACAACTGGGCGGGGCTCGCGAGATCGTCGCGGGTGAAGACGACGACCCCGGAGCCTGCGTCGAATTCGCCGACCGCACCGTCGCCGCTGATCGCCTGTGTGCGCCCGGAGGCCACGTCGATCGAAAACAGCCGCCGGTGCCCCTGGTCGTCGGCCCGCGTGTAGAGGGTGCGACCGTCGGTCGAGAAAGCGAGTCCATAAGGCGAGCGATCCCAGTCCGGCGCGACCTCGCGGGTCTTTCCAGAGCGCAGATCGCGCAACAGTATCCGCCGGCGGTCGGCCTCGAAACCCGGCCGGGCCATGGCCAGCCACGCGAGGTAGCGGCCGTCGGGGGAAAATACCGGCGCGGTGTCCGTCGCAGGGTTGTCCGACGTGAGATTACGGGGAGACGCCTCACCGCGAAGCGCCACGCGCCAGAGATCGGTGTTCGTGGACCACGGCTCCTCGCCGGGCGCCACACGGGCGACGAACACCAGTTGCTCGCCATCCGGACTGAACGTCATGTCACTGCGGCCGCCGAACGGACGCGTCGGCACGTCGCCGTCGAAATCCGGCGTCAACAGGCGTGGTGTTCCCGCCTGGTGGTTTTCATCCAGGTCGACCGCGAACAGCTGCGAGCGGCGGCCATCCTTCCACGTATCCCAGTGGCGCAGGAACAGCCGATCGTGGAGCACCCCGGTCGCGGGACCGGCGGTGCGTTCGTCGAGACGTTCACGAGTGCACTCGAGATTGTCGCAATCGAGGAACACCTCGAGACTCACGACCAGCTTGCGGCCGTCGGGCGCGACCACGAAGCTGCGCACGGCGAGCGGATAGTCCGTCACCTGCGCCGCTTCCCCGCCGTCGAGCGGCAGGCGCCAGACCTGCTGCGAGCCCGAGCGGTCCGAGAGAAAATAGAGGCTTCGCCCATCGTTACCCCACTGCGGCCCCGAGGCACTCGATGTCGGCGTCGTGACGCGCACGGGTCCCGTCGAACCTGCGGTCGGCACCAGCCACAGCGTACTCACGCCGCGATCGTTATCGCGATCCGTTTCCCGCAATGCATAAGCGACGAACAGGCCGTCGGGTGACAGCCGGGGATCGGAGACCCGCGCCAGGCTCACGAGGTCCTCCACGTCGAACGGCCGGGACTCCGCAACAGCCCAGGGAAACAACAGCAGGACGACCAGGCCAATAATGATATTCTTCATCAAGAATTCTCCCTATGCCATTGTTATTATTATTTTTGAAATTGTTTTCTCCCGGAGGCAAAGCCAAGCGAACAGGGCCCCGTGCCATGCGGGCGCAATCGCTCCGAGCACCGCTCATCCCCCGGCTTCGTCGCCCCAGATCTCTTCCAAACGGCTGTCGCGACCGCAGCTGAACCGGTAATAGCGATAACGCAGGGGGTTCTCCAGGTAATAATCCTGGTGATAGGCCTCGGCGGGATGGAACGTACCACCCTCGGCTTCGATCTCCGTCTCGACCGCCCGATCGAATCGGGCGACGACCTCGGCGAGAGAAGCCTCGGCGGCCACACGTTGCGCATCGTCATGATAGAAGATCGCGGTCCGGTACTGCGCTCCGCGGTCGCAGAACTGGCGATCGACGACGAACGGATCGATGTTTCGCCAGAACACGCGCAGAAGTTCGTCGTAGCTGATCCGCGCGGGGTCGAAAGTCACCTGGACGACCTCGGCGTGGCCCGTGCGCCCCGCGACCACATCGCGATAGGTCGGATCGGGCTCGGGCCCGCCCGCATAGCCGGAAGTCGTCGCGATCACCCCGTCGAGCTTGTCGAAGGGTGGTTCCATGCACCAGAAACACCCGCCCGCAAAAGTCGCCCGAGCATGATCTCCTGCGTCAGCCTCCTCGGCTTGCGACGTGACGACACCCGCCGAAACGGCCAGGAGCATGCCCAACAGCAGCCGGCCGAAGAGCGTGCGATCCGTCCGTCCCCGGTAGAGCGGCCCCCTCATCACGGCGTGCGCAACGGCGGCAGCTCCTGGCCAGCCGGGACGAACTCCAGCGCCAGGCCGTTGTTGCACCAGCGCTGCCCCGTGGGCGGCGGTCCGTCATTGAACACATGGCCCTGGTGCCCGCCGCAATTACTGCAGTGGTATTCGGTACGTGGCCAGATGAGGCGGAAGTCGCGCTTCGTGTCCATCGCGCCATCGAGCGGCCGGGTGAAGCTCGGCCAGCCGGTGCCGCTGTCGAACTTGTCCGCACTGGAAAACAGTGGCTGGTAACACGCAGCGCAGATGTAAGTGCCTTCGCCGTACTCCTTGTCGAGCGGACTGCTGCCGCCCGGCTCGGTCCCTTCCTCGAACAGGATGTGGTACCGGTCCTCGGGGAGGAGATCCCGCCAGGCCTCGCGACTCACCTGCTGAGCGTCCGAGGGCGCCGGCGGAGAGGCGTCGTCACCCATGGCGCGCACAGGCAGGGGGAGCATCGGTAACAGCAGCGCTGCGGTCATATGTCTGAGCATGGTTCGTCTTCGCATTTTGTCTTCGCATGTGGGGGAATTATTACAACACGGACTTTGAGTACGTGTTTCGCCCGGAGTTCAAGTTCGGAGTCTCGCCCCGGCCGTGGGCGAGGTTCCCTCCGCCCTCCGGACCGGCTAACCTGCGCACTCGTATGCCACCCGCCCCGGGGAGTTGCCATGTTCCTGCGCGCATTCGTTGCCGGCTTCGTTTCCACGCTGGTGTTTCACCAGGGCCTTTACTGGCTGCTCTACCAGACCGGATCACTCCCCCAACCGCCATGGAACATGAGCCCGGTGCCGCCGTTGGGCGTGCCGGCCGTGATCTCGCTGGCCTTCTGGGGCGGCGTCTGGGGTATCGCGTTGTGGCTGCTGGTGCGGCGTTTCTTCGGCGCGCGGCAATGGCTGATGGCGGTGGCCCTCGGCGCGCTCCTGCCGAGCCTGGTGGCGCTGGCGATCGTCTTCCCGCTGAAGGGCGGCGCATTCATGGCCGACTGGGACCCCCGGATCCTCGTCGGCGCCTTGCTGCTGAACGGCGCATGGGGCCTCGGCGTGGCCTTGTTGATGAAGCTCATGCGAGGCCGCTGAAACACCCCTCGGCGCCGCGGCTGCCTGGCGCCCGCCTCACAGCGTCTTGAGGTACTCGATCAACGCCCGGCGCTCGGCGTCGCTGAGGACATCGCCGAAGGTATGGCCCTGGTTGCCGTAGCCGTGCCGGGTGGTGTCATAAATCGTTCGCGCGTCTGCGGCGTTCCGTGCGCCCTCCTTGCCGTGGTCCAGCACCTCGTGACGCCAGCCCAGCGTGGCCTGGTCGTACTCCGGGCGCTCGCCGGCGTGACGCCAGTAGGTGGGTCGGGCGCGGCTGTCCAGCAAGGCGGCGATGCTGGGCACCGAGTCGTTATGCAGGTACGGGGCCGTCGCCCACACGCCGTCCAGCGGCGGGGCCACGTAGCCCGGCGCCGGGCGCGCCACGGCGCCCTCACCGTAGAACGAACTGTTGAACCAGCGGATGAAACGCTCCGCCTCGACCGCCTGCAATGCATAGGCCGGGTCGGTGCCGACCTGTTCGAGCGATACCAGCAGGTTGGGATAGGTCCATTCCGCACCATAGGTCCCGTGGCACGCCGCACAATGGGCAGTGAATACCGTCTCGCCCTCCGCCGCGAGCTCCGCATCGATCGCGTGGGGCCACTCGGGCGCCTCCAGCGAGACGATGTAAGCGCGCACATGCGCGAACCACTCGTCGATGGCCTGCGCTTCCTCGATGCGATCCGTGCACACCAGCGACTTGAGCATCATGTAGTGCACCTGGTCGCCCTGGCCGCCACCGTGATAGAACATCGCGTGCTTTTTCTGCATCCGCCACCAGGGCGGGACTGCCGTCGGCAGGGGCGAGTTCGGCGGCGGCGCGAGCAGCGGTTCCTCCAGCCACTCGAGCGTGCGCGGGTCACGATGCGCCATCAGCGCCATCGTCAGGTTCGGCGCCGGGTTCACCCCGACCGTATCCGTCTGCATGTAGGGGGCGATCGCGCCGATCCGGTCGGCCCAGCGACGCCAGGCCGCGGCCGCAGGACCGTCCTCCACCAGCAATCCGAAACTCTCCACCGCCGGCATCGGATCCACGCTGAAATCCGCGAAAGCGTTGCCCAGGCCGACGATGACCTCGCCGTCGAAACTTCCCCCGTGACACGCCAGGCAGTTGCTCACGACGAGTTCGACCCCATTGTCGTCCACCGTCGCGTTCAGGTCGTAAGGCAACTCGGCGTTTCGCCCCAGCCGCCCCGGCAGCGAGGGCCCGGTATCCCCACCGGGTCGCGCCGCCTCGTATGCGTCCAGCGGCACGCCGCAACTGACGTAGCCGCGGTTGACCAGGATCTCGTAGCCCAGCGCCGCATCCCCGCTCCGCTGCGGCGTCTGCGGCAATACTCCCGGCTCGCCCAGCGTGACCGGCGCATCGTCCGGCCGGCCGCAGCCGCCCGCGAAAGCTACGCACAGCACCAACACCGAATTCCTGATCCATCTGTTCACTCGTTTCACCTCGTGATTCCGCCGCCGCCCCGGAACGATGGCCGACACCCTTCAGCGCGACGGAAAATTGCTCAGTTCCAGCATGCCCCAGTTCGACTCACCTGCGGCGACCGGCTCCTCGCCGACTGCGACCAGGCCGAACCAGCCGCCGTCGGCTTGCGGAGGCGGATCGCCGAGCGGCGCAATGCGTCGCTGTTCAAGCGACGGCGCGTCCAGTGTCCAGGCCAGCGGATAGCGGGTCCCGCCGAAGTCGCGCCAGCCGTCATCCGCGGGCGCGAGCACGATGTCCTCGGCCAGCGAGGACGGACGCGAAATGCATTCGGTCAACGGCGTGCCGCCGCCGGCCCGGCGACGCAACTGCGCACAACGCAACATGCCCTTCTCGCCGAGATCGAGCCAGGCGCGCGCCAGCGCCAGCTGCCCTCGGCCCACCGGCAGCGCCTGGCCCCACAAGCGATCCAGCATGGCGTCGCCCCGAACGGGGACAGACTCGCCGCCGATCTCCAGCATGCCCTCGACCTGCCATCCCGGCCACCAGTAACCGCGGTACAGTTCGCTCTCGATCGGCAGCGGGCCTTCTACGGGACGCCCCAGGCGCAGCTTCATACCCGCGTCCGACGCAGCACTCTCGAGCAACAGCGTGGCGCCGTCGTCGAGGATCGTGAAACGCCAGTCCTCCAGCCACACCGCCGGCCCGCTCGACGCACCCGCCAGTCCTAGCGCATCGCGGCTCAGGCGTTCCTCGCCCTGCGCGGATGCACCGACCGGCTCCACGCTGAAGCGTGCCCGGTAGATATTCCGCGTGGCCCATGCCGAATCCCGCTCGACCGGTTTCTCGGCCACCGCGAGCCGATAGAAGGCGAGGTGAAAACCATACACCGCGCCTGCGCCGTCGGTGACCCGGCCGCCGAACAACCAGTATTCGGCAAACTGCCCGGGTTTCGCGCGGTGATCCTCCGGCATGCGCAGGGGCACGTCGTCCGGCCGCGGAAAGCGGGCCGCGAGGCGGTCGATACCCTCCAGGGACAGCTGCGGCGCGCCGGCGCCGACATCGTCCGCAGGATCGTAAAGCATGCGCATCGAGAGGACCGCGACGCCCACGGCCAGGAGGGCCAGCAGCAGGCCGCGTTTCGACATCGATGAAATTCCGCCCTGCAGTGATTACGTCCTGATTCTATATCGCCCCGCCGGGGCGCGCCGATTCAGGCGGGCCGCTTGCGGCGCACATAGAGGGTCTTGGCGACGCGCGCCACGACGTCGCCCGCCTCGTCAACGACCTCGACCGGCCATGTCGGCTCGTGTTTCCCGCCGCCGGCCGTCGCTGCGATCACCGCGTCGATCATGGCCGGGGAGAGCTCGAAGGAGGCCGTCACGCGACCGCGCCCCGGCCGGAGAAAATCCACATGCGCCGCGCGGTCCCAGACCACGTAATCCGGACCGATGTTGCGCGCCAGCATGATGACGTAGAAAGGATCGGTCATGGCATACAGGCTGGCACCGAAGTGCGTGCCGAAATAATTGCGGTTGTACCAGTGGAGCCCCATCCGCACGACCACCCGGCGCCAGTCCGGCGCAATCTCGCGCACCGTGATTCCCGTCATCAGGTAGGGGGGATAGCAATTGAAGAGCAGCCGCAGCGCCCGCGGAGACTGCATGGCGCGCACGAGCCTGTTCATGGGCCGTAAGCCCCCCCTTCGAAGCCGCCCGTCACCAGCTGCCCTTCACCAGGCGACGTGCGATCTCCGGGTAGCGCGACACGTCGAACACCGGTTCCACGTGGTAGCCGAGCTGCGCGTTGTAGTCGCGCATGACCTTGATCACCAGGCCGGACAACGCCAGCACGGCCACGAGGTTGACGATGGTCATGAAAGCCATCGCCAGGTCCGCCATCGCCCACACGAGCGGCAGGTTGAGCTGCGACCCGGTGTAGATGCCGACCAGCACCACCCAGCGGTAAGCCGTCAACAACCGCTTGTCCGGGTGAATGAATGCAATGCTCGTCTCGCCGTAATACGTGTTGGCCATGATCGAGGTGAAAGCGAAAAACAACAATGCGATGGCCATGAATGCCGCGCCCCAGTCGCCGACCAGTGCGCTCATCGCCGCCTGGGTGAGCGCCATGCCGGTGACGCCGCCTCCCGCCTCGAACTGTCCGGAAATGAGAATGATGGCCGCCGTGCAGGAACAGATCACGATGGTATCGGTGAACACGCCGAGCATCTGGACGTAGCCCTGGCTCGCAGGATGGCGAACGTCCGCCGTGGCCGCGGCAATGGGCGCGCTGCCGGATCCCGCCTCGTTGGAGAACAGGCCGCGGCGCACGCCGTTGATCAGCGCCTGGGCGATGCCGTAACCCAACACGCCCCCGGCCGCCTGGCCGATGCCGAAAGCGCTGTCGATCACGAGGCGAATGATCCGCGGCAGCTGCTCCATGTGGCTGAACACCAGCCACAGGGCGGTGCCGAGATAAGCCACCGCCATGAAGGGCACGATGATCTCGGCCACCCGTGCGATACGCCGGATACCGCCGAAGATCACCAGCCCCGCCAGGAACGCCGTCAACAATCCCGTCCAGGCCGTGTCGATGCCCGTGACTTCCTGGACGGCCGCGGACATCGAGTTCGACTGGACGCCGTTGAAGGCCAGCGGATAGGAAACGATGAGGAATATGGAGAACAGGATGCCCATCCATCGCTTGCCGAGGCCGTACTGCATGTAGAAAGCCGGTCCGCCACGGTAGCTGCCGTCGCCATTGGGGACCTTGAACAGCTGCGCGAGCGTGGATTCGAAAAAGCTGGTCGCCATGCCCAGCATGGCGGTCACCCACATCCAGAAAATGGCCCCCGGGCCGCCGAGTTCCAGGGCGACGGCGACACCGGCGAGATTGCCGGTGCCGACCCGCGCGCCGAGGCTCGTGCAATAGGCCTCGAAGGACGAAATCCCACCGTGCTCCCGCCGGAAGCTGCGCTTCATGACGCCGAAGGTGTGGGGGAAATGGCGCAGCTGGATGAAACCCGACAGCACCGTGAAGAGCACCCCGGCGCCCAGCAGGAGCCAGATCAGCAGGGAACCCCACATGAGCTGGTTCGCGGCATCGATGAATTCTTTCAAGGAACTGCCTCGCGCCTCGCCATCGGTCGGCCTGACAGTCTACGCGATCGGTCGCAGGTGCAAAGACTCAGTCGCCACTGTCGGGCGCCGGATACGCGAAACGCAGGAAAGTGTGCCGCTGGAAAGGCCGCCAGTCTTCCTCGGCCTGCGCCAGGCGGTCCGCGATCGCCCACAGCGCCATGGGGTTGTGGCCGAGCCCGCAATGGCTGCCATACACGCGGATGTTCTCCGTCCGCGGAGTCGGATGCTCCAGCGAGCAACGCCAGTGGACGACGCCGTCCGTGCGCGTATAGATCGAGGTCGACGGAACCGGTGGCGGGCGCGACAGGCGCGTCAGCAAGGCGGGATCCATATGCGCCTCGCGTTGCCCGCTCACGTCCTCGTAGAGCAGCGTGACCGCGGTGCCCTTGTGGCTGCGGAACGGTGTGCCGAGCGTGATCACCAGGCGCACATCGTCCGGCGCCAGCCAGGCGAGTTCTCGCGCATAAAGCCCGCCGAGGCTCCAGCCGATCACGCTCACCTTGCGGCCGTAGCGCAAGCGCAGTTCCCGCAGCCTCGCCAGGAGCCGCTCCTCCTTCTCGCCCACGCCGCCCAGGTTACGTCCGAGCTTCCAGCGATGCGCCGCGTAGCCCAGTGACTTGAGGAACTGTCGCAAGGGGAACGTCGAACTTCCGTTGGCGAGGAATCCCGGCAGCACCAGCACCGGGTGTCCATCGCCCATCGGGGCCTGGCGCAACAAGGGATAGAGCCAGGCCATCGCGCCCAGCTCGAGTACGGCCCGCCCCTCGAGCAGCTGCCAGATCAGCGCCGGGGGGCCGGACTCGGGTTCAGCCTGCGCCATTGGCTCGCTTCGCCGGCGCCTTGCGGCTGCGCGTGCGGATCGTCTTTTTCGCCCCCTCGGCCGCACAGGCCTCGCGCAACTCCTCGAAGCTCGCACGAATATCGCCCGCCAGACGCTCCACGTCGGGCGCCGCCTCGTGCGCGGAAGTGATGCTGATGGACAGGTCATCCATGTAACTGGTCACCACGATGATCAGGCCGAGCCCGTCCAGCACCGGTGCCGTGCCGAAACCCTCGAGCAGGCGCGCCGTACCCAGGTAAAGGGGAACGCGCGGACCGGGGACGTTGGTGATGACGAGGTTGAACGGCGGACGATGGTAACGCGCCAGGTGCAATCCGGAGTACAGGCCGGCGGCCGCCGTGGCCAGTGAATACGGTACGAAACGCGAGGTATCCGCAAGCGTCGCTGCGCCGATGGCATGCGTGTAGGCCTTGCTGTCGACCGCATGGCTATGGATCCGGCGCAGGCGCTCGACGGGCTTGCGCGTGCCGACTTCCAGCGGGATGAGCATGGCGGAGACCCTGTTGCCCCCCTCGTTTACCTGGTGGCGGATCGAGATCGGCGCCATGGCGACCAGGTCCTTGTCCGGCAGCCGGCCAAAGGCCTGCAGGTAACGGCGCAGTCCGCCGCTGCATACCGCGAGGACGATGTCGTTCACCGTGGTGCCTTCCACGGCCCCCCTGATCATGCGGATCTCGTCGAGCGGCAGCTTCACCGCGTCGAAACAGCGCCGAGAACTGATCGGCACGTTGAACGGGCTGCGGGGCGCCTGGAACAACATGGGCGGAGCGTGGTGATCCCGGGCCATGAATTCGCGCCCGGCACCCAGCCCGCCGCGCAGCAGGTTGGCCGCCCAGTGGAGCGTCTCGCCGGGTTCACGGAAGGCTCCGCCGAAACTGCGTTTCAGAAGACCGAGCGCCCCGGGCACCGGCCGAGGCTGTGCCGGACGTTTGGCAGCTGCCTTGCGCTTGCGGCGGCGCGGCTCGCTGCTCCAGACCGCGTTGAACATGTCGAGTGTCCCGAGACCATCCGCTGCGGCATGGTGAATACGGGAAATGACCGCAAAGCTGCCCGGCGGGAAGTCACCGGAAGCATCCAGGCCAGAGACGAAAGTGAGGTGCCAGAGTGGGCGCTCCGGGTCCAGGGGACGGGAAAACATCCGGGCGGCCAGCTCGCGCAGCCGTTCCCAGTCGCCCGGTCTCGGCAGCGCAGAGTGCTGCAGGTGCAGATCGAGATCGAAATGCGGATCCTCGATCCAGAACGGCCGTCCCAGATGCAGCGGCACTTCGACGAGCCGGCGGCGAAACAGCGGTGAGCCGTCGAGACACGCGTCGATATGCGCGCGGAACTCAGCGAAGCCGAATGCTCCGGCGACCGGCTCATAGACATGCAGGCCCCCGACATGCATCGGGGCGTTACGTGAATCGAGGTACACGAATGCGGCATCGAGGCCGGAGAGTTGCTCCATGTCTTGCTTTCCTGAAGATCAGATCACGATTATGCGCGGACAGCGCAGCGTAGCAAAGCAAGCCGCAGCGTGGCCTGCCGCGGACGGTCTCCCTCGCTATCTCGATGCGCGGGCCCGCAGCCCCGCCACGATCATTTCGTCGCGCTCGGCGAAACCGCGGCGGAAATGGGCCTTGCCGTCCTGGTCGATCCAGGCCGTCCATGGGGCATAAACCACGGGAATAGGCACCGCCAGCTGGAGTGTTTGCGGTGTGCCGCCGGCGAGCGCCTGGCCGAGTACCTCCTGCGACCAGGTGGCCGGCGCCCCCGCCAGCGCACGCGCGAAAGCGATGGGATCCTCGATGCGGATGGCGCCAGGCAGGGCTTCGCCTTCATCAGGGCCCCCATGCAGGAACAGGCCCTGCGGGTTCGGCATGGCGAAGCGGATCACCCCCAGGAAACTCGGCGGTCCCGGGATCTGGCGCACGATGAGCGCTTCGGGACGCGACCAGTCGGCCCGCGTCGCGTCGATGGGCTCACCGTCGGCAGAGAACACCTGCAGACCCCGCGCTTCCAGCGCCGCCGGTCTCCGGCGTGCAAGGGGCGCCACCTGCGTGCGGACCAGGTCGGCCGACAGGATCCAGTCGGGATGGACCACGCAATAGCGCAAGTCGCTGCGAAACTCGGCCGCCATGCGGGTTCCCGGCGCGAACGCGGCGGTTTGCGAGAGTACGGCCTGGCCGCCACTCAACAGCGAGACCTGTGCGCTGGCGGGATCCACCGCCAGGAAACGGCCGCGGACATCCGCCAGCACCCAGCGCGCCCGCTCGAGGTTCGCCCGGAGCACCTCGATCACCTCACCGACGGAGCGGTTGGCCGCCCGCATGCTCGCGGGGCCGAACAATCCATCCGGCTCCAGGCCATGGCGCGCCTGGAATCGCCGCAACGCCGTCTCCAGGCCCGGATCGAAAACTGTCGAGTCGTCATCGGTTGCCGGATGATCGCCGCTCCACACCAGCCGGCGCCGCAGCAACCTCACCCGCGGATCATCCATGCCCGCCTGCAGCACGCGGCCGGCCGGCACCGGCTGCCATCCTCCCTCGCGCTCGATCAGTCGATAACGCGCGAGCGCCCCTTTCAGGCGCCCGTACAGCGGTTGTGACGGACGCAACTCGGCCAGCTGCGCAGCGAGATTGGACCCCGAGGCCATCGCAGCGACCTGCAAAGCCCCGGCCTCGCCCCGGATGTTTCCCTCGAGGTCCCACCGTGGCCGGCCGGTAGCGGCATCCACTTTGCCGAAGTAGAAGTGCGTCGCCAGCCGCAACAGCGCATCGGTCATGAGCATGTCGACCGCTGCCGCGATCGCCGGATCATCGGGTGCCGCGACCCGGCGCTCGACGGCAGCGCGAATGGCGGCGAAATGATAATCGGCGGGTGCCAGTCCCTCCCCGGCGCTGGCCGCGATTTCTCCGAGCAACGCCGCTTCGCTGGCCGGATCGGTCCACAGCAGGGAGAAACCCCGGGACTCGTAGATCTCGGGCAGGGCCTGCATCGAGCGCAGGCGCTGTCCGGCGATGGTGACCTGGCCCGTGCTCCGGAGCTGTTCCACGGCACGCCGGATCGTTTCCGCGACCGCCGCCGGGTCCGGCACCGCCCAGGCGGGCGCGGCATACGACAGAACCAGCAGCACTGCCAGCAGAACGGGCCGCAAGGGGCGAACGACAGGCAGCCAAACGCAGTCAGCCCTCACGACGTCTCACCTGCAGGTAAAACCATGCCGCAAACGCCATGAATGCAGTGAATCCCGCCAGCATCGCCGCAGTCTCTCCGCCCAGCCAGCCGGTGCCCAGGCCGAGGGGGCGGCGTCCGAGCACGAACGCCGCTCCGGCAATGCCGACACCCAACAGGCCTTCACCACCCACGAAACCGCTCCCCAGCAGAATCCCCCGCTCGCGCCGGTCGCCCGCCTCGTCGGGGCTACGGGCGCTGCGTTCCGCCCACCAGCGCAACAAGCCGCCCAGAAACACCGGCGTCATGGTCGACACCGGAAGATAGACGCCGACCGCGAACGGCAGCGACGGAATTTTAAGTAGTTCACACCCGACGGCAATACCCACCCCGGCGGCCACCAACCCCCAGGGCAGCGACTGGTCAAGCACGCCGTCGATGACCAGCTTCATGAGCGTCGCCTGCGGAGCGGGCAACTCGGTGCTGCCGAAACCGAACGTCTCTGCGAGCAGCAGCACGGCAAGGCACACGAACACGGCGGAGGTCAGCACACCCACCAGCTCGCCCACCTGCTGCCGGCGCGGCGTGGCGCCGAGGAGATAGCCCGTCTTGAGATCCTGCGACGTGTCGCCGGAAATGGAGGCTGCGATGGCCACGACGCAGCCGACGGTGATCGCCGCGGCCTTGCCCGTGATATCGGTCCAGCCCATCGCCAGGAAAATGCCTGCCGTGCCGAGCAGCGCCGCGATCGTCATGCCGCTGGTCGGGTTGCTGGTAACCCCGACGAGGCCGACGATCCGGGACGCGACAGTGACGAAGAAGAACGCGAAAACGGCCACGAGAATCGCCGCGACCAACCGGTGGCCCACCCCGCCCACGTCACCGAAAGGTATGGGCACGAAGGCCAGGACGCCGATCACCAGCGCGACCCCCAGGCCGACGAACTTCAGCGGCAGATCACGATCGGTGCGCGCCACGACCACCGCGTTGGCGCCACGCTGACTCTTGAGCTGGGCGAAACCGATGCGAAAACTGTCCACCATGACCGGCAGGCTGCGCACCAGCGTGATGATCCCCGCCGCTGCGACCGCGCCGGCGCCGATGTAGCGGACGTAGCGTGTCCACAGTTGCGCGGGCGTCATATCGATCATCAACAGGGCCGTCTCGGGATAGAGCGGCAGCGTGCGCGTCGCGCCCCACCAGTCGAGCAACGGAATGACCACCAGCCAGGACAGCAGGCCGCCGCCGACCATGACGGCCGCAATGCGCGGTCCGAGGATGAAGCCGACGCCGAACAGCGCGGGCGCAAGATCCATGCCGATCTCGGCCTTGCGCGGCCAGGGCAGGCGAATATGGACCGCGTCCGGGATCGCCCTCGCCCAGGACGTCAATGCCTTGAACGCCGCGCCGCCCGCCAGCCCGATGAAGACGAAGCGCGCATTTCCGCCGCCGACCTCGTTCGCCACGAGCACTTCTGCGCAGGCCGTACCTTCGGGATAAGGCAGGCGACCGTGTTCGCGATCGATGAGAAAACGTCGCAAGGGCACCATGAACAGGATCCCGAGCACCCCGCCGCACATGGCGAGCATGGTCATCTGCAGGAGATCCGGCGACAGGCCCCACAGGAACAATGCCGGGAGCGTGAAGATGATGCCGCTCGCGAGAGAGCTGGATGCCGAACCGACGGTCTGGGCGAGATTCGCCTCGAGTATGGTGCCGCGGCGCCCCGCCGCCTCGAGGGCCCGAAAGACCGCAACCGTCATGACTGCGACGGGGATCGACGTGCTGATCGTGAGTCCCGCACGCAGGCCAAGATAAGCATTCGCGGCGCCGAACACGATGCCGAAGAGGATTCCGAGTCCGATCGCCTTGAGCGTGAACTCCTGCAGGTTCGCGCCGTGCGCAATGTAAGGCTCGTAACGTCCGCCCGGCGGGGGCGGCTCGAATGCGCCCGGACCGAGGCCCTGCCTGGCGCTCAAGATGCCGTGTCCCGCGGCGTACCGGTCGGATCCCCGAGATCGACGCGCAACGGCTCCGCGCTGCGCAGGTGCAGGTCGCGCTGCGGGTAGGGAATCTCGATACCCTCGTCGTGGAAGGCCTTCCAGATCTTGCGCAGGACGTCGCTGCGCACGTTGTTGATGCCCTGCATGGCGTCGCCGATCCAGATACGCAGCTCCAGTTCCACCGCGCTGTCACCGAAGGCGCGCAGCTGGCAGATGGGCGCGGGACTCTCCAGGACGCGCGGGACCTCTCTGGCGCACTCGACGCAAATCTCGAGCGCCCGCTCGACGTCCGTGTTGTAGTGAACGCCGATGGGGATCTTGAGCCGCATGTTGTTGTGGGAATGCGTCCAGTTCTCCACGCGGGTCGTGATGAAATCCTCGTTCGGGATGAGATGCTCGATGCCGTCCCGGGTGATCACGGACACGTAGCGTCCCCCGAGCGTGTTGACCCACCCGTAAGTACCGGCCACGGCAACCACGTCCCCGGGCTTGATCGACTTGTCCACCAGCAGGATCACGCCCGAGAACAGGTTGGCGATCACCTTCTGCAGGCCCAGGCCGATCCCCACGCCGAGCGCGCCGCCGAACACCGCCAGCGCCGTCAGGTCGATCCCCGTAGTCGACAGCGCGGCGAGCACGGCGAGAACTATCAGGGTGAATTTCAGCAATTTGCCGAACAGGACCTGCACCGACGGGGTCAGGTTCGGGCTGTGCTTGAGGCGCGACTCCAGGATGGCGGACACCGTGGTCGCCAGCCACAGGAGCATCGCAAGGGCGAAAACCGATTTCGTGACCGTCAGGAGGGAGATGCGCACGGCGCCGAACTGGACGGCAAAGGAGTCCAGCAACGCGACGGTCGGATCGAGCAGGCGGAGAATGTTGAGCGCAGCGACGGTCCACGCCGTGATGGCCACGGCCTGCGCCCAGACGGGATTGCGGATCAGGCGCGAGGCGATCTTGATGATCACCCAGGCCATCAGCAGGCTGGCCACGATCTCCAGGATGCGCGCGGGCCAGCCCTGCATCACGGCCGCCTGCCACGCCACGCCCATCATCAGGAGCCAGGTGAGCGGAAAAAGCAGGGTGGCTAGGGCTGCGATGAACTGCTGTCGCCATCCCCCCGGGGAGAATCGCCCGAGCCAGCGACGGATCCGGGGCGCGAGCAAAGCGGCGAAGACCAGCGCCGCGGAAACCGCGAGCAGCTGCAGCAAATTGGGCAGAACCAATACCTGTTCGTTGACCCATTGCCAGGCCAACGAAGTGTACTCGCCCAGCCTGGCCGGATTGAGCCACTCGTCCATCGCCGGCTCCTCACCTGCCTATCGAGTTCCTGACGAGCATATCATCGTCTGTAAAGCAGGAAGCCCGGCACGGGCCGGGCTTCCTTCGTCTTCACAGCAGGTCCGATGACTCGGACCGATATTTACAGCGCCTTCACCTGCACCAGTTCCTTGCCATCCGGATCGGTGACGTGCACGGCGCAGGCCAGGCACGGATCGAAGCTGTGGATGGTGCGCAGGATCTCGACCGGCTGCTCGGGATCGTACAACTGATGATTGTCCTCCAGCGCCGCCTCGTAGGCCCCCGGTACACCCTTGCTGTCCCGCGGACCTGCGTTCCAGGTGCTCGGGACGACGGCCTGGTAGTTGTCGATGAGCCCGTTCTTGATGACGATCCAGTGCGACAGCCCGCCGCGGGGCGCCTCATGAATACCGACTCCCCGGGCCTCGCTCGGCCAGGAGGACGGATCCCACTGGATCTCGTTGAAGGTCTTGGTGTCGCCGCTCTTGATGTTGGTCATGAGCTGGTCCATCCAGCCCTGCATCGCGTCGGCCACGATCTTGGTCTCGAGCGTGCGGGCCGCTGTACGACCCAGCGTCGAGAACAGGGCTTCGACCGGCGCGTCCATGGTCCGGAGCGTGTAATTGACGAGTTCCTGGGTCTGCTCATGGCCGCGCGCATACAACAGCAGCACCCGGGCCAGCGGTCCCACCTCCATCGACTGGCCGTGCCAGCGTGGCGACTTCAACCAGCTGTAGCCGTCATCGACATTCAGCTGCTTGTACGGCGCTGCGGGTCCTCCCCGGTTCTCGTAGTCCAGCTTCGTCTCGCCATCCCAGGGGTGCAGGCCCTGGTCCTTGCCGCCCGAATAGTCGTACCAGGAATGCGAGGCGAACTCCTGGATGCCCTCGGGATCCTTGAAATCGACTTCCTGGATGTCGTTGAGGTTCTTGCCGATGATGGCCCCGCGCGGGAACAGGAAGCTGTCGACGTCATTCATGGTCTTCATGGGGAAATCCCCGAAGCACAGGAAATTGCCGAGCCCCTCGCCACGACCGAACCAGTCCTTGTAGAACCCGGCGATCGCCAGCGTATCCGGGACATACACCTGGTCGACGAAGGTCTTCATCGAGGTGATGACGTCCTGGACGATGCCGAGCCGCTCGGCATTGATCGCCGAGTCGGAGTTCAGGTCGATCGGGCAAGGCACGCCGCCCACCACGAAATTCGGGTGCGGGTTCTTGCCGCCGAACACGGCGTGCAGCTTGACGAAATCGCGCTGCCAGGCAAGCGCCTCGAGATAATGCGCCACCGCCATCAGGTTGGCTTCCGGAGGCAGCTTGTAGGCCGGATGTCCCCAGTAAGCGTTCGCGAAGATGCCCAGCTGGCCTCCCTCGACGAAGCCCTGCAGCTTCTTCTTCATGTCGCGGAAGTAGCCCACGGAAGACTTGGGCCAGCTCGGCGACACCGTTTGCGCCAGCTCGGAGGTCGCAGCCGGGTCGGCACTGAGCGCCGAGACGACATCGACCCAGTCGAGCGCATGCAGGTGATAGAAATGCATGACGTGATCGTGCACGTACTGTGCGCCGATCATCAGGTTGCGAATCATCTGTGCATTCGGCGGGATGTCGTATTTGAGCGCATCCTCCACGGAGCGGATGGCGGCCATGCCGTGCACCAGGGTGCAGACGCCACAGATGCGCTGGACGAAGGCCCAGGCATCACGCGGGTCACGGCCGCGCATGATGATTTCCAGCCCGCGCACGCTCGTGCCCGAGGAGTACGCCTGCTGGATGCGGTCACCTTGCATCTGCACCTCCACGCGGAGGTGGCCTTCGATGCGGGTGATCGGGTCGACGACGACTCGATTGCTCATAGTTTAATTACCCCGATCCTTGTAAGTCGTTCGCTGCCGGCGTGCCGGGCTCAGTCCAGGTTCTCGCTGACCAGCTGGACGAGATTTACGATGTCCTTGTCCCAGTTCAGCCATTCCTTGCCCTTTTCGAGCGTCTGCATGCAGGTGTTGCAGGCGGTCACCACCGTCGGTGCACCGGTCCGCTCGACCTCCTCGCGCTTGAGCTCGAAAGCCGCGTTGCGGAGTTTCTGGGCGCTTTGCAGCATGGAGACGCCGCCGCCACCGCCGCAGCACAGGTTCGTCCGGCCATGGGACTCCATTTCCGTGAGCTTCACGCCGAGCGCCGCGAGCAACTCGCGAGCCTCGTCGAAGGAGCCGCCCATGCGACCCAGCTTGCATGGGTCATGGAAGGTCACGTGCGCAGCCTCGCCACTGGGCTTCTTCAGCTTCAGGCGACCGGCCTTGGCTTCCTGGCCGAAATACTCGGCAACCGAGAAGAACTCGAACGGCAATTCCTTGCCGTACAGCGTCGCCGCTTCCCAGCGCAGCACCGGATAAGCGTGACCACACTCGGCGACGATCACTTTCTTCGCGCCCGTGGCGACGGCCGCGTCGATGACCCGCTTGCTGATCCGCTTCTGGGCCTGCTTGTCACCCGACAAGGCGCCGAAATTCGCAGACTCGAAGCCGTCGCTGCGAATCGTCCAGTTGGCACCGATCTTGTTCATGATGCGGGCGGTCGAGGCCAGCAGCTTCTCGTCCTTGAGGAAATCCAGCGCGGAGGACAGCACCATGACGTCGGCCTTGTCCTTGTCCAGGGGGACGTCGATTCCCTGTGCCCGGACCCGCTCGACGGTTTCGCGCAGCTTGTCCGGCCCGGCGCCGAGAATCGTCGCCTTGTCGCGCTGCTCGTCGGACACGGCCTGCAACTCGGCCGGGGCCATGCCGGCCGCCGCGAGGCCGTTCCGTACCACCTGGATCATGCTCTGGATATGGATGCCCATCGGGCACAGCAGGCTGCAACGGCCGCACTGGGTGCAGGAGTCGTAAGCCAGCTCTTTCCAGTCTTCCAGGTCGGCGATCGTGAGATCGCGCGTCGTCAGCCGGTTGAACAGGCGCATGGGCGCGACTTCGCGACGGTAGACTTTTTTCAGCGGCTCGGTCTTGAAGATCGGCGTGTACTTGGCTTCATGCGTGCCCAGGTAGAAATGGCAGGCTTCCGCACACATGCCGCAGTGAATGCAGGACTCGAGATACGTCGCCATGTCGGCGTCGATGCCTGCGATGAAGGCTTGTTTCGCCCGGGCGATCTTCTGCTCGTCGGACAGCCCCTTCGGTTTCAGGCCGGCTGCGGCGCGTTGGCCGAGCGTGCCGTAATCGGGAATCGTTGTCGCGCTCATGCCCGTACTCCTCTCCGTGCGAATGCAGCTCCCACCTTGTAGCGTGATGGCCAGATGACCAGGGCGTGCATCAGTTTGCCGAACGGGAACCAGATCAGCAGCGCGCAGACGCTCAGGATGTGCAGACCGAGCATGGTCTCGTAATCCATGAAGGGCGTGATGTGCGCGACGGAAAAGAAGCCCGTCAGGAACGGAACAAACGCGATCACCCAGCTGATGTAGTCGTCCCAGGTCGAGATCTGGCGCAGCACCGGGTTCATCAGCCGACGTGCCAGGAGCACGAGCAGGATACCCATCGTCACGACCGTGAAGAAGGTGATGATCCAGCCGGGCAGGGTCGGCCAGGTGAAGCCGACGATATCCGCGAAAAACAGCATGTGCGGCGCGCCGAGGAACAGGATGATGAACATGCTGATATGCCAGGCGTAGCCCGAGTAATGCTGGAAGACGATGTTCTTCTCCAGCTCGTGCGCCGGGGCGGAGCGGGTGAGGAGCGTTGTCAGCCCGCCGTAGAATTCACCCGGCGGCGTCGAACGGGTCGCCACCGCCTTCGCACCGCCTGCGGCGGGCGCGCCCTTCGGCGGTTCCAGCCGCTTGCGCGACGCGAGGATCAGTACCGTGAGGCGCCAGACCACGCCGACGATGAAGATGGCTACCGACCAGCGGAAGGCCGGGCCCCGGGCGAAGTCGAGCAGGGTCATGCCCTGCCAGTACAGGCCCTCATTCAAATACAGAGGCTCGTTCATGCTTGTTCCTCCTGCTGCTGCGCCTTCTTCTGCTTGCCGCGAGCCAGGGCAGCCGCGGCGAGACCGGCGGCGGCCCCTGCGGCGGCACTGGCACCCACGGTCTTCGCATCGCCCCAGTAAGCCGCGGACAGCGGCCGATAGAAGCTGCCCTTGTCCCAGAAATCCGGTTCCGAGCATCCCAGGCAGCCGTGTCCCGACTGGACCGGCCAGCTGACCCCGTCATTCCATTTCAGCGTGGCGCAGGCGTTGTAGGTCACCGGGCCCTTGCAGCCCAGCTTGAACAGGCAATAGCCCTTCTTGGCCCCTTCGTCGTCGAAGGTCTCGGCAAACAGGCCCCGATCATAGAAGGTCCGGCGGTAGCAACGGTCGTGGATGTTCTGACCGAAGAACGCCATCGGGCGGCCGAACTCGTCGAGCTCGGGGATCGTGCCGAAGGTCAGGTAATGGGCCAGCACGCCGGTCATCACCGTCGGCACGGGCGGGCAGCCCGGCACGTTGATGATGGGCTTGTCCTTGATGAGGTCCTGGACGCCGACCGCCTGGGTCGGATTCGGGTTCGCTTTCGGGATGCCGCCGTAGGCCGCGCAGGTCCCGATCGAGACGATCGCCGCGGCGCCCTTCGCCGCATGCAACAGCATGGACAGATGCGTATGGCCGTTGGTGCAGGAATACGCCTCGTAGTCCCCGGTCGGTATGGAACCGTCCACGAGCAACAGGTAGTTGCCGTAGTTCGCCTCCATCTCCTTGTACATCGCCTCTTCGGCGCGGTCGCCGGAAGCGGCCATCAGGGTGTGGTGGTAATCGAGCGAAAGTGCATCGAAGATCAGGTTCTCGACGGTCGGGCTGTGCGAGCGCGTCAACGCCTCGGTGCAGCCTGTGCACTCCTGGAACGGAAGCCAGAACACCGACGGCCGCTTGGCCGTTTCGATCGCTGCCGCAACGGCGCTGACCATGCTCGGCGGCAACGCCATCATGGAGGCCGTAGCCGCGCAGAATTTCATGAACCCGCGACGGCTGACTCCGTTCGCCCGAAGGACATCGCCTACGGTATTGCTTACTGCCATGCTGTGCTCCTCCGCACGGCCCCGCCTGAATTCCTCGGGGGGCCTTCGGTTGGCTTCAATTACCGGCCGACGCAAGCGCGTCGACAAGTTCCGTGAGACCTTTCTGGACATCCTCCGCCTGCGCCTGCAGGAGGTCGGGGACCCAGCTGATCTCGATGAAACGGCTGGCGACGCCGCCACTGCCGTTCATATGCTCAATGATCCAGACACCGGAATAACGACTCTCGCGAATCACCGTGGTACCGAGCGCCTCCAGTTCCGCACGGACCTCGCCATCACCGAGGGCTCCCATCAGGCGATCCATATCGCCGGGGCCCATCGGCAGGCTCTGGACGTCGATCACGGTCGGCTCGCCCGACTCGACCAGCCGTCCGAGGGCATGTCGGATTTCATGCAGCAGTGGAAGCGTATTGCCGCGGAGTTCGGGCTCACTTGGCCCCTCAGACTCCACTTTCACCCCGATTTCCGAGAGACCGCTCATCGCGCCTCCGCCGACTTGGCGCACGCATCCGCCATGGGCGACGTGCGAATCGGTTTTTGTTGTCTGTTGTTCAATGTCTTACAGCAATTTAGGCCGCAAGCCCGTTGTCAGCAATACGCAATTTACACAACGCTAATGCGTCATTCGGCACGAATCGGGACTCCTGTCCACGCCGTGATGAGCTCAGCCACGGCCCGCGCCGCCTCCGGCATGGCGGCGGCCACCGCCGGCGTCGGTTCCGTGCCCCAGTCCACCGCGCCCGGCTGGATGCCGACGAGCGCGCGGCGGGTCGGCAGACGCTCCGTCAGGCGCGCGATATTCATCAGGTCCATGAGCCCGACTTCGTGAATACTGCGGCCGTGGCCGCCGAGCATTTCGTCCATCTTCTCGTCGACGAAGACCTTCACCGTGCCGGGCGCCGCGCGCAGCTCGGTGGCATCGACCACGATGACGTGCTCCGCATTCTCGACGTCGGTCGCGAGGGAGAAACTCAGGGTGCCGCCGTCCATCCACTCGACTCCCGGCACATCGGGATTCAGTGCCCGCAGCCGTTCGACCACCCAGGGGCCGACACCCTCGTCCGTGAGGATCGTGTTACCGACACCCAGCACCAGCAGGCCCTGCTTTTCGTGTTCTGCTTCGTTCATCTGCGACTCCATGCGACGCGACCCGGCGCTGGACGCAGGATACCGGGCTGTCCGGCGGCTGCATCAGGACATCTACCAGCTTGCATCGAAGGGCCCTGGATGGCAGCGTAGTGACACTCAGATCCCCGCGCCGGAGTCCTTGTTATGTGTCTTGGCATCCCGATGAAAGTCGTCTCGATCGATGGGTTCCTGGCCCGCTGCGAAGCCAAGGGCGTCCATCGCGACGTCAGCCTGTTCATGATGCAGGACGAGCCCGTGGACGTCGGCGAGTTCGTCATGGTCCATGTCGGCTACGCCATCCAGAAAATGACCGAGCAGGAAGCCCGCTCCGCATGGGAAGTCTATGACCAGATGCTGGGCAACGAGGCGAGCGTCTGAGTAATGCACGAGCTGTCCGTCTGCCAGGCACTCGTCCAGCAGCTGGAGGCGGTGTCCGCGTCTAACGGCGGCGGTGCCGTAGAACTCGTGCGCCTGCGGATCGGCCCGCTGTCGGGCGTCGAGGCTCCGCTGCTGCAACGCGCCTTCCCTCTGGCGGCGGCCGGCACCGTGGCCGACGGCGCCGAACTCGTCATCGGCGTCGCCGATCTCGTGGTGCATTGCAATGACTGTGGCGCGCGCAGCGATGCCCTGCCGAACCGCATGCTTTGCGGCGCCTGCAACAGCTTCCGCGTGCGCATGGTCTCGGGCGACGAGATGCTGCTGGAATCCGTCGAACTGGCGACGCCGGCGGCGGCTCCCGCCGAAATGTTATAGAGTTCCGTCCCTGGATTCCTCAAAACTACGGAGTTCGCCATGTGCGATACCTGCGGCTGCAACATCACCGACGGCAATCGCCACCTGGTCTCCCCCGGCGGGCGACTTTCACAGACCGACGACGGCCGGGCCGCGGTCACCGTACTGAAGAGCCTGCTCGACGAGAACGACCACCAGGCGCTGCATAATCGCGGCCATTTCGACGCCCGCGGCATCCTGGCCGTGAACCTGATGTCCTCGCCCGGGGCCGGCAAGACGGCCCTGCTCGAAGCCACCATCGATGCGCTGGGCGATCCGGCCCGCATGGTGGTGATCGAGGGCGACCTGGAAACCGAGAACGATGCCGCGCGCATTCGTGCGAAGGGTGTCCAGGCCGTGCAGATCGCCACCGGCAGCGCCTGCCACCTGGATGCCCACATGGTCCATGACGCCCTGCATCGGCTGGATCTGGAGGGCGTCGACCTGGTGTTCATCGAGAACGTGGGCAACCTCGTATGCCCCGCGAGTTTCGACCTCGGCCAGCACCTCAACGTGACGCTGCTTTCCGTGACCGAAGGGGACGACAAGCCGGCCAAATACCCGGTCATGTTCCGCGCCGCCGACCTGATGCTGTTGACCAAGACCGACCTGCTGGCCGTGCTCGACGATTTTGACCCGCTCAAGGCGGAGCAGGCCCTGCGCCTGGTCGGCTCGGCAGCGCCCGTGCTGCATGCCGCGGCACGCAAGGGCACCGGCATCGACCAGTGGATCGCGTGGATCGAGGGTGAACTGGAGGCGCAGCGGGCCCGGATCGGCGCCGGCACGACCCGTCGCCCTGCAGTGCAGTCCGACGGTGCCCGGCTGCACGCGCCGCAAACCGTCGGCGTGTCTCATGACCATTCGCACGACCACTCGCATGGCCACTCGCATGGCCACTCGCATGGCCACTCGCACGACCACTCCCACGACCACGCGGCGGGCGCGAAGCGATGAGCGCCACGGCGCGCGAATGGCTGGACCGCATCCGCGCCCTGCCGCTGCCCGAGCGCGTCCGCGTGATGAACGTCTGCGGCGGCCACGAGCGGTCCATCTCCATGGCAGGCCTGCGCGGCGCCCTGCCCCCGCAGGTCGAACTGATACCGGGGCCGGGCTGCCCCGTCTGCGTCTGTCCCGAGGAAGATGTCTACCACGCCATGCAGATCGCCCTGCACGAGCCGGATGTCATCGTGGTCAGCTTCGGCGACATGCTGCGCGTGCCCGTCAACCTGCCGCTGAAGGAAACCCGCAGCCTCGAGCAGGCCAAGGCCGCCGGCGGCGACGTCCGCCCGGTCGCCTCGCCGCTGGAGGCCGTCGAGATCGCGGCGCAAAACCCGGATCGGCGCGTGGTGTTCTTCGCCGCCGGATTCGAGACCACCACGGCCCCCGTGGCGGCCATGCTGGCCGCCGACGCCCCGCCCAACCTCATGGTGCTGTTGTCGGGGCGCCGGACCTGGCCGGCGGTGGCGTTACTGCTCGAATCAGAGGACCCGGGCTTCGATGCCCTGATCGCGCCGGGACATGTCTCCACCATCATGGGTCCGGAGGAATGGGAATTCGTCGTCAAGGATCACGGCCTGCCCGCTGCAGTCGCCGGCTTCCATCCGGAGAGCCTGCTGGCGGCGACCTACTCGGTCCTGCGCCAGGTGGTCGAGGGCAAGTGTTTTCTCGATAACTGCTACCCGGAGGTGGCGCGCTCGCAGGGGAATGCCACTGCGCGCCAGTTCCTGGAAGAGACGATGGACATCGTGGACGCATCCTGGCGCGGCATCGGTGTCATTCCGGCGTCCGGTTACGGACTGAAGCCACATCTGGCAGCGCGCGACGCGCGCCTGCATTTTCCCGATTATGGCGCCCACGACCGGCAGCGGGCAGGCCTCATGCCGAAGGGCTGCGATTGCGCGCGCGTCGTCATGGGCAAGATCTATCCGAACCAGTGCCGCATCTATGGCTCGGCCTGCACGCCCCGCACGCCGATCGGGCCGTGCATGGTCTCCGACGAAGGCGCATGCCGCATCTGGTGGTCGAACGGGGTCCGCACCCGGGAGGTCGCCTGAGTCCCGGTCGCCGGCTCTGGATCACGGGCCATGTCCAGGGGGTCGGTTTTCGCCCCTTTCTCTATCGCCTCGCGGATCAGCACGGCCTCACGGGCTGGGCCCGGAACACCGTCGGCGAGGTCGAGGTCCTGGTCTGCGGCCAGCCCGCCGCGGTCGATGATTTCACTCGCGACGTCATCAGCGCGGCCCCGGCCATCGCCGCGCCGCGACTGCGTCGCGTCGAGGACTGGCAGGGCCCGCCACCGCAGCGTTTCGAGATCCTCGCCAGCGAAGCAGGCGCCACACCGCGCATCTTCGTCCCGCCGGACTATTTCACCTGCAACGACTGCCTGCGCGAGCTTGCGGACCCTGCGGACCGGCGCTATCGCTATCCCTTCATCAATTGCACACAGTGCGGTCCGCGCTATACGTTGATCGAGGCGCTGCCGTATGACCGCGCCAATACGTCCATGGCCGGCTTTGCGCTGTGCCTCGCCTGCAGGCGGGAATACACGGACCCCGCCGACCGGCGTTTCCACGCCGAACCCATCGCCTGTCCCGACTGCGGTCCAAAGCTGCACTGGACGGCCATGGACGGCGGCGCGCCGCAGGACGGTGCGGCGGCCCTCGACGCATGCATCGCCGCGCTGAAAGCCGGACGACTGGTCGCCGTCAAGGGCGTCGGCGGTTACCACCTGGTCTGCGACGCGGCCGACACCGCAGCGATCGCGCGCCTGCGCCGCCTGAAACCGCGCCCCACCAAGCCGCTTGCGGTGATGGCACCGCTGGCCGGCGAGGACGGCCTTGCCGCCGTGCGGCGGATCGCGCGTCCCACGGAGGACGAAGCCCGGCTGCTGTTGTCGCCGCAACGGCCCATCGTGCTGTTGGGCAAACGGGCGGGGGCACTGCCGGACGCGTTGGCCCCGGGACTCGCGGAGCTCGGTGTCATGCTGCCCTACAGCCCGTTGCATGCGCTGTTGCTGGACGCGCTCGACCGGCCGCTGGTCGCCACCTCCGCGAACATCAGCGGCGAGCCGGTTCTTACCGCGGGCGAGGAGGTGGAAGACCGCCTCGCCCACCTGGCCGAAGGCTGTCTGCACCATGACCGCCCCATCGTGCGTCCCGCCGACGACCCGGTCTGGCGCCGGACCGCGGGACGCGTTCGTCCGCTGCGGACCGGCCGCGGCGGCGCCCCGGTCGAGTTGACGCTGACCACGCCCGTGGCCCGACCGGTGCTGGCGACGGGCGCCCACATGAAGAATACGATCGCCCTCGCCTGGGGGGATCGTTGCGTCGTATCCCCGCATATCGGCGACATGGGCGCCGAGCGCAGCATGGAAGTCTTCGAGCAGGTCGGCACTGATCTGCAGGCGCTTTACGGCGTCCGGGCCGAAGCGCTGGTGTGCGACGCCCACCCGGCTTACGCGACGACCCGTTGGGCACGGCGCGCCGGCCTGCCCGTATCGTCCGTGCTCCATCACCATGCCCACGCAGCCGCGCTCGCGGCCGAGATGGCGACGGACGATCCCGTCCTGATTTTTGCCTGGGACGGTGTGGGGTACGGCGGCAACGGCGAATTGTGGGGTGGCGAGGCTTTTCTCGGCCGCCCCGGGGCCTGGCGCCGGGTAGCGAGCTTCCGTCCCTTCCATCTGCCGGGCGGTGAGCGCGCCGGGCGCGAGCCCTGGCGGAGCGCGGCCGCGCTGTGCTGGGAAAGCGGCCGGGACTGGCCGGAGTGCCCGGACCGGGACGGCCTGGCGCGGGGCGCGTGGGAACGCCGCCTGAATACCCCGGCCACCAGCGCCGTCGGCCGACTGTTCGACGCCGCAGCGGCGCTCAGCGGAGTCTGTCTGCACGCAGACTACGAGGGCGAGGGCCCGATGCGACTGGAAGCCGCAGCGAACGAGGTGCTTGCGGCGGATGGGGCGCCGACCCGCGGTGCCGCCCTGCCCCTGGCACCCGATACGGATGGCGTGCTGCGTGCCGACTGGGCGCCGCTGGTCGAGCCGTTGCTGGACGCCTCTTGCAGCGTGGGCGAGCGCGCCGCCGGCTTCCACGAGTCGCTGGCCCGGACCGCGGTCGCCATCGCGACGACACTGGGGCGCGAGCAAGCCCTGTCGATGGTCGGCGCGACCGGAGGTGTGTTGCAGAACCGGCGGCTTGCCGATCGCATGCAGGCCTTGTTCGGCGCTGCAGGCATCGAGCTGGCCCTGCCGGAACGACTCCCCGCCAACGATGCGTGCATATCCTTCGGCCAGGTGGTCGAACAGGCCGCAGCGGATGCGCAACGCGGTTAGAATAAAGAGCTGTCACTCCGCACCGCCGGTCAGAAGGAGAATCCCGCATGGCGCTTGACGAGGCACGGATCGGCCTGGCCCACGGCAACGGCGGCCGCTACATGCGCGAGCTCATCCAGGAGGTCTTTGCACGGCATCTCGGCGGGGGCGTCCTCGACACGAACCTGGATGCCTGTCCCCTGCCGGCCCTGCCGGAAGGCGAGGTGGTGTTCACGACCGACGGTTTCACCGTCCAGCCGCTGGAATTCCCCGGGGGCGACATCGGCTCACTGGCCGTGCACGGCACCACGAACGACCTGGCGGTCGCCGGCGCCAAGCCCCTGTATCTTTCCCTGAACGTATTCATCGAGGAAGGCCTCGAGGTCGAGGTGCTGGACCGGATCGTGAGCAGCCTGGCTCGTGCGGCACGCGAAGCCGGCGTGCAGGTCGCCGCCGGAGATACCAAGGTCGTCCGGCGCGGGGAAGGTGGCGGGCTGTACCTGGCCACCACGGGCATCGGCGTGCGCCGGCACGGCCTCCGGCTCGGCATGGAACTCATCCAGCCCGGCGACCAGCTGCTGGTGAGCGGCAGCGTCGGGGACCACGGCATCTGCGTGATGCTCGCCCGCGAGCAGTTCGGACTCAGTGGTGAACTCCTTTCCGACGCGGCCAGCGTGTTCCCGTTCACCAGTGCCCTGCTCGATTATCCCGGCTTGCGTTTCATGCGCGATCCGACACGCGGCGGCCTCGCGACCGTGGCTCACGAGATCGCGCGTGCCTCCGGGCTCTCGGTGCGCCTCGACGAAACCCGGATTCCCGTCCGCGACACGGTGCGCAGCGTGTGCGAGATGCTGGGTTACGATCCGTTCTACCTGGCCTGCGAGGGCCGGGTCGTGGCGGTGCTCGCCCCGGAGGCGGCGCAGCGCGCGCTCGCCGCGTGGCAGGCGCTGCCCGGCGGAGACGACGCAGCGATCATCGGCCAGGTCGACGCCGAGGGCCGACCGGTCGTGATCGAGACCGAACTGGGTGGCCGGCGGATGCTCGAGGAACTCGAGGACGACCCGCTGCCACGGATCTGCTGACTGACGGACCTGACTCATGCCTTTCGCCCCGTCCGGACTGATTACGCTCATGACCGACTTCGGTACAGCGGATCCTTTTGCCGGCATTGTCAGCGGCCGCATCCTGAGTCGTTCTCCCGCGTCCCGCATCATCGACCTGGGGCATGGCATGCCGATGGGCCGCCCCGACCTGGCAGGCTTCTGGCTGGGACGTGCCTGGCGTGATTTCCCGGTCGGCACCGTGCATCTCGCAGTGGTCGATCCGGGAGTCGGGACGGCCCGCCGTGTCCTCCTGGCGCTCGCGGAGGACCGGCTCCTGCTCGCGCCGGACAACGGCCTGCTCGCTGAGGCGTTGCGTGACTGCCGGACGGCACGCTATTTCGCCATGGCGGCGGACCTGCCCGGGCGGCTCGGGCTCACGCAGATCTCGCAGACATTCCATGGCCGGGACCTGTTCGCGCCGCTGGCCGCCGCGCTGGCCACGGGCACGCTGGCGCCGGAGGATTTCGGCCCCCCCACCACGCCGGCCGACCCGGCGCCGCTTCCGGCCCCGACCCGCGACGCCGAGGGCATCAGCGGCGAAATCCTGCTGGCGGACCACTTCGGCAATCTTTTCACCAATATCGGCGCTTCACTGGTCGCCTCGTGCCGGCAACCCTGGGCGATCGTCGGCACGCAGTCCCTGGCGGTCCGGAACACCTATGCCGACGTGCCGCCGGGCGCGCCGCTCGCACTGGTCAACGCCTTCGGCGTGCTGGAACTGGCGGTCAATGGCGCCAGTGCTGCGACAGAGCTCGGGCTCGCCCCCGGAACGCCGCTCCGACTCGTGGACGGCCTCGGCGCCTGAGGCCGGAGAGACGCCATCCAACAATCACTGCAGACACGGAAAGGTCCAACAATGAATAACGACAGAACTGACGCCATCCGGAACCTGGCCCTCATCGGACCGGCCGGCACCGGCAAGACCACGCTCGCGGAAACCCTGCTGCACACCGCCGGGGCGATTCCGCAACGCGGCCGGGTGGATCGCGGCGATACCGTATGCGATTTCGAGGCGCGCGAAATTTCCATGGCGCATTCGCTGGATACAGCGGTCTGTCATTGCGAGTGGCAACAGACTGAAATCAACATCATCGACACACCCGGTTTCACCGACTTCTTGCCGCGCGCGATCGCGACATTGCCCGCCGTGGAATGCGCAGCCCTCGTGCTCTCCGCTTCGGGTGGGCTCGAGACCGGCGTGCGACGAATGATGAAGGCGGCCGGCGACGCGCAACTGTCCCGCATCATCATCGTCAACAAGATGGACACCGATCCCGACAAGCTCGACGAGCTGCTTGCCGAAATCCAGGAGGCATTCGGGGCACGGTGCCTGCCGGTCAACCTGCCGAGCGACCATGGCCGTAAGGTGGTGGACTGCTTTTTTCACGAGAGCGGCGACGCCACGGACTTCTCCAGCATCGAGGAAGCGCATACGCGGATCATCGACCAGGTGGTCGAGGTGGACGAGGCGCTCATGGAAGCCTATCTCGAGTCGGGCCAGAACCTGGATCCGCAGCAACTCCACGCCGCATTCGAACAGGCCCTGCGGGAACGGCATCTCATCCCGGTGATTTTCGTTTCGGCGGAAACCGGTGCCGGGGTCGAGGCCCTGCTCGACTACATCGTCAAGCTCCTTCCCAGTCCGCGGGAAGCCAACCCACCACCTTTCATGCGTGGGGAAGGCGCCGGGGCAGAGCCGGTCGTGGTGGAATCGGAACCCGATCGACACGTCGTGGCCCATGTCTTCAAGGTCGTCGTGGATCCCTACGTCGGGCGCATGGCGGTCATCCGGGTCCACCAGGGGACGATCCGCGCCGGGGCGCAGGTATTCGTGGGCGAGTCGCGCAAACCGGTCAAGCTGAGTCATCTCTACAAGCTGCAAGGGAAGAAGACGTCCGAGGTTGCCGCCGCGGGACCGGGAGACATCATCGCCGTCACCCGTATCGAGAGTCTCGGCTTCAACGACGTGTTGCACGACTCCCACGACGAAGATCACTTCCATGTGCGGCTCCCGGAAGCCGCACCGCCGATGATGGGCATCGCGATCGAGCCGGCGCAACGCGGCAACGAGCAGAAACTCTCCGATGCGCTGCAGAAGCTGTGCGCCGAAGACCCGGCGCTGCGCGTGGAACACCGCCCGGGAACCAATGAAACGGTGGTCATGTGCAGCGGCGAGCTCCACCTGAGGCTGGTCGTCGAAGCGATGAAGGAGCGGTTCAACGTCGAGGTCCGGACCCACCCGCCGACCATCCCGTATCGCGAGACGATCACGCGGCCGGCCGAGGGCCACCACCGCCACAAGAAACAGACCGGCGGTGCCGGGCAGTTCGGCGAGGTTTACCTGCGCATCGCGCCCCTGCCCCGCGGCTCGGGTTTCGAATTCGCCAGCGAAGTCGTCGGCGGCTCCATCCCGCAGCAGTTCATCCCCGCCGTGGAGAAGGGCGTTCGCCAGGCACTGGCGTCAGGCGCGATCGGCGGATTTCCGCTGCAGGACATCCGGGTCGCCGTGTACGACGGGAAAACCCACCCGGTGGACTCCAAGGAAGTCGCTTTCATCAGCGCCGGACGCCGTGCGTTCATCGAGGCCATCCGAAGCGCCGCGCCGATCATTCTCGAGCCGATCGTGCAGCTCCAGGTGACCGTCCCCGTGGACTCGCTGGGCGCCGTCACCGGTCATTTGTCGGCGCGACGCGGGCGCGTGCTGGGCTCGACCTCCCTGTCCGGCCAGCGCATCCAGGTCGATGCCGAGGCCCCGCTGGCGGAACTGCAGGATTACGCCAACCAGCTGAAGTCGCTGACCGGCGGCTCCGGCGCCTGGTCGATGCAGCTCGATCGCTATGAGCCGGTCCCGCCGAAAGTCCAGCAGGATCTCACGCGAGACCTGCACGAGGAAGAAAACGATTAGAATGGCGCCATGTGGTCGCGGTCTTGACGTACGTCAATGCGCCGCGCCGCTGGCGCGCCAACATACTTTCATATGCGACGGACAATTCGATGCTCGATATCAGTGAACTCATGACGCCGCGACGCAGCCTCGTGATCATCAGCCCGGAAGCCACCGTGGACGAGGCGCGGCGCACCATGGCGGCCCACGCCATCCGGCATCTCCCGGTGCTGGACGAGAGCGGCAGGATGATCGGCCTGGTGTCGCAGACGGACGTGCTGGTCGCCGGGAACGGCGGCGATCGCCCGGTCCGCGAAATCATGGTGCGCGACCTCGACGTCGTCGATGAACGCAGCAACGTCCGGCACGCGGCGATGATCATGTTCAGGCAGAAGAGAAGCTGCCTCCCCGTGACTCGGGACGGCCAGTTGCAGGGCATCGTCACGGATTCCGATTTCCTGGGGGTAGCCATCACCCTCATGGAACAGCTCGAGGCCGCCGAACCCGAACCCGAGCCGGAAGCGGACATCGACTCCGAGAACATGGAGATGCAGGACGACGTGATCTCCTGAGGCCGGGGCGTACGACACCCGGAAGGAGCGCGCCCGGCGCTCAGCCCGGCAGGATCGTCGTCGCGCTGACGTCGTCCTCGACCGCCTCGAGGCTGCGCGTCGGCGCGATCCCCTCCCCGAGCACCAGGCGGAACTGGCCGACCTGCACGACATCGCCGTGGTTGAGGCGGCGCTGGCGAACGACGTGGTCGTTGACCCGGATGCCATTCGTACTGTTGAGGTCGACGACCGTCCACCGGCCGCCCTCACGCACCAGCATGGCGTGGTGCCGGCTGACCGAATCATGGTCGAGCCGCACATCGTTCCAGGGATGCCGCCCGATCAGCAGCCGCGAGGCATTCAGGCTGATCCGCGCCGTCGGCTGTCCGTCCAGCAGGATGTCCAGCGCCGCCACTCGCCGCGGGGGCGGCGCATCTTTCGCGGTGTCTCCGTCTTCCGGTGGCCTGACGCAATGCCCGCCGACGGTATCCTCGTTCGCCTCCAGGGCGATATTCAGCGCGCGCGCGGCCACCTGGTCGATGCGCCCGGGCAGGCCGCCGGAAAGCTCGTGGATGCGCGCCGAAGCCTCGGGACTGAAAAGCTTGTCCGGCCGGTCGGACCCGGCGGCTTCGGCATGGAATTCGAGGTAATCGCGAGTCTCCGCGATCCCGAGCGCCTCGAGCCGGTGCTGCCAGCGGATCATCTGGCGCAATGCATGCATGCGCGGTGCAGCGAGCTGGCGTTCCACCCCGTCGCCTCCCAGGAGGACGAGCTTCAGGCGTCCGTGGCGCACCGAGTTGAGGAGCGAAAGCCATCCCAGTTCCTTGATGACGGCCCCGGAGACCGTGCTCGGCACCTCTGCGACGATGATGGTCGTGGTGTTCTTCTGCAATTGCTGCCCGAGGAACACTTCGATCAAGCCACGCATCTCGTCGCGGCTGGCATTGAGCCCGTCGAAACCGAATCCGGCGAGCAGTCCGGCAAAAAAATCGTCCGGGCCGGTCGGCAAAGAGCCCAGCGGGGCCACCAGCGCGCCGGGAAGCGACTGCCGGAGCGTGAAATCGAGGGTGGTTTGCTTGCCGGCACCCTGCTCGCCCGTCAGCACCACCAGCAGGTCGACCGACTGTAATGCGCTTTCGAGGAAACCGGCCGCCTCGCGGTGCTGCGGACCGGCATAGAACACGGCGCCGGGATCGGTTCCGAACGGGAAACGAGCGAGTCCCAGCCGGTTCAGGATGTCGCGATTCGTCACGATCGGGCCGTCATCACCACTCGCCGACGTTCGGCATGCTCGCCCACGGTTCCCGCGGCGGCAGGGCCGTCCCTTTCTGGAGCAGCTCGATGGATATGAGGTCGGGGGAGCGGACGAACGCCATGCGCCCGTCGCGTGGCGGCCGGTTGATCACCACGCCGCCATCCAGCAGGCGCTGGCACGCGGCGTAGATATCATCGACCGCGTAGGCGATGTGCCCGAAATTGCGTCCCCCGCCATAATTTTCGGGATCCCAGTTCCAGGTCAACTCGATCTGCGCGCTCTCGTCGCCGGGTGCCGCCAGGAAAACAAGGGTGAAGCGGCCCGACTCGCTGTCGTGTCGGCGTTGTTCGACCAGGCCGAGGTGATCGCAATAGAAGGCGAGCGAGGCTTCGAGGTCCGTGACACGAACCATGGTGTGCAGGTATTTCATCCGCCGGCCGCCTCCGATTCCGCTTTCACGATCCCGCCGTCACGCGGCCAGGCCCTGAGTATGGCCTGGATGACGGTAGCGAGTGGAATCGCAAAGAATACGCCCCACAGCCCCCACAGGCCGCCGAAAAACAGGATGGCCGCGATGATGGCCACCGGGTGGAGATCCACCACTTCGCTGAACAGGACGGGCACCAGCACGTTGCCGTCGAGGAACTGGATGATGCCGTAAGCGATCAGCACATAATAGAAATCCGCGGAGAGGTCGAACTGGAAGTAAGCTACCAGCGCGACAGGCAACGTGACCACCGTGGCGCCGATGTAGGGAATCAGCACGGAGATCCCTGTCAGCGCCGCCAGCAACACGGTGTATTGCAGGCCGAGGAAGCTGAACGCGATCCAGGCCACGGTACCGACGATGAGGATTTCGACCAGCTTGCCTTGCACGTAGTTGCCGATCTGGCGGTCGACCTCGTGCCAGACCTCCCGAGTCAGGTGCCGATCCTGCGGCAGGAAGCCCGACACCCAGCCCATCAGCAGGTCCTTGTCCTTGAGCAGGAAGAATACGAGGATCGGCACCAGCACCAGGTAGACGAGGACCGTGATCAACGTCATCAGCGAAGCCAGGGAAAAACTCAGCAGGCCCTGGCCGAAACGCAGGAGTTCCCCGTTGAAGCCCGCGAAAACATCGCGGATCTGTTGTTCCGAGACGAGAGCCGGGTAGCGCTCCGGGAGCTGGAGCAGCGCCTTCTGGACCTCCGCGATCATGAAAGGCACCTGCTGGAACAACTGCCCCATCTGCCGCGTCAGCAGGGGCACCAGCCATAAGAAGCAGAGCCACAGGACCGCCAGGAACAGCGTGAATACGACCAGCACGGCCACAGGGTGCGGCAGGCCGCGGACACGAAGCTCCGCGGCGATATTGTTCAACAAATAGGCGATCACGAGCGCCGCGAGCAGCGGCGCGAGCATTTGCCCGAAGGCCCAGATGGATATCGCCAGCACCAGGACGATCAAGGTCAGGGCGACGACCTGAGGATCTTCCAGCTGCCGGCGTAGCCACGCGAAAATCGCGTTCATGCAATGGTCTCCCAGGCGGGCGTACAAGGATATCAGTTCGAGGCGGGACGCACCGCCATGGTTGTGGCCGCAGGACGGGTCTGTGAGAATCGCGCAGAAAGAACGCCAGGGAGCACGGATTTTGGACTGGTTACGCCGCGAGGCCTTGCTGTTGGCGATATTCGGCGGCTTCGGGCTGTTCGTCCTGCCTGCGCTCGTTTTCCTTGTCGGACAGCAGCTCCTCGGCCCTTACCGTCCCGATGGCGGCATGGGGACATTCTATGGCGACCTATACGGCCACCTGGCCTCCGGCTCTCCATGGCCCTGGCTGCTGGTGACGGGTCCATGGCTGACGATCCAGCTGCTGCGATTGCTCTGGCTGCCTGTTTCGCGGGGCACCCGGCGGGCCCCGGACACGGCGGAACAAAACACTCCGGAGCAACGCGCCGAACCCTTTATTTGACGCTCGCGCAGGCGCGTCGTACTCTCCGGCCGAGGCCGCCAAGGAGCCCTATCGCCATGTCTCTAAAGGTTACATTCGAGCTCGCCGACGCCGACCTCGATCATTTCCGTCGTGTCATGCGGCAGGCCCGGGCTGCAGCGAAGGGGCGTGGAGCAGACGAGATCCTGGACGCCGCCGAGCAGGTCCTCGCCGGCGTGGAGGAACGGAACGTTCCCGATTTCATCGGCGACCGGCTGCGCCGGCTGAGAACGCTGATCGATATGGTCCGGGATACGGAGTGGGCCCTCCCGGACGAGGAAAAGGGCCGGGTCCTCAATGCGCTGGGCTATTTTGCGGAAGCCGAGGACCTGATACCCGACGTCGTGCCCGGACTCGGTTTCCTGGACGACGCCATCATGGTGGAACTCGTGGTCCGGGAATTGCGGCACGAAATCGAGGCCTACCAGGATTTCTGCTCTTTCCGGGCGAGCCGGGACTCAGCCGACGCCGATCCGGACGCAAGGCTCGAGTGGCTCACCGCCAGGCGCCAGGCCCTGCAGTCGCGGATGCGCAATCGCCGCCGCAAGGACCGGGGACGCAGACGGGTCCGGAGCTCGGGGCGCTCGCCGTTTTCGCTTTTCTAGCCCGCGCTGCGTCGGAACCGACTGACCTCCCAGGCCGCCCAGGAGGACGCGGGATTCTCCGGATCCAGTTCCATGCGCGCCCTCGCCGGCCGTCGCGCGCGCAGGCCGGAGCTGGACAGGGGATCCGGCGCCAGCCACTTTCGGGGCAGCAGGGGCCGCAATCGCCGGCGCAATCTGCCGATGAAAGGCCCGACCTCGTGCATCGAATCGCTCTCCGGCGCCGAACTGCGCCTCATGGCAGGAAATAGACCACGATCAGCCCGAGTCCCGCCCACATGCCGATTTGTGAAATCCACCACCAGGAAAGGTTTTTCACCAGGCTGATGAAACTGGCGGCGCAAACGATGGTCATAGCAAGAAACATGACGGCACTGGTCACCAGCGAACCGATTTCCGCGCTGACCTGGGGGTGCTCCCCGGCCAGCAGGAGGAAGATGAGCACGACGACGCCCAGCCCGGCGGCTATGGAAGCGGCCGAACCGAGCATGATACCGGTCACTACGGTCAATGGATTCATTGCTGCTCACCCTGGCCCTGGAAACGCTTGCCTGGCGTCCTCCGGCCCTCTAGCCTTAGTCGCTGGCTCGCCGATTTCGCGGCAGTCACCGCGGTCACGGAGATAAGATGCGTATTGTACTGAACCCAGCTCTTGCGAAGGTAGCCAGCATCGCGCTGGCGCTGCTGCTCACCACCAGCGTCGCTGCCCAGCCGGCACCGGCAGAGGATGCGCTCGCGCCTTCCGATCGGCATGGCAAGATCAGCCGCCTGGTCACTACGCTGTTCGAACGCTCCCATTATCGCCGGGCGACGGTGGACGATTCGGCGTCTTCGCAGATGCTGGACGCTTACCTCGATGCACTCGACCGCAACCGACAGTACTTTCTCGCCGCCGACATCGCAGAATTCGAGCCGCTGCGGACGCGCCTGGACGACGCCGTGAAGCGCGGCGAACTCGATGCCGTGTTCGCCATTTACGACCGCTACCTCGCCAGGGCCCGCGAGCGGGTCGAGTTCGCCCTCACCGTGCTGGACGAGGAGCCGGATTTCTCCATCGACGAGGAATTCATGTTCGACCGGAGCGAGGAGCCATGGGCGGCCTCGCGCGACGAGCTTGACGACCTGTGGCGCAAGCGCGTGAAAAACGACGCGCTGGGCCTGTTGCTTACCGAGAAGAGCTGGGAGGAAACCCGCGAAATCCTCGACGGACGTTATTCGCAGGTGCTCAAGCGCCTTTTCCAGGTGAAGAGCGACGACATCTTCGAGACCTTCATGAACGCCTATGCGAACACGATGGATCCGCATACCAGCTACTACTCACCGCGGAATTCCGAGGAATACCGTATCCAGATGAGCCTGAATTACGACGGCATCGGGGCTACGCTGCAGATCCAGGACGAATACGTCGCCATCATCAACGTCATTGAAGGCGGGCCCGCCGCCCTCGACGGCACGCTCAAGCCGAAGGATCGCATCGTCGCTGTCGGCCAGGGCGAGGACGGGGAATTCGTCGACGTCGTGGGCTGGCGGCTCGACGAGGTCGTCGACCTGATCCGCGGGCCCGGCGGATCGACGGTGCGCTTGCAGGTGCTTCCCGGCGGAGCCGCCCCCGGAAGCTCGCCCGAAGTCATTGCACTGGTGCGTGACAAGGTCAAGCTGGAGGCGCAGGCGGCCCGCAAGGACATCGTGGAAATCGAGCGCGAGGATACGGCGCACCGCATCGGCGTCATCACGGTGCCCTCCTTCTACCAGGACTACAATGCGCGCGCTGCGGGCAACCGTGAGTACACGAGCACCACGGCGGATGTTCGTCGCCTCACGCTTGAACTCGTGGAAGAAGGTATCGACGGCCTCGTGCTCGACCTGCGCAACAACGGCGGCGGCCACCTGTCCGAAGCGACCGCCATGACGGGACTGTTCCTGCATGGCGGGCCGATCGTGCAGTTGCGCGACACCAGCGGCCGGGTCGAAGTGCTCGAGGAACAGGACACGGGCGTGGTCTACGACGGCCCCCTGGCCGTGCTCGTCAATCGTTTCAGCGCCTCCGCCTCGGAGATCTTCGCCGCAGCCATACAGGACTACGGTCGGGGCGTCGTGGTCGGCCAGCGGACGTACGGCAAAGGCACCGTGCAGAACCTCTACCCTCTCGACCGCTACGCGCCGGGCGACGACCCCCGTTTCGGCCAGCTGACCCTGACGATCGGCAAGTACTATCGCGTGACCGGTGACAGCACGCAGAATCGCGGTGTCATCCCCGATATCATCGTGCCATCGCCGATCGATTCACACATGGTCGGCGAGAGCACGCGCGATACGGCCCTCCCGTGGGACCAGATCCGCAGCACCCGTTTCACGCCCCGCGGGCAACTCGAGGAGGCGATCGAACTCCTCAGCACCGAGCATGGCCGGCGGCGCGGTTCGGACCCGGATTTCGTCTACCTGCTCGAGGATATCGAGGCCATCGAGACGCAGCGCAGCAGAAAATCGGTGTCATTGAATCTCGAGACACGGCGGGAGGAGACCCGCCGATTCGAAGCCGAGAGACTGGCGCGCGAGAACGAGCGCCGGGTGTCACGGGGCCTGGAGCCGGTTGCATCGCTCGAGGATGTCGATGAAGAGGACGCCCCGGATATCCTGCTCCGGGAGGCGGCCTCCGTCGTGGTGGATCTCACGAAGGTACCGGATGGGGTGGTGGCCAAGACCCGGCAACCGGGCGGGACGAATTAACGGAAATCGGCAGGCTACGGGGGACTTGCATCCCGCATGACCGGTGTTATACTCCACTACAACACTAACGTAGTGCATCATCGGAACCGGCGAGAGGCCCCAAATGAGCTGCACACCGCTACAGCCCCACCAGTCACCCGGCCAGTCCGTGAACCGTGGGAACAAGCCCGCCGCGCGCCTGCGGCGTTTCCTGCCAGCCATGTGGAATGCGGCGACCCATCGACTGGTGCAGTTCCAGGCCTTGCTCGTGCCGTTGATGATCAGCGTACTCCTGCTGGCGGGTTGCGAGGGGAACAGCGACGCCGACGACTCCGCGGAAGAAGAGGAAATCACCCGGATCCCGGTGGAAATCACCACCCTGCAGCGAGGCGACGTGTTCGCCGTCTACACGGGAACGGCTTCGCTGGAGACCGATGCCGATGCGCTGGTGATCGCCAAGGTGAGCGGGGAGGTCATGGACCTGCTCGTCGAAGAGGGCGACCGGGTCGAGGAAGGCGAGGTGCTGGCGCGGCTCGACGGAGACCGTCTGCGCCTGGAGATGCAGCGCTCGCTGGCAAACCTGAGCAAGCTCGAGCAGGAATACGAACGCAACCTGAAGCTGTTCGATCGGGGCCTCGTGAGCTCCGGCGCTTTCGAGGACCTGAAATACGAACTCGATGCGCTCCGCGCCGCCTATCGTATAGCTGAGCTGGAGTACAGCTATACGGAGATCCGCGCGCCCATCGCGGGGGTGGTGAGCGAGCGGCACATCCGGCTGGGCAACAATATCTCGGTCAATGAACCGGCATTCCGCGTCACCGCAATGGATCCGCTGATCGCGTATATCCATATTCCGGAGCGCGAATTCCGTCGGCTGGAAGCGGGCCAGACCGCCCGGCTGACCCTGGATGCCATTCCCGGGCAGAGTTTTCCTGCGAATGTGGAGCGCATCAGCCCGGTCGTCGATCCGGAGACCGGCACGTTCAAGGTCACGCTCGAGATCCCGGACCCCGCAGGAACACTCAAGCCGGGGATGTTCGGCCGCTTCAACATCGTCTGGGACCGGCGCTCCGACGTGCTGCTTGCGCCGCGGGCAGCCATCCTGGATGACGATGTTTCCCAGGCGGTATTCGTCGTGATCGACGGCAAGGCGGAGCGCCGCAGTATCCGCACCGGCTACTCGCAAGGCGAGCAGGTCGAGATCATCGACGGGCTCGACGGCGACGAGCAGGTCGTGGTGATCGGCCAGTCCGGACTGCGCGACGGTGCCAGCGTCGAGGTCGTGCATCGCGGTGCGGCCCGCGTGGCGCAAGAAGATATCTGACGGTCTCCGGCCGAGTACTCCCCGCATGCGCCTCATCGATATCGCCACCGAGCGTCGCGTCACCATCGCGATGTTCACCGTCGCCATCGTGCTGTTCGGTTTTGTTTCGCTCTCGAGACTCGACGTCAACCTGCTGCCGGACCTGTCTTATCCGACGATCACGGTACGCACGGAACTCCAGGGCAGCGCTCCGCTGGAAGTCGAAAACCTGCTGACCAAGCCCATCGAGGAAGCCGTCGGCGTCATCAAGAACGTGCGCCAGGTGCGCTCGGTGTCGCGGGCCGGGCAGTCCGACGTGGTGCTGGAATTCCTCTGGGGCACCGAGATGGACATCGCCGGCGTCGAGGTCCGGGAAAAACTCGATCTGCTCGAATTGCCGCTGGAAGCGGGCCGCCCGCTGCTGTTGCGCTTCGACCCGTCCAATGAGCCCATCAAGCGGCTGGCATTCATGGACCAGGCGGCGAGCGGGCTCGCCGACGATCCGCAGCGGCTCCGGGCACTGCGCCGCTTCGCCGAGGACCGCCTCAAGAACGACATCGAAGCCGTCGAGGGGGTCGCCGCGGTGAAGGTCAGCGGCGGCCTCGAGGAGGAGATCCAGATCCTGGTGGACCAGGAAAAAACTGCCCAACTGGGACTCTCGGTGCGCGCCGTGGCGGCCCGGCTGCGGGCCGAGAACGTCAACTTGTCCGGCGGCCGGCTCGAACAGGGCAGCCAGCGATTCCTGGTCCGGACGCTGAACGAGTTCGGCAGCGTCGAGGAGATCGCCGACGCGGTCATCGCCACACCCGAAAACCGCCCCATCTACCTGCGCGACATCGCCACCGTGACGCGCGGTTTCAAGGAACGCGAAGCGATCACGCGAGTGAACGGCGTCGAGAGTGTCGAGCTCGCCATCTACAAGGAAGGTGATGCCAACACCGTGCAGGTCGCCCAGCGGGTCAATCAGCGCGTCGAACTGCTGGAACCGAAGCTCGAACCCGGCACCGAGCTCAAGCCGATCTACGACCAGTCGGTGTTTATCTCACAGGCCATCGACCAGGTTCGCAACGCCGCCCTCCTCGGCGGCTTGTTCGCCATTCTCGTGCTGTATGCCTTCCTGCGCGACGCCCGGGCCACGTTCATCATCGGCATCGCGATCCCCGTTTCGGTGATCGGCACGTTCCTGCTGATGTATGCAGCGGGAGTCAGCCTGAACATCATGTCGTTGGGCGGTATCGCCCTGGCGATCGGCATGCTGGTGGACAACAGCATCGTGGTGCTGGAGAACATCGTCCGCAAGAAAGAGCAGGGACTTTCGGTGCTGGACGCCGCCCGGCGCGGCACGGCCGAGGTGGCCGGTGCCGTGACGGCTGCGACGCTGACGACCGTGGCGGTGTTCTTTCCGATGGTCTTCGTGAGCGGAATCGCGGGACAACTGTTCCGCGACCAGGCGCTCACGGTGACCTTCGCCCTGCTGTTTTCCCTGCTCGTCGCTCTCACCCTGATCCCGATGCTGGCGGCGCGTGGCGACGTGCCCCGCTATGCCGACGAACAGGCCCGCGTGCCCCCGGGCCGCGTGACCCGCATCGCCGGCGGCGCGCTGCGTCTCGCGGGACGCGTCGTCTTCGGCATCGCGTGGCTCCTGGCCTGGCTGATGCGGCCTCTCGTGTGGTTCTTCCAGGGCTTGTACCGAACGGCCGCGGCGGCCTATGCGCCTTTGCTGGCAGGCGCGCTGCGCAGGCGCTGGCTGGTGATGCTGCTGGCTGCCGGCGCATTCGCATCGAGCATCGCGATGCTGCCGCGCCTCGGTTACGAGCTTTTGCCGCAGCTGGCCCAGGGCGAGTTTGCCGTGGACCTGCGGCTGCCCGCCGGCGCACCGCTGGTCGAAACCGATGCCGCGATCCTGCGCCTGCAGCAGGCCACCCGGGATCTGCCGGACGTGGCACTGAGCTACTCGGTGGCTGGCACCGGAAACCGGCTCGACGCCAGCCCCGTGGATGCAGGTGAACACACCGGCCAGCTCAATGTGCAGCTGGCGCCGGGCGCCGGGGCCGCCGGCGAGGCCGCCACCGTCGCCGCGATGCGCAACACGCTGGATCGCATGCCCGGCGTCTCGCACGAGATCTCCCGTCCGGCCCTGTTCGCGTTCAGCACCCCGCTGGAGATCGAGATCGCCGGCTACGAGCTGGAGCGCATCGCCACTGTCGCCGAGCAACTCCGGGGCCGCCTCGTGCAATCGCCGCGCTTTGCGGATGTCCGCAGCACGGTCGAGGAAGGCAATCCCGAGATCCAGATCGTTTTCGACCAGGAGCGTGCCGCCCGGCTGGGCCTCATCGTCCGCGATATCGCCGACACGGTCGTGGCCAAGGTGCGCGGGGAAGTCGCCACGCGCTATACCTGGCGCGACAAGAAAATCGACGTGCTCGTACGCAGCGTCGATACGCGAGACTCTTCGTTGCGCGAAATCGAGAATCTCATCGTCAATCCCGAAAGCAGTCGCCCCATCCCGCTCGAGGCCGTGGCCGATATCCTCGTCGCGGCCGGACCCTCCGAAATCAGGCGCGCGGACCAGTCCCGCGTCGCCATCGTCTCGGCCAATATCGCATATGGCGACCTGGCCGGCGCCACGGAAGAGATTCGCGAGGTGCTCGCCACGCTGCCGATGGCGACCGACGTCTCTGCGACCATCGCCGGGCAAAGTGCGGAAATGCAGGAGTCTTTCCGCTCGATGATGTTCACGCTCGCGATGGCGGTTTTCCTGGTCTATCTCGTGATGGCTTCACAGTTCGAGTCGCTGTTGCATCCTTTCGTGATCCTGTTCACGATTCCGCTCGCCCTGGTGGGCGCCGTCTGGTCCCTGTGGCTCACCGGCACGACGCTGAGCGTGGTCGCATTCATCGGCCTGATCATGCTGGCGGGCATCGTGGTGAACAATGCGATCGTGCTCGTCGACCTGATCAACCAGCTGCGCCGGGCCGGCAAGGAGTGCAACGCGGCCATCATGGAAGCCGGACGCGCCCGCCTCCGCCCCATCCTGATGACCACGCTCACGACGACGCTCGGACTTCTGCCGATGGCACTCGGGTTCGGCGAGGGCGCTGAAGTGCGCACGCCCATGGCCATCACCGTGATCGGGGGGCTGCTCGTCTCGACCTTGTTGACGCTGCTGGTGATCCCGGTGGTGTATTCCCTGCTCGACCGTGGCATCCGCGTGCTCGATGACGGCACCGAACGCCGGGAAGCCACCGCATGAGAATCTCCCGGGCAGCCATCGGCCGGCCGGTCACGACGGTGATGATTTTCGTCGCGCTGGCCGTGATCGGCCTGGTGGCATCGCGGATGCTGCCGCTCGAAAAGTACCCCGACATCGAATTCCCCGGCATTTTCATCAACATCCCCTACCAGGGCTCGAGTCCCGAGGAAGTCGAACAACTGATCACGCGTCCGGTGGAGGAAGCGCTGGCGACGCTCAGCGGCGTCGAACGCATGCAGTCCGCCTCGCGCCAGGACAACGCACAGGTATTTCTCCAGTTCGGCTGGGACCAGGACGTCGCCGCCAAGGGTATCGAGGCTCGGGCCAAGGTCGATGCCGTCCGGCACCTGCTGCCTGACGACGTGCGGCGGGTGCTGGTGTTCACCGGGTCGCTCGGTGACCAGCCGATCCTGAATCTGCGCATCAGCAGCGACCGGGATCTATCCGACGCATACAGCATGCTGGATCGACAGTTGAAGCGTCGCATCGAGCGTCTCGAGGGCGTCTCCCGTGTGACCCTGTACGGCGTGGACCAGCGCGAGATCCGCATCCTGCTCGACGCCGACCGGATCGCGGCCCACGGGGTAGACCTCAATGCGCTCCGCGAATTGCTGGAGAAAGCCAACTTTTCCGTCAGCGCCGGGCAGCTGACCGACGGCGAACGGCGCTTCAGCGTGCGACCCATCGGAGAGATGAGCTCCGTGGACGAGGTGAACAACATCCTGGTGCGCGACAACCTGAGATTGAGCGACATCGCCGCCGTGGAATTGCTCAGCCCCGAACGGCTGAATGCCCGTCACCTGGACCGGCGCTACTCGATCGGACTGGACGTATTCAAGCAACCGGGTGCCAACCTCGTGGACGTGGCCCGGCGCGTCAAGAGCGAAGTGGATGCCGTGGCGGACACGGACCTGATGCGGGGCATCCACGTCTTTGCGCTGGGCGACCAGGCAGAGGGCGTCACCTCGTCGCTCAGCGACCTGATGACATCGGGGGCGATCGGCGCCCTGCTCGCCTTCGCCGTGCTGTACCTTTTCCTGCGCCAGGGGGCGACGACCCTGATCGTGGTCGCCTGCGTGCCGTTCTCGCTGCTCATCACGCTCGGCGTCATGTATTTCCTCGACATCACGCTGAATATTCTCTCGATGATGGGCCTGATGCTTGCGGTCGGCATGCTCGTGGACAACGCGGTCGTGGTCACCGAAAGTATCTTCCGCGAGCGGCAACGCGACCCGGGCAATCCGCTGCGGGCCACTCTCCGCGGGGTCAACGCCGTTTCGATGGCGGTGACGGCCGGGACACTCACGTCCATCATCGTGTTCGTGCCGATACTGTTCGGCGTGAAGACGAATATCACGCTGTTCCTGACGCACGTCGCAGTCAGTATCGTCGTGGCCATGCTCGCCTCGCTGCTGATGGCGCTGACCGTCGTGCCGATGATCGTGTCGCGTATTCCCTCCCCGCCGCCGCCTCGCAAGAGTTCCTGGATATCGCGCCTGAGCATGCGCTACGCGGGCGCCCTGGACTGGACCCTGCGCCATCGCTGGTGGACTGCGTTGGTCGTCGTGCTGATCGTCGCCAGCGTGGCCATCCCGCTGAAGGCCGTGAAATTCGATGCGTTCCCGCAGGAGGCCGGGCGCCAGCTTCTCTTGCTCTATAACGTGAAAGACAAGTATCCGCTGGCGGAGATGAAACGCGCGGTGGACGAAATCGAGGAATACCTTTACGCGAACCAGGAACGCTTCGACATACGGCAGGTATACAGTTTCTACGAGGAAGGCCGTGCCCAGTCGACCCTGTTGCTCCATGACGGGGACGACGCCAGGGTCCCGACCGGCGAAGTGATCTCGCGGGTCATGGCCGATCTCCCGGAAATCGTCATCGGCCAGCCGAATTTCGAGTTCGGCAACCAGGGCGGCGACGAAGGATTCACACTGCAACTGGCCGGAGAGTCCACCGAAGCGCTCGCGGAACTGGCCCCGCAGGTCGTGCGGCTTTTGTCCACGGTCGAAGGGTTGCGCGACGTACGCACGGACATCAGCGGCGGCGACCGCGAGATCCGAGTGAAGGTGGATCGCATGCGCGCCATGCGACAGGGCCTCGACCCGCAGACCATCGCATCCTCGCTGTCGGTGGCCATGCGCGGCGAACAGTTGCGGGAGTTCCGCGGCGCGGACGGGGAAGTGAAAGTCAGGATCGCCTTTCGCGAGGACGACAGACAGAGCCTTGCGCAACTCGCCGATCTTCCGCTTTACGCGCCCGACGGCCGACGTGTCACCCTGGGTTCGGTTGCAGAGTTCGAAGTCACGCGCGCGCACGACGAAATACGTCGGATCGACCGGGTCACAGCCGTAACGATCAGCGCCAATCTCGAGGACAAGTCACTGGAAGAAGTGCGGCCGGAGGTCAAGGCGTTGCTGGATGCGTACCAGTTGCCGCCCGGTTACAGCTGGTCTTTCGGCCGCGGATTCCAGCGCGCTGACGAAACGCAGCAGATCATGGCGCAGAACATCCTGTTGGCCATCGCTCTCATATTTCTCGTGATGGCAGCCCTGTTCGAGTCCACGGTCTACCCCGTGTCCATCATCACCTCGATAGGCTTTTCCGTGATCGGCGTGTTCTGGTTCTTCCTCGCGACCGGAACCACATTCTCCTTCATGGCTACGATCGGCATCATGATCCTGGTCGGGGTGGTCGTGAATAACGGCATCGTTCTCGTGGACCATGTCAACAACCTGCGGCGTGCCGGCATGCAACGCGACGCCGCCCTGCTGCAGGCCGGGCGAGACCGGCTGCGGCCGATCCTGATGACCGCGGCCACGACGATCCTCGGGCTGGTGCCGCTGGCTGTCAGCGCCACCAAGGTCGGCGGCGACGAAATCGGCGCCCCCGCCTACTTCCCCATGGCGCGTGCGATCATCGGGGGGCTGGGGTTCTCGACGCTGACTTCGCTGCTGCTCGTGCCGTGGACCTATGCGCTCCTGGATGACCTCGGCCGCTGGACCCGCCGCGTCAGGTCCGTCGCCCGTGGCGGACATCCCGGCCGCGCCGCGGATGGAACGCCCGACGCGGATCAGGGAATGAACACGTCGTAGATATCCCAGTATTCCTCGGCCAGCACGTTGACCTCGAGGGGAATACGTCGCACGGCTCCGCGTTCCTTGTCACGCACCGGCAGTTCGATGCGGCCCACCGAGGACGCCATGGGCACGGTTTCCCGCGCGCCCCGGAACTGCACCTCGCGCGCGAGCGCCTTTGCGCGGGCTTCGATGTCCGCTGTCTTTGGCTGGCCCGGCCCGAGCCGCGCCACCGATTCGCGAATCTTTCCGATCAGCACCTTGCAATCTTCCTCGGAGCCATAGCGCATGTCCTGCACCGTATTGACGTTGGCATCGCGGGCCTTGCGTGCCAGTTCATCCGTGGAAAAATGCAGATAGAGCTCCTGGGCAGCCGCGATGATCATCAGGTTGATCTCGCGCTTGGTGGCGTTGTCGAGGCCACTGAATTCCGGCCAGGGTTCCGCAGACACGGCGGCGCGCCGATCCTGCAGTTCAGCGAGCCGCCGCCTGGAGGCCTCCAGCTCGACCCGCCGTTGTTCGAGTGACTCCGTGATCCTGCGGCGGCGAAAGCGCGCCCAGAAGCCTTGCGCCGCGGCGAGTTCGGCGCGCAGTTCATTACGCTTCGCCAGGCGTTCCTCGACTTCCTCACGCGCAAGGGCCATCTGCTGGTCCAGTGCCGCGAGTTGCCGTTGTTTTTCCTGGTTGAAACGCATCAGCGCCTCGCGTCGCTGGCGCTCCTCGTGTCGTCCGCGCAGCTCGTCCGAAATGACCTGCAGGTGCTCGTGGCAAGAACGCCAAAGGGCCCGCAACTGGAAATAGACGAGCGCGGTGTAGCCTGTGCCGGGCTGCGCGAGCAATTGCTCGATGGCCTGGAACCGCTCCTCTGCACGGCGGGTCGCAGCTTCCTGGCTGGCGAGGCGCTCCTCGGCAAGACGCAGGGACTTCTGCAGATCGGAGAACGCCTTCTTGAGTTCCGCGCGATTGCGAAAGAGGTTGAGCAACCGCTCTTCTTCGGTTTCTTCGACGCCTTTACCGGCCGCCTCCTGGTCATCCGTCACGCTGCTCTCCCGACTGCATCGGCCCCGCCGCCATCAGCGTGCGGCAGCAGCACGCCCTGGGTGGGCGGGGAACCGGTGGCCATGGTCATAACAGTACTCGAGCCACTTGTTCAACATGCCGTTGCGTGCCCAGCGACGACCGAGTTCGCTCGCAGGCGGCGCGTGGAAACGCTGCAAGGCATGATGAAGGTGCCGGCTGCGACACTCCATGGCCTCCGCCAGGCCCGCGTCGTGGTAGACGCGAATGGCCAGGTCCGGATCCGCCACGGGCGCCTGCCCGTCGCGAAAGTAGTAAGTCATCCGCAATGTCGTCGTGTAGGGACGGCGTTCGATGACCTCGAGGTGCAGCGGGAGGTCACCTGCGACCCGCGAACACTGGTGGTCACGCAAGGCCATGACATCGTCGAACAACCAGTGCAAACGCAGGTAGTTGCTCTCATACAGGTGCATGAGCGCGGTGAAGCTGCCGGGCTGCGTCGGACGCGGCAGCGCGATGGAGCCGTCTGCTATCATGCGCGGCAATATAGCACAGCGAATCCGGGCCGCCGGGCCGACGGAGATTGACGAAAATGGCCATACGCAGCATCGCCACGCGTCCGTTCGACGACCAGCGACCGGGCACCGCCGGCCTGCGCAAGAAAGTACGCATCTTCCAGCAACCCCATTACCTCGAAAACTTCCTGCAATCCGTATTCAACGCCGCGGGCGACTTCAGCGGCGCCACCCTGGTGGCCGGCGGCGACGGCCGTTACTGGAACCGGGAAGCGTTGAGCGTGTTGTTTCGCGTCGCGGCCGGCAACGGCGTCGGGCGGATCATCGTCGGACGTCACGGTCTGCTGTCCACGCCCGCCGCTTCGCACCTCATCCGCCTGCATGAAGCGGCCGGCGGCTTCCTGTTGACCGCCAGTCACAACCCCGGGGGCCCCGACGGCGACTTCGGCGTCAAGTTCGACACCGCAAACGGCGGCCAGGCGCCGGAGTCGCTCACTGAAGCCGCCTGGCGTGCCTCCCTGGAGATCGAGGCTTACCACGTGGCCGACATGCCGGAACCGGAACTGGATCGGCTCGGGCTCCAGCAGGCCGGTGATCTCCAGATCGAAGTCGTGGATCCGGTGGCGGATTACGCCGATCTCATGGAAAGCCTGTTCGACTTTCCCCGCATACGAAAGTTGCTGGGGAACGGGCGTTTTCGCATGCGCTTCGACGGCCTGAATGCGATCACCGGGCCCTATGCGATGGAGATCCTGGAGCATCGCCTCGGCGCCGCCCCCGGAACGGTCGTCAACGCCGTACCCCTGCCGGATTTCGGCGGCCTCCATCCGGATCCCAATCCGGTCGATGCCGCGCACCTCGTGGACTGGATGACGGGACCGGACGCCGGCGACCTCGCGGCGGCCTCCGACGGTGACGGCGACCGCAACATGATCGTCGGGCGCGGCATGGTGGTGTCGCCCGGCGACAGCCTCGCCGTCCTGGCCGAGCACGCCCGCCGAGTGCCGGGTTACGCGGGCGGCCTCGCCGGCGTCGCACGCTCGATGCCGACGAGCCGCGCGGTAGACCGGGTGGCCGAGGCGCTGAACATCCCCTGCTACGAGACGCCGACGGGCTGGCGCTACTTCTGCAACCTGCTGGATGCCGGGCGGGTGGACCTGTGCGGCGAGGAGAGCTTCGGCACCAGTTCGAGCCACGCAAGAGAGAAGGACGGCCTGTGGGCGGTGCTTTTCTGGCTCAACCTCGTCGCGGCGACGGAGCGGTCGGTTGAAGAACTGGTGCACGACCACTGGCAACGCTTCGGGCGTCATGCATTCGCCCGCCACGACTGGTTCATCCCGGACAGCGAACGCGCCGCCGTCGTGATGCAGACGCTGCAGGAGAATCCCGGGCGGTTCGACGGGACGACGCTGGGAGACGTTCACATCGAGCGGGCCGACAGCTTTGCATATCACGACCCGGTCGACGAAAGCGTGGCCTCGGGCCAGGGTGTCCGCGTGTTCCTGGCGGACGGCTCGCGCGTGGTGTTTCGCCTGTCGGGCACCGGGACCCAGGGCGCGACGCTGCGCATCTACCTGGAAAAGTACCTGCCGCCCGATGCCGATCATGGCGGCACCGGACCGGAACTTACCGCCGCGCTCGGCGCATTCGCCGCCGGGCTGGCCAGGGTTTCCGAGCTGACCGGCGTCGCCCGACCGGCGGGCGTGATCTAGACCTCGCCCCCGTCCACGCCCTGCATGCGATTGAGGAGCCCGGTGCGGTCGAGAACGGTGCTGGCGATCTCCTCGACCGAGCACTCGCCCGTATCGAGATACTGGATGCCATAGCGCGCGAACAGGGCCTCGGCGGAGCGCAACTCGAAACTGACCTGGCGTGCCGAAGCGTAATTGCTCTCCGGACGACGTTCCTGCCGGATCTGCTGCAGGCGCGCGGGCTTGATCGTGAGACCGAAAAGGCGATCACGATAACGCTCCAGCGGAGCCGGCAACTTGCCGCGCTCGAACTCTTCCTCGGTGAGCGGGTAATTGGCGGCGTACACGCCGTAACGTAGCGCCATGTAGAGGCACGTCGGCGTCTTGCCGGACCGGGAGACCCCGACGAGAATCAGGTCGGCCTTGCTGTAGTCGCGCGTCGTGGACCCGTCATCGTGTTCCAGCGCGTAGTTCATCGCGTCGATGCGCCGGGTGTAGGAGCGCTGGTCGGCCACACCGTGGGCCTTGCCCGTAGCATGGCTGGAAACGATGCCGAGTTCGCGCTCCATGGGTCCGATGAAGGCGCCGAAAAAATCGAGCACCAGCCCCTGGCTCTGCGAGATTATGTCGCGCAGATCGTCCTGTACCATGGTGGCGAAGACGATCGGCCGGGACCCTTCCACCTCGCGGGTCAGGTCGATACGCCGTACGCATTCCCTCACCTTGTCAGGGGTGTTGATAAATGGCACAGTCACGCCGCGAAACCTGAGCCCGTCGAACTGCGTCAACAGGCTGTGTCCGAGCGTCTCCGCGGTGACACCGGTCTGGTCGGATACGAAAAATACCGTTCTGTGCTTCATGTCATTGCCTGTTCGACGCGACTGCGCGCATTGTCCGTTCCCTGACACCGGGAACTCAAGAGGGCCACACCGTGGAACAGTACATCATCAAGCTCGATGAGCTCGGCATGAACGACGTCGAGCGAGTCGGCGGCAAGAATGCCTCCCTGGGCGAAATGCTCGCCAACCTCGAAGCCCTCGGGGTGACGGTGCCGAGTGGCTTCGCCACCACCGCTGCGGCGTACCGGGACTTCATGCAGACGGACGGCCTCGGCGAACGCATCCGCGAGGCCCTTGCCGATCTCGACGTGGACGACGTCGAGAAACTGGTGGCCACCGGCGCCCGGATCCGGGACTGGATCCGGGAAACGCCCCTTCCCGCCCGCTTGCACGAGGACATCCGCCGCGGCTGGGACGAGATGTCGGGCGGACGGGACATCGCGGTGGCCGTGCGCTCCTCCGCGACGGCCGAGGACCTTCCCGAAGCCAGTTTCGCAGGTCAGCAGGAAACCTACCTGAACGTGCGCGGCATCGAGGCCGTCATCGAGCGCATCCACGACGTGTTTGCCTCATTGTTCAACGATCGCGCGATCGCCTATCGCGTGCACCATGATTTCGACCATTCGCAGGTCGCCCTCTCCGCCGGTATCCAGCACATGGTGCGCAGCGACACGGGTGCCAGCGGCGTGCTCTTCACGCTGGACACAGAGTCGGGTTTCCGTGACGTGGTGTTCATCACTGCGTCCTGGGGCCTCGGCGAAATGGTGGTCCAGGGCGCCGTGAATCCGGACGAATTCTATGTGTTCAAGCCGTCGCTCGAAGCCGGCAAGCGCGCCATCCTGCGCAAGACCATGGGCAGCAAGGCGATCAAGATGGTGCATGGCGACGACGGCCACGGCACCCGGACCATCGACGTCCCCGCCGCCGACCGCGCCCGTTACTGCCTGGACGACGCGGATATCGAGACCCTCGCCCGCCATGCCGTGGCCATCGAGAAGCACTACGGCTGCCCCATGGACATCGAGTGGGGCAAGGACGGCGGCGACGGCAAGCTCTACATACTCCAGGCGCGGCCCGAGACGGTGCAGAGCCGGCAGGGACGCTCCATCCTGCGGTTCAAGCTGAAAAACCGCTCCACGGTGATCGCCTCGGGGCGCAGCATCGGCCAGCGCATCGGCGCCGGCACCGCGCGCATCATTCGCGACGTGAAGGAAATGCATCGCGTGCGCGCCGGCGACGTGCTGATCGCCGACATGACGGACCCCGACTGGGAGCCGGTGATGAAACGCGCCGCGGCCATCGTCACGGATCGGGGCGGACGCACCTGCCACGCCGCGATCATCGCGCGCGAGCTGGGCATCCCCGCGGTGGTCGGTTGCGGCGACGCCACGCGCACCGTGTCCGACGGCCAGCCGGTCACCGTGTCCTGTGCCGAAGGCGACACCGGCTTCATATTCGACGGCGTGCTCGACTTCGACGAGCAGACCATCGAGCTCGACCGGATGCCGGACATCCCGGTCAAGATCATGATGAACGTCGGCAACCCGGACCGGGCCTTCGATTTCGCCGGCATCCCGCATCACGGCGTGGGCCTCGCGCGGCTCGAGTTCATCATCAACCGGATGATCGGCGTGCATCCCCGCGCCCTGCTGGAGTTCGACTCCCTGTCGGACGACCTGAAACACACCATCCGCCAGCAGATGGCGGGTTACGACGACCCGGTGGAATTCTTCATCGGCAAGCTCGCGGAGGGCATCGGCACGATCGCTGCCGCATTCGCCCCCCACCCCGTGATCGTGCGCTTGTCCGATTTCAAGTCCAACGAGTACGCCAACCTGATCGGCGGCCGCGAGTACGAACCCCACGAGGAAAACCCGATGCTGGGCTTCCGCGGCGCCTCGCGTTACGTGGCGGAGAACTTCCGTCCATGCTTCGAGCTCGAATGCCGGGCGCTGAAGCGGGTGCGCGAGGACATGGGCCTCGACAACGTCCAGGTCATGGTGCCCTTCGTGCGCACGGTCGCCGAGGCGCGCAAGGTCGTGGAGCTGCTGGCCGAGAATGGCCTGAAGCGCGGCGAGCACGGCCTCAAGTTGATCATGATGTGCGAAATCCCGTCGAACGCCTTGCTCGCGGAGCAGTTCCTGGAGCATTTCGACGGCATGTCGATCGGCTCGAACGACATGACCCAGCTGACGCTCGGCCTGGACCGGGACTCGAGCATCATTGCCGACCTGTTCGACGAGCGGGACGATGCCGTCAAGGCCCTGCTGCACATGGCGATCGCGGCGTGCCGCCGGCAGGGCAAGTACATCGGGATCTGCGGGCAGGGGCCCTCGGACCACGCCGACTTCGCGCGCTGGCTGCTCGACGAAGGCATCGAGAGCATCTCGCTCAACCCGGACACGGTGGTCGAGACGTGGATGTTCCTCGCCGGCCGGAGCGTCGCCTGACGGCCCCGGAGCCGGGCTTCTAGAGGTCGCCCCAGCGCGAACGCCGTCCGAGCCGCAGGCGCGGAATGATCAAGCCCGCCAGCAGGCCGGCGACCAGCACGCCGGCCCCGGCGAGGAACCAGTCGCGCTGGCTGCTGCGCTTGAGCTCTGCGACCTCCATCCGCAGGCCGTCACCGACCTGCTCGGCGGACGCGAGGCGCGTACGCAATTCGCGGTTCACCTTGTCGAGTTCGAGCGCCGACGCCGACACGCGCTGGATCCGTTCCAGTTCCGCGCGGACTTCGTCCAGTTCGGTCCCTAGCCCCGAGCGTTCCGCCTCGAGCGCGCCGCGCTCGCCGGTCACCTCCCGCAAGCGCCCCTCAAGTTCGGCCACCTGCGCGGTGAGTGCCTGTACACGGGTCGTCGCCGCCGCCAGCTGCGCACGCGCAGCCGGCTCATCCATCAGGTAGCGGCTGAGCACCCAGCCTTCCGTGCCAGCCTCGGTCCGCACCCGCGTGTAGCCGCTGGCGTCGTCCGACTCCAGGACTTCGAGAGGGGTACCGCTGGACAGCATCCGGATGATCGAGTGCTGGGTCGAGGTGCCGCTGCGCAACGTGATTTCGAGCCGATCCGAAACATAGCGTGTCTGTGCATCGGCGGCCGTCGCCGCCAGCGCCAGCAGGCACAGGACGAGGAATCTGGGTCTCATATCTGGAGAAAGGCCTCTGCCAATGCGGGTAACACATGATACCGGAGGCCAGACGATCGAATAGGCCTCGCCGGTCGGAGTACAATAAGCTGCTTAATGACTCTGCGGCTTTCCCAGTGAACCTCACACGACCCGCTCTTGGCAACCCCGTCGCCGTCATCGTGGCGGTGCTCCTCGTGCTGCTGTTCGGCACGATCTCGCTGCTGCGCATGCCCGTGCAGATGATCCCGAACGTGGAACGGCCCCTCATCGAGATCTCGACCAGCTGGCGGGCCGCGGCGCCCGAAGAAGTGGAGGCCGAGATCATCGAGCCCCAGGAGGACGCGCTGCGCGGCCTGCCGGGCCTGGAGATCATGGAATCCACGGCCAGTCGCGGTTCCGGCTCGATTTCCCTGACCTTCGACATCAACTCGTCCCTGGAACGTTCCCTCATCGAGGTCATGAACCGCCTCAACCGGGTGCCAAGCTATCCCGTGGACGTGGAGCAGCCCATCGTGTTCGCCGGACGCGGCCGCTTCGGCAGCGCGATCGCGTGGTTCGCGATTCGCCCCCTGCCGGGCAACGACCGCGACATCACCGGTTACCAGGATTTCGTCGAGGAAATGATCCAGTCGCGCGTGGAACGCGTCGCGGGCGTCGCCAATGCCGACATCTACGGCGGGCGCAACAACGAGGTGCGGATCACGTTCGATCCCTACCGTGCAGCGGCGCTGGGGATCGACGTGCCGTCGCTCGCGCGAATGACCGGCGGCAACACGGATGTCTCGGGCGGCTTCAAGGATGTCGGCCGGCGCCAGTACACGATTCGCTTTTCGGGCAAGTATGACCTGGACGAGATGAAGAACATGGTGCTGGCCTGGCGCGACGGCCGGCCGGTGCACCTGCAGGACGTGGCCGAGGTGTCCGTCGAATTGCGCGACGCCCGTGGGTCGCTGAACCAGAACGGCGGCCCGTCCATCGCAATGAACGCGCAACCGGAACAGAACGTCAACGTGCTCGAGGTGATGGCCGACATCAAGGAAGTGATCGCCGAGCTCAACGACGGCGTCGTCAAGCGCGCCGGTCTTTACATCACCCAGGACTACGACGAGACGCTCTACATCACCGACTCCATCAGCATGCTGCGCAACAACCTGCTGCTCGGCGTGCTGCTTGCGACGGCCGTCCTGTGGTGGTTCCTGCGACGCTGGCGGGCGACGCTGATGGTCGCGCTCGCGATTCCCATCTCCCTGTTCGTCACCTTCATCGCCCTCAATGCCACCGGGCGCACACTGAACATCATCAGCCTGGCCGGGCTGGCTTTCGCGGTCGGCATGGTGCTGGACTCGGCCATCGTCGTGCTCGAAAACATCGTGCGCCTGCGCGAAAGCGGCCGGCCCAGCGACGAGTCGGCCCTGGAAGGCGCATTACAGGTGTGGGGCGCCCTGATCGCATCGACGGCGACGACGGTGGCCATCTTCCTGCCGATCGTCTTTTTGCGCGACATCGCGGGGCAGCTGTTCGCCGACCTGGCGCTGGCCATCGCCATGGCCGTGATCGCGGCGCTGTTCGTCGCGGTGACCGTCATCCCCACGGCCGCGAACAGCTGGCTGCGCCACACCCAGCTCGTCGATCCGCACCGGGAATGGTGGGATCGCGGCGCCGCGTTCATCATGCGCCTGACCAGCACGAAGCTCCGTCGCACCGGGATTATCGCCGGGCTGACACTCACCGCGATCGGCCTGACGGTCACTCTGCTCCCGGAAACCGATTACCTTCCCGAGGGCCGCCAGAACTTCATCTTCGGTTTCATCCTGCCCCCGCCGGGCACCAGCCAGGAGGCCTCCCGCGAAGAGTTCATCGAGGTCGTGAACGAGCGGATGCGCGAACACCTGGAGGGCCGCAAGAGCCCGGCGGTCGAAAGCTATTTCCTGGGCGTGTTCGGCAACAGCGGCTTCATGGGGGTCCGCGCGAAAGACCGGAACGAAGTCGACGAACTGGTGCAGGCGCTCAATCGCGACATTCTCGGCGGCTTCCCGGACACGCTCGCGTTCGCGAACCGCGCCTCCTTGTTCGGCCGGCTCGGCGGGGGCCGCGCGATCGACGTGAATATCCAGAGCCGCGACATCGAGAGCCTCCTGGAGGCGGCCAAGGTCGGCATGGGCGCGGTCGCACAGGCCATCCCCGGCGCCACGACCCGCCCGGTGCCCGGCGTCGAGCTCGCGGAACCGGAATTGCGCCTCGTGCCCGACGAGCGTCGCCTCGCCGAGGCCGGCTGGGATCGACGCACGATGTCCCAGGTCGTCCGGGCACTGGGTGACGGGCTCTATGTCGGCGACTACTTCGATGGCGAGCAACGCCTCGACATGATCCTGCGGGCGGAGAGCTGGGACACCCCGGAACAACTGGCGTCGCTGCCGGTCGCCACGCCCGACGGCGGGGTCCGGCCGCTGAGCGAATTCCTGGCGATCGAGCGGACGGCAGGTCCGGACCAGATCCGGCGGGTCGATCGACGCAGGACCGTGACGCTGATCGTCACCCCCCCCTCGGACATGGCCCTGGGAACGGCCATCGACCTCATCCAGGAGCAGGTCGATCCGGCCATCCGTGCGCAGCTGCCGGACGACGGGGACATCAGCTACCGCGGCACCGCCGACGACAAGGACAAGGCGATCAGCAACATGGCGCAAAGTCTCGGGCTGGCGGTGATCATTCTCTACCTGTTGATGAGCGCCCTGTTCCGCTCTTTCCGGGACAGCCTGCTGGTGCTCATCACCCTTCCGATGGCGCTGGTCGGCGGGGTCGTCGCGTTGCGCATCACCGACCTGCTGACCTTCCAACCGATGGACCTTCTCACGATGATCGGCTTCATCACGCTGATGGGGCTGGTGGTGAACAATGCCATCCTGCTCGTCGCGCAGACGCGCTCTGCGGAGCGCGAGGGCATGGCGCGCACCGATGCCGTCGGGCAGGCGGTGCGTTTCCGCTTGCGCCCCATCCTCATGAGTACCCTGACCAGCCTGTTCGGCATGCTGCCGCTGCTGCTCATGCCCGGCGCCGGCACCGAGCTGTACCGCGGCCTTGCCGCTGTGATCGTGGGCGGTCTCTCGGTCAGTACCCTGTTCACGCTCGTGCTGCTGCCCAGCCTGCTGCGGATCGGTGAAGATGCGACGTCGCCCGCCAGAGCGGGGCCCGACCCGACGCAACCGGATCATGCCGGCGCCGCCCGCCCCGCCTGAGATTCGACCCGGAGTCGCTCGCCCATGAAATCGTCTATGTATCGCCTCGTGTTTCTCCTGCCGGCATTGCTGCCGGCGCTCGCGGCCGCCCAGGGCGGCCCGCCTCCTGCCGTCGTGCGGGTCGCCGAGGTCCGGCTTGCCGAGCTGGCCCCGAGCATCAGCGTCCCGGGCACGGTGATCAGCAGGAACGACGCGAGTCTCTCCGCCGAGGTCGACGGACAGTTGTTGTGGGTTGCGGAGGTCGGCGCGGAAATCCCGGCCGGCGAGCCGGTGGCGCGCATCGAAGATGCCCTTCGCCTCCTGCAACGGGAGGAATTCCGCGGCATCGTGGCGTCCCTGGAGGCACGCGAAGGCTTTCTCCGGCGTGAAGCGGATCGCCTCGCCCGCCTGGCGGCCGAGAACAATGCTGCGAAGAATCGCCTCGACGAGGTGGAATCGGACCTGGAGTCGGCCGCCAGCGATCTCGCCGTGGCCCGTTCCCGGCTTCGCCAGGCGGAGCTGCAGCTGGAGCGCACGCGGGTGCGCGCCCCCTTCACTGGGATCGTCACCCAGCGGATGAGCACGCCCGGCGAGCATGCCCGGGCCGGCGACGAAATCGTGCGCCTTGTCGACCCCGACATGCTGGAAATCGTGGCGCGGGCGCCCCTGACATCCCTCAGGCACGTGTCGGCCGGCAGCACCCTGGCGGTCCAGGGCGAGCGACGCAGCGGCTCCGGCGTGATCCGTACGCTGGTGCCCTTCGGCGACACGCAGTCCCATATGTTCGAGCTCCGCATCGACGTCGACGCGGCCGATTGGCGCGTGGGTGAGAGCGTGCGTGTCGCTGTGCCCAGCGCGGCCCCCGAGGAAGTGCTGGCAGTGCCGCGCGACGCACTGGTGTTGCGCCGCGATGGCGCAAGCGTATATCGCATCACCGCCGAGGGCACGGCGGAACGCATCAATGTCATTCCCGGGCTGGGCGCAGGCGACCTGGTCGGTATCACGGGGCCACTCGCGCCGGGCGACCGGGTCATCATCCGGGGTGCCGAGCGCCTGCGCGAAGGCCAGCCGCTCAAGATCGTGGAAGGCTAGCCGGGCGCTGCAAAGAGGTCGGGGAGCGCCTCCAGGTCCACGTTGCCGCCCGAGAAGATCATGCCCGCGCGGCACCCGGCGACCGGCACTCGACCGCTCAGCACAGCGGCCAGGGGCACCGCGGAGGACGGCTCGACGACGATCTTCAGCCGCTCCCAGGCAATCCGCATGGCGGCGACGATCTCGTCATCAGAAACTCGCACGACCTCATCGACGTACCGCGAAATCAGTGCCCAGTTCCGCTCGCCGATCGAGGCGCGCAGGCCGTCAGCGATGGTGGACACCTGCTCGAGCCGGACTCGTTCCCCCGTCTGCATGGACTGCCAGCAATCGTCGGCGCCCGCGGGTTCGGCGGCCACGATGCGGATCTGCGGACAGATCGCGCGCGCCGCGAGCGCACAGCCCGAGACCAGGCCGCCACCTCCCACCGGCACCAGCAGTACATCGAGCGCGCCGGCCTGCTCCAGCAATTCCAGCGCCGCGGTGCCCTGCCCCGCAATGACATGGCTGTCGTCGTAGGGATGCACGACCGTCGCACCGGTGTCCTCGACCAGCTCGGCAAGCTTCGCCTCCCGGTTCGCCAGCCCCGGCGCGCAGTCGACCACGTGCGCCCCGTAACGCGAGATCGCGGCGCGCTTGAAACCCGATGCATCGGTCGGCACCACCACCCAGGCGGAAATACCCCGACGCGCCGCCGCGAGCGCCAACGCGGCGCCGTGGTTGCCGGAGGAATGCGTCGCCACGCCGCGCGCCGCGCTCTCGGCATCGAGCGACAGGACTGCATTGAATGCCCCGCGCGCCTTGAATGCGCCGCTGGCCTGGAAGTTCTCGCACTTGAAGAAGAGCCGCGCGCCCAGTTCGTCGTCGAGGCTCCGCGATGTCAGGACCGGCGTACGATGCACGAACGGCGCGATACGGGCGGCGGCTGCGAAGACATCGGCCTCCGTAGGCAAGGCCGTCACGTCCGGCGCCACACCAGCACCCGGTTGTTCGCGGGCATCGGCTCGACGTGAGCGAGCTCGAAACCGGCCAGCGCCGCGACCTGCAACAACCATGCGAGGTCGCGCACGCCCATGCCGTTGCCGCGGGCCCGCAAGTCCGCATCGAAGGCGGCATTGCTCTCGCTGGTATGCCGACCCTGCTCCATGAACGGGCCGTAGAGAAAGAACGGTGCGCCCGACGGCAGACGTTCGCCGAGGCCCTCGAACATGGCGACGACCGCAGGCTCCGGCATGATATGCGCCGTGTTCGCGCTGTAGGCGGCATCGACCCGTCCGAGGTCCGGCCATTCGTCTGCCAGCGTGTCGAGCGCCAGGGGTCCCTCGATGTTTCCGGCAGCACTGGCCTCGATCCAGCTGCGAATCCCGGCGTGGTTGGCCGGCAGGTCGGTGGCCAGCCACACGAGGTGCGCCAGGCGGGGCGCGAACCATGCCGCGTGCTGTCCGGTGCCGCTGCCGATCTCGACGACGCGCGTGGCGCCCGCCAGGCCGGGCGCTATACATGCGAGGATCGGTTCCCGGTTGCGTTCACAGGCCGGCGAGTGCGGCAAGGCGTTCATGGCAGCCGCAGGAAGTTTTCGCGGTAGTACTGCAGCTCCGCGATGGAGTCACGGATGTCCTCCAGCGCCAGGTGTTGCGACTCCTTGTGGAAGCCGCTCGCCACGTCCGGCGCCCAGCGGCGCGCCAGTTCTTTCAGCGTGCTCACGTCGAGATTCCGGTAATGGAAGAAGCGCTCGAGCTCCGGCATGCAACGCGCCATGAAGCGCCGGTCCTGGCAGATGCTGTTGCCGCACATCGGCGATGCGCCGGGATCGACGTGGCGCGCCAGGAAGGCGAGCGTCGCCAGTTCGGCCTCCCGCTCGGTGACCCGGGTGGCGCGCACGCGCTCGGTGAGTCCGGACTTGCCGTGCTGACGCGTGTTCCACTCGTCCATGGCTTCGAGTGTCGCATCGTCCTGGTGGATCGCGATCACGGGCCCCTCGGCAATGATATTCAAGTGCTTGTCCGTCACCACGGTGGCGATTTCGATGATAGAGTCCCTGAACGGGTCCAGGCCCGTCATCTCCAGGTCGATCCAGATCAGGTTTTCGGCGTCTTTAATCATCCCGGCAGGCCGCTCCTTGCAATCAACGAATTCTAACAGAGCGCCACCGCCAGTCACGGAAGCCGCGTGGACCCTGGGACGCGTCGTCGCCTCCTACGGCCAGAGGATGATCGTGGAAGACCCTTCCGGCGTCCGCCACCGGGCCTTCGTCGCGCGACGGGGATTGCGGATCGTCTGCGGGGACCGGGTGCGCTGGCGTTTCTCCGGAGAGGACGGCGAGATCGCCGTGCTGGACCGCGAACCCCGCGATACGGAGCTCAGCCGCCCGGATTCCCGCGGACGGGCGGAGGTGCTCGCCGCGAACATCGACCAGGTGGTCGTGGTGTGCGCACCCGAACCTGTACCGGATCCCTTCATCATCGATCGTTATCTGGCCGCCGCGGAGGTGATGGGTGCGAAGGCGATCGTGGCCTGCAACAAGATCGATCTGCCGACAGCGGACGCCGTGACCTGCCTGGAAGAGTTCCATGCGGTGGGCTACCCGACGCTGCGGGTCAGCGCAGTTGCGGAGGAAGGCCTGGAGTCGTTGCGGGCCGCGCTTGCGGGGCGCACGAGCATCCTCGTGGGACAGTCCGGCGTCGGCAAGTCATCGCTCCTCAACGCCCTGCTGCCCGGCATCGATGCGGCCACGGCCCAGGTCTCGAGCGCCTCGGGCGAGGGCCGGCACCGCACCACGGCGACGACGCTGCACGCCCTCCCGGACGGCGGGGCCTTGCTGGATTCTCCGGGCGTGCGCGATTTCGCCCCCGCCCTCGCCGACCCGCGCCTGGCGGCCGTCGGCTTTCGCGAAATCGTCGCCGCCGCCGACCGCTGCCGTTTCGCCAACTGCCGGCATATGAAAGAGCCTGGCTGCGCCGTGAAGGAAGGGGTCGAAAGTGGCGCCATCAGCGCGCGACGCTACGAAAGCTACCGGCGCCTGTTGCGTCTCACGGAAGACCTGCAGCGCTGAAGGAACTCCGCCGGGCTGCGCCTAGATGCTCTGGCGTCCCGCGAAAGCGTGCGAGAGCGTGCCGCTGTCCACGTACTCGAGTTCGCCGCCCACCGGCACACCATGGGCGATCCGGGTCGCACGGATCTGGCGACGGGCGCACAGCTCGGCGATGTAGTGGGCCGTCGCCTCGCCCTCCACGGTCGGATTGGTCGCCAGGATGACTTCCGTGATGCCGCCCTCGTCGAGGATAGCCTCGAGCGTCTCGAGGCCGAGTTCGTCCGGTCCGATTCCGTCGAGCGGGGACAGGTGCCCCATCAGGACGAAATAACGCCCGGTGTAGCCGGACCCCGTCTCGACCGCGACCACGTCGGCCGGCGTCTCCACGACGCACAGCACCGCGGCGTCCCGCGAGGGCCCGCGGCAGATTTCGCACAGCTCGCTCTCGGTGAACATCCGGCAGCGGGAACAGTGCACGACGCCGTCCAGCGCCGCGCTGATCGCGGTGGCCAGCGTGGCCGCGCCTTCCCGATCCCTTTCCAGCAGGTGGAACGCCATGCGTTGCGCGGATCGCGGTCCGACGCCGGGCAGGCGCCTGAGGGCCTCGATCAGCCCCGCAAGTCGCGGCGAATATCGCATCCGCGCCTCAGAACGGCAGCTTCATGCCCGGCGGCAGGCCGAGCCCGGACGTCATGCCGGAGTACTTCTCCTGCACCGTCCGCTCGACCTTGCGCAGGGCGTCGTTGACGGCCGCGGCCACCAGGTCCTCGAGCATCTCCTTGTCGTCGCCGAGCAGCGCGGGATCGATCACGATCCCCCGGACTTCGTGGCGGCAACCCATCGTCACCTTGACCATGCCGCCGCCCGCTTCGCCGACGACCTCCAGGGCGGCCAGTTCCTGCTGGGCCTTCTCGAGGTTTTCCTGCATCTGTTGCGCCTGGCGCATCAGTTGTCCGATCTGACCTTTCATTCCCGTGTTCCTCCGTCGTGTTCGTCAATCCGCCGGCCGGATGCTGTCGCGATCCACCGTGGCGTCGAAAACCTTCTGCATCTCGCGCACCAGGGGGTCTTCCTGGATAGCCTCTTCCGCCGCCTGCTGGCGTTGTTCCGCCGCGCGCCGCTCGCGGTCGGCCGGGGTCTCCTCCTGCGGCCGGGCGAAATCCAGCTGCAAGCGAACGGCCGTGCCGAAATGTGCCGACAAGGCATCACGCAGGCTCTCCTGCTGGGCACTTGTCGCGAGAAACTCGTGCGCCGGGTCCAGCACGAGATGCACCACGGCGCCCTCACGACCAAGATACGCGCAGTGGCGCGCCAGCTGCCGGGTCACGCCGGCCAGGCCCATGGCATCGACCATCTGCTCCCAGTCGTCGAGCGGTCCGCTGGCGGACGCCGGCGATGGCGGGGGCGCCGCCGGTAGCGAGGGCGCTGCCGAAGCCGCCGGTGCAGAGGCCGCGGCGCGCGCCGCTGCGGGCTTCGCCGCCGGAACCGGCGCCGGACGTCCGACCCCCTCCGGATCCCCGGAGACGGCGGGCGGCGAAAAACGGAACGCCAGCATGCGCAACAACACCATTTCGCAGCCCGCGCGGGGCGACGGCGCGAGTGGCAGATCCCGCCGTCCGGCCACCGCCACCTGGTACCAGAGCTGCAGGTCCTCGGGGGCCGCAATATTGGCGAGCGGCCGGGCACGCGGCGTCAAACCGTCCTCCTCGTCATCGACGTCGGGCGCCGCCTGGAGCACGGCCGCCCGCTGCACCAGCGCCGCAACGGTGCCGAGGACATCGTCGTAATCGGGCACCCGCTCATCCAGCGCGGCCATCTCCGCCAGCAGCGTCGGGCCGTCGCCCGAGACGACCGCATCCATCAGGCGCACCGCATGCTCGCGATCCACCGTGCCGAGCATGGCTGCCACGTCGGCTTCGGTCAGCCGCCCGCCGCCGTGGGAAGCGGCCTGGTCGAGGAGGCTCAGGGCATCGCGCATGCTGCCGTCCGCGGCACGCGCCAGCAGGTCCAGTGCGGGCGGTTCGAATTCCAGCGACTCCTCTTTGGCGACGACACGCAGCCGATCGCGTATCAACGCCAGCGGCAGGCGCTTGAGATTGAACTGCAGGCAGCGCGACAACACGGTCACAGGCAGGTTCTGCGGATCGGTGGTGGCCAGCAGGAACTTCACGTGCGGGGGCGGCTCCTCCAGCGTCTTCAGCAGGGCATTGAAGGAGTGGCGCGACAACATGTGGACTTCGTCGATGAGGTAGACCTTGTAGCGCCCGCGGGCCGGCGAATACTGCACGTTGTCGAGCAGGTCCCGGGTGTCCTCGATCTTGGTGCGGGAGGCGGCATCGACCTCGATGAGATCGACGAAGCGCCCGTCATCGATATCCCTGCAGGCCCCGCAGACACCACACGGCGTCGACGATACGCCCGCCTCGCAGTTCAGGGCCTTGGCGAAAATGCGCGCGATCGTGGTCTTGCCGACGCCGCGTGTCCCCGTAAACAGGTAGGCGTGGTGCAGCCGGTCGTTGTCGAGCGCATGCACCAGGGCGCGCAGGACGTGTTCCTGCCCCGCCAGGTCGGCGAAAAGGCGTGGGCGCCACTTGCGGGCAAGCGCTTGATAGCTCATGAAATCACGATCCGGACAGGTGATGGTCGGTGATTCGGACAGGAGCCGCAGTGTAACACTCCGCCATCGGGCCCTTCGCCCGGGCGGAGGGTGGCGGCCCGCGCCAGCCACACCCCGGCGCCCGGCGTCGCCGCTACCGTTGCTCCCTTCCGGGCCTGGCGGGGTTCACGGCTGGCCGTCGCGGGGGGACCGACGCGGACCACCATTGATCGCTCCCGACGGGGGTCGGGACCGCCCATGATAACCGGAAACTCCCGGCACTCCGAACTGTCACAATGCACATGGCATCGACGCACGGTTCTGGCGTCGTTGCCGTACGTTCAGCTTCGGAGTGCTAGCCTGTGACCATGGCGAAAACCCGGGAGAAAGCGATGAACCATCCAGGCTTGCACATCACGTTGCTCGTCAGCCTCCTGGGGCTCGGCCTGGCGGTCCAGGGCGCCCGCGCGGCGGTGCCCGCCCCTGCCGAGCGCTATATCGTCGAACCGGTCACCGATCGCCCGGCGTCCACGGCGGAGGCCGGCTTCAGCGAGGCGGAGCTCGACCAGTTGCTGGCGCCGATCGCCCTCTATCCGGATGCCCTGCTGTCGCAGGTCCTGATCGCCGCGACCTATCCCCTCGAAATCGTGTCCGCGGCCCGCTGGTCGAGGGATCATCCCGAGCTCGAAGGTGAAGACGCCGTGGCGGCCGTCGCAGAGCGCGACTGGGATCCGAGCGTCAAGGCGCTCGTCGCGTTTCCGGACCTGCTGGCCCGGCTCGACCAGGACCTGGAATGGACGCGGAATCTCGGTGACGCCGTCCTGCTCCAGGAGCAGGACGTGATGGATTCCATCCAGTTCCTGCGGGCGCGCGCCGATGCCAACGGCAGTCTCGAGAACACCGAGTACGCGCGGGTCATCCGCGAAGAGAAAACCATCATCATCGAGCCGACGACGACGCGGGTCGTCCACGTGCCCTACTACGATCCGCTGGTGGTGTACGGCGGCTGGTGGCGCCCTGCCTATCCGCCGGTCGTCTGGGCGCCGCCGGCACACTACTACTACGGCCATCCGGGTTTCTACTGGGGCTCCGGCATCCGCATCTCATCGGGCTTCTTCTTCAGCAGCTTCTACTGGCCGCAGCGCAGCGTCGTAATCGTGCGCACGCCCCGCTACTACTATCCGTCGCGGTTCAAGCATGCCAGGCCCTACTACACGCCCGGCAAGCGGTGGGTCCACAACCCCTCGCATCGGCGGGGCGTGCACTACCGCCACGACAAGGTCCGCGAGCGCTACGTCCACCCGCGGACCAACGATCGCTACGAGGACCACAGGCGCGGCCGAGAACTGTACACGCATCAACCGGACCCGCGGCGCGGTACCGAACTGCGCACCCCTAGACCGGACCCGCCAAGCGGCACCGGACTGCGTACGCCTCGACCGGACCAGCAGCGCGAGTTGCTGAAGTCGCTCCGCAGTGAAGCGCGGCCCGTCGGCGCCACGCCGCGCGGAGGCGGCGGACGGCCGGAATCGGTACGCGGGGCGGACCTCAAGCGCGTCCAGTCGACAAATCGCTTGGAGTCCTCCACGGCACGGCCGGTGAACAGGGGCCGGGGCGAAGTCACGGGCCCTGTCCAGTCCAACCGGAGCCAGGTCGCGCCCTCGAGTCGTGCCCCGTCCAACCGAAGCCAGGTCACGCCCTCGAGTCGCGTCCAGTCCAACCGGGTGCTGTCGACCCGCGAGCCGTCCGGCCGGGCGCCATCGACCCGCGCACCCTCGGTCAACCGACCACCCGCCGTGAACCGCGCACCCGTGACGACTCGCACCCAGCCCGCGCCACGCGTGCAACGGGCGCCAACGGTGCAATCCGGTCGTGCTGCGCCGGCCCAACGCGCCAGCCGCCCGCCACAGGCGCGCCAGGCGCCGAGCGTGAATCGACCGTCGTCGCGCCCGGCTCCGGCGGCCGCGCGGAGCCAGCCCCGCGCGCCGAGAGCCGGGGCGCAATCATCCGGGCGCGGCAGGACCGGTCAGAAGGAGCGCTGAGCAGCCAGGTCAACGGGATGGTGATCCGCCGGGTTCACTGCACGGATCGATGCCAATCCACCGCGACCTGCGCCGCCTGCTCCATCGACCTGCAGAAAGTGAGGCGCCCACGCACGCGGCGCACGCCCGCGCGCAGCAACTTCAGGACCATGCGGGGCGCGAGGCCGGCAAACACCAGGGCGACACCCTGGCGATGCATCTCGTCGACGAGGCCCTGCACCGCCACGACCGCGGTGTGATCCATGCTGGGAACGTCGTTCATGTCGAGCACGACGACCCGGACACCGGGATCGACGATCCGCAAGGACGCCACCGCCTTCTCCGCTGCGGCGAAGAACAAGGGCCCGTTGACGTCGTAAACCACGACCTCTGCCGGAAATCCCGCCGCGGCCGGCCGGGCCTCCCCATCCAGCCGTTGGGCATGGGTCAACAGCGACATGCGGTGGATGAACAATGCTGCCGCCAGTCCGATCCCCACGGCCACGGCGATCACCATGTCGAAGAGCACGGTCAGACCAAAACAGGTCAGCAGCACGACCACGTCGCCGCGCTGCGCTGAGCGCAGCGTGCGAAGAAACAGGCGCGGCTCGCTCATATGCCATGCGATCGTGATCAACAATGCCGCGAGCGCCGCCATGGGCACCTGCCCAAGCAGTCCGGCCATTCCCAGAACGGCCCCCAGCACGACCAGCGAATGTACGATGGCCGCCACCGGTGATCGCGCGCCGCTGCGGATATTGGTGGCGGTACGCGCGATCGCCGCCGTGGCCGTGATGCCGCCGAAAAACGGCGCGACCATGTTGCCCAGGCCCTGCCCGATGAGCTCCGCATTCGGGTCATGCCGGGTCCGGGTCAACCCGTCGGCGATGACGCCGCACAGCAGCGACTCGATCGCCGCGAGTATGGCGATCGCGATGGCCGGCCCCAGCAACACCTGGAACAGGTCGAAACTCAGCTGCAACGGCAAACCGTCCGCGTCGGGCAAACGCCAGGGCAGCACGAAGCCCGGACCCATCGGTGGAATTCCCTGGCCGGCCTGCTGACCCGACTCCCAGCTGAAACGCGATGCGATCGTGTCGATGAGCACGCCGTCCGATGCGCCGTTGATCGCCCAGGCGACCGCAGACACCAGCACCAGTGCCGCGAGCGGCGCCGGGATCGGCGTCCGCAGCCGGGGCCACAGGATGATCAGCGCGAGGGTCAGGAGCCCGATGCCGAATTCATGCAGGTCGATGCGGGGCAACGCCAGCACGATCGCGCTCACCTTGTCGGCGTAGTGCGCACTGCCACCGGGGATGGCCAGCCCAAGTAGATCGGGCAGCTGCAAGGTGGCGATGACCACGCCGATGCCCGCGGTAAAGCCCAGCACGACCGGGTAAGGCACGAACTGGAGCAACCCGCCCATGCGCGCCATGCCCATGGCCACGAGGATGGCGCCCGCCATGAACGTCGCCACCAGCAACCCGCCGAGGCCGTGTTGCTGCACGATCGGGAGAAGGATGACCACGAAGGCGGCGGTCGGCCCCGAGACATTGAAGCGCGACCCCCCGGAAAGAGCGATGACGATGCCGGCGACGATCGCGCTGTAGAGGCCGTACTGTGGGGGCACGCCCGTGGCCACGGCCAGTGCCATGGCGAGCGGAATGGCGACCACGCCGATCGTCAGGCCGGCGAGCAGATCCTTGCGGAAGTCGGAGACTCCGTACCCGGCAGCGAACGCAGCGCGCAGCCCGGCGCCGACCGAGGCCAGGGAACGGAGAGGAGCAGCCGGCTTTGCCATGATCCCCCATCATGGCAAGCCGGCCACAAGCTTGTCGAGTCGCTAGTCTTCCGGCTGCAGGAACTCCGCCAGCCAGTCCTTCTTCTCCTGGTACCAGTGCAGCGAATTATTCGGCTTGAGGATCCAGTGGTTCTCGTCCGGGTAATACACGAAGCGGCTCCGCACCCCACGGTTCTGCAGGATGTTGAACAACTCGATGCCGTGGTTCACCGGCACGCGGCGATCCAGCTGGCCGTGAATCACGAGCGTAGGCGTCTCGAAATTAGCCGCCCCCGTATGCGGCGAGGACAGCTTGTAGTGCCCGGGGTTGGTCCAGAACTCGCCGTGGCGACGCTTGGAGGCGCCGTAATCCGCGGCGTACTGGGTCAGCCAGTTGAACACCGCCGCATGCGCGACCAGCGTCTTGAAGGGATGATCGCGCCCGAGGAGGATCGAGGCGAGGTAGCCGCCGTAGCTCCCGCCGCCCGCACCCATGCGTTCGGCATCGATCCAGGGCTTCTCGGCGAACCATTCGGCCGCCTTGATGGTGTCGATATACGGCAGTTCCGATTGCTCGGGGTTGATGGAATCGGTGAAATCCTGTCCGAAGCCGCTGGAACCGTGGAAATTGTGCCAGCCGGTCACGTAGCCCCACCCGGAGAATACCTGGGCGTTCCAGCGAAAGTGGAAGCCGTCAGGAATGCCGTTGTGCGGACCGCCGTGCAACAGCAGGTACAACGGGTATTTCTTCTCCGGATCGAAGCCGGGCGGATACACCACCCACATCTGGATGTCCTGCCCGTTGGCGCCCTCGTAGGTGACGCTTTCGTAGCGCCCGAAATCGACTCCGGCGAGGATTTCGTCGTTGAACGTCGAGAGCTTCGTCACGTTGCCGCGGCGCGGGTCCACCCGCACGAGGGTCGGCGGCTCGACGAAGCTCTGGCGCAGGGTCACAAGCACGCGGCCGTTGGCGGAGAGCTGCGGTTCGCCGAAGCTGTGTTCCGCGGTGATCGCCCGCGGTTCGCCGTCCCGCGTGTCGATCTGGTAGAGGCGGCGGATCCCGGCATCATCGATCGAGGTGTACACGCTGCGGCTGTCCGGAGCCCAGGTGACGCCGCTGACCGTACGATCGAAATCCTCCGTCAGCACCCGTTGCGTTTGCTTGTCGCGCTCGTGCAGCACGAGACGCGCCCGGTCGGCATAAAAACCCGGGATGCGCCGCTGGGAGAATGCCAGCCAGCGCCCGTTCGGGCTGTAGGCCGGCGCGAAATCAGGCGCCATGTTGCCCGCGGTGATGTTGCGCGCCTCGCCCCCGGCCGTGGGCAGCACATACACGTCCGGGTTGGAACGAACCCCCGTCGTATCCGTATCCGCGACGAAGGCGATCTCCTCGCCGTCCGGCGAAATATCGTAGCTGCCCGTCCCCGCCCCGGTCACCAGCAGGTGGACGCCGGAGCCGTGAGTGATCGGCTGCGGTTCGCTCTCCTCGAGGCCGATCCTGTAGAGATGAGGCTTGCGTTCGTCGAGCCATCGGTCCCACCAGCTGATCGGCGCCTGGTCCCAGGTCATGGCGGACACCTTGGATTCGTCCTCTGCCTCGAGACGCTCGGCCATCTCTGCCCAGTCGGCGGTATCCTCGTACACGCTGCTGATGAAGGCCACGGCGCTGGAATCCGGGAACCACTTCGGTGCACTCGCGCCCGTGGGCACGTCGGTCAGGCGCCGGGCTTCCCCGCCGCCCACCGGAATGATGTAGATCTGCGATTTCTCGTCGTCGCCGCGTTTCGAGACGAACGCGATGTAGCGTCCGTCGGGGCTCCAGGCCGGACTCGAATCACTCCCCGAATAGGTCGTGAGCTGACGTGCATCCCCGCCATCGGTCGGCACCAGCCAGAGGTCGGTGATGCCTTCGTCGTCCTTCACCTCGTAACGGGTGACGGCGACCACCGCCTGCTCTCCGTCGGGAGAAATGGCCGGGCCATCGAGGCGTTGCAGCTCCCAGATGGTCTCCGCGTCGAGCGGTTTGAGTTCCTCGGCGGCGACGGCCATGCCGAGCGAGAGAAAGAAAACGAGCGCGCCGATCATCGGGTGCCGCATGCGGGGTCCTCCAGGGGGTGATTCCAGCGAGCCCCGGATAATAACCCGAACCGGCGGAAAGCGAGGAGACCCCCGCTCCGCGCATCTTTTCTAGGGCGCGCGGAAGCGCTGCAGCATCCGGTCGAGCGCATCCGTCTCGATCAGGAAGCCGTCGTGGCCGGCCGGCGTATGGAGCATCTCGTAGTGTGCCGCCGGCAGCAGCCTGGCGAGCTCCTCCTGTTCGCGCGGCGGGTACAACACGTCCGAATCCACCGATACCACGAGCGCCGGGATCCGGATCCCGCGCAACACGCTCTCGTAGTCGCCCCGGTCCCGCGCGAGATCATGGCTGTCCATGGCCTGGGTCAGGCGCACATAGGTGTTGGCATCGAAGCGCCGGTAAAGCTTCTGCCCCTGGTAATTGAGATACGAGGTCACGGCGAACTGCTCGTCCCAGTCCTGCTTGCGGCGGCTGAAGCGCGCCTCGAAGTTCTCCCAGCTGCGATAGCTGCACATCGCCATCATGCGCGCCACCGCGAGCCCGTGGCGGGGCGGCCGGTCCAGGGGATAACGGCCGTCGAGCCACGCCGGATCCAGGTAGATCGCGCGGCGCTGGCTCTCGCTGATGGCGATGCACCACGCGGAGTGGCGCCCGGACACGCCGATCGGCGCGATCGCCGCGACGCGATCCGGAAAGCTCGCCGCCCACTCCAGGACCTGCATACCGCCGAGCGACGGGCCGAGCACCAGGGAAAGGCGATGCACGCCGAGGTGATCGAGCAGGCGGGCCTGCAGGCCGACCATGTCACGGATGGTCACGAGCGGGAACCGGCTGCCCCATGGCTCGCCGTCTTCCGGATGCGGATGGTTGGGCCCTGTGGTCCCGTAGCAACCCGCCAGCACGTTGCTGCAGACGATGAAATCGCGTGCCGGGTCCAGCGCCCGCCCCGGGCCGAAAAGCCCACCCCACCACACATCGGCGTCGGCGGAGCCCGTCAGGGCGTGACACACGAGCACCGCGTTGCCGCCGTCCGACGCCAGCCGTCCCCAGGTCCGGTAGGCGACCTCGACCCGGTCCAGGGTCTGGCCGTTCTCCAGCCGGACCGGCGCGTCCGGCCGCCACAGGCACGTCTCGCTGGAGACCGCCGTGGCGGTATGCAATGCGCCGTCGCTCATCCGCCCGGGCTCGCCACCTTCGCGAACGCCTGGGCGAAATCGTCCTTGATGTCCTCGATGTGCTCGATGCCGACCGAGACGCGCACCTGCTCCGGGGCGACGCCGGCAGCACGCTGCTCTGCCTCGGAAAGCTGCTGGTGGGTGGTGCTCGCGGGATGAATGACCAGGGTCTTCGCATCGCCGACGTTCGCCAGGTGGCTCGCAAGCTCGACCGAGTCGATGAAGCGCTTGCCGGCCTCCAGGCCGCCCCGGATGCTGAACATCAGCACGGCGCCGAAACCGTTGTGCAGGTAGTGCCTGGCCCGCTCGTGGTGCGGGTGGCCCGGCAGCCCGAGGTAATCGACCCGTTCGACCTGCGGCTGCGCCTGCAGCCACTGGGCGAGCGCCAGCGCGTTGTCGCAGTGACGCTGCACGCGCAAGGACAGCGTCTCGAGGCCCTGCAGGAAGAGAAAGGCATTGAACGGCGCCATGGCCGGTCCCCAGTCGCGCAACCCCTCGACACGCGCGCGGATGATGAACGCCAGGTTGCCGAACGGTCCGTCCGGGCTGAACACCTCCGCGAAATTCAGGCCGTGATAACCGGGCGACGGCGTGTGGAAAGTCTTGAAGCGCTCGCCGAACCAGTCGAACCTGCCTGCATCCACGATCACGCCGCCGATCGACGTGCCGTGGCCGCCGATCCACTTGGTGGCCGACTGCACGACGATATCGGCGCCGTGATCGATGGGGCGCACGAGGTATCCCGCGCAGCCGAAGGTGTTGTCCACCACCAGCGGGAGGCCGTGCGCTCGGGCGAGCTTCGCCAGCCGCGCGAAATCGGGCACATCGAAGCCCGGGTTGCCGATGCTCTCGACGTACAACGCACGCGTGCGCTCATCGATGGCCGCCTCCCAGGCGGAAAAATCGTCGCCGGCGACGAAGCGCACATCGATGCCGATACGCGGGAACTGGACCTTGAACTGGTTGTACGTGCCGCCGTAGAGGCTGCTGCCGGAGACGATGTTGTCGCCGGCCTCGGCGAGCGTGGTCAATGCCAGGAACTGCGCCGACTGCCCGCTGGCGGTCGCCAGCGCCGCCACCCCGCCTTCCAGCGCCGCCACGCGCTGCTCGAAGACGTCCGTGGTCGGGTTCATGATGCGGGTGTAGATGTTGCCGAATTCCTGCAGCGCGAACAGCCGCGCGCCGTGATCGGCGTCGTCGAACGTGAACGAAGTCGTCTGGTGAATAGGCACGGCCCGCGAGTTCGTGCCAGCGGCCGGCGCCTGCCCCGCGTGAACCTGCAGGGTCTCGAATCGATGCTTGCTCATAGATGCTCTCTGGGAATCAACCGGGGGACCGGGGAATACTGTCGTTTATTGCTCCCGGATGCCAGCGTCGGGCTCGACAGGACCCTCGGCCGGATCGGGTGCCGCGCTTTCGGTCGTCCCTTCGAGTTCGTCCTGGGCCGCGTCCACCTCCGGCAACATTTCCATGGCGGTCGGCGAGGTACGCAACATCGCATGGAAATGGGCATCGCCCGCCACGACGCGCGTCCGAATGAGCAGGCGGCTCGCCACATAAGCCGCCAGCAGCACGTGAACCACGAGCAGCAGGCCCGGGAAAGCACCCGGACCGAACCTGCCCATGGCGAAGCCCGCGAGCGCCGGGCCGAGCGCGGCGCCCAGCCCGTGCAACAGCAGATTGGTGCTGCATGCAGGCAGCAGGTCCTCGGGCGCCACGTGATCGAGGAGATGAGCCACCGCGACGGGATAGATGGCGAACGACAGCCCGCCGTAAAGAAAATACACGATATAGAGTCCAGCCCCGGTCGGCGACGCGACGAACAGGGCCGCCCCCGCAGCCACGGCCGCGCCGAGACTGGAGATCGCGAGGGTGCGCCGCCGGTCGCCGCTGTCCGACAGTCGGCCGATAGGCCATTGCAACAGCGCGCCACCGACGATCGTGACCGTCATGAACATCGCCACGCTCTCGTTGTCGAGCTCCAGGCGGCCTGCGTAGACCGGCGCGAGGCCCCAGAAAGTCCCGATCGAGATACCGGAGAACAGGGATCCGACGCCGGCTGCCGGCGCCAGCCTGAACAAGCGCCGCACCCCGAGACGTTCTGACGGAGACATGACGGGCTGCGCCATCCGGGTGGCCGTGACCGGCAACATGGCCGCGCAGATCAGTATTGCGACGAGGGAAAACAGGGCGAAGGATTCCGGGGCAGCCAGGCGCAGGAACTGTTGCCCGATTGCCAGCGCGGCGAGATTGATCACCATGTAGACTGCAAACACCCGTCCGCGCTGCGCCCCTTCGACCGTGGCGTTCAGCCAGCTCTCGATCACCGTGTACAGGCCCACCACGGCAAGCCCCGTCGCCACCCGCAACAGGCCCCAGGTCACCGGCGTCACCCAGATGGCGTGGGCCAGCACGGTCGAGGCGAACAGCGCGCCGAAAAAGGAAAAGGCGCGAATGTGTCCCATGCGCCGGATCGCGCGAGGGGCGAGGAACGTGCCGAGGAAAAAACCCAGGAAGTAGCCGGACATGATGAGTCCCAGCACCTGGTCGCCATAGCCTTCATAGCTCCCCCGCACGCCGAGCAAGGTGCCCAGCAGGCCGCTGCCCAGGAGCAGCAGCGCGGTGCCGGATAACAACGCGCCGAGCGGGAGAATGGTGGCAAACATGGAAATACTCGCGTGGCGCCCCGGGATGGTCCCGATTTATGCAAGTTATGGACCAAACCGCGCAGGATTTCGAGTCCGTCGGGGACGCAAGGTACGCGATCGCGGCCTGAGGCCGCAATGGAATTCAGCGCCGGAGCATTCCGCGGCGCAGGCGCGGCTGCCCGGGTGCGCGGCTAGCTCCGGGACGGCGTGGCGGGCTCGGCACAGCCGTCGAGGCTGAAATCCGTTTCGCGGAACAAGTGGAGGCAGGCCCGGGCCACGTCTTCGTCGTACAGGATACCGGCATTGCGCTCGATTTCTTCCAGGGCCGGCTCGACGCCGCGGGCCGGCCGGTAAGGCCGGTGCGAGGCCATGGATTCCACCACGTCGGCCACGGCGACGATCCGCGCTTCGAGCATGATTTCGTCGCCTTTCAGTCCGCGCGGGTAGCCACTGCCGTCCATGCGCTCATGGTGCTGCCGGATGACTTCCGCGACGGGCCAGTCGAACTCGATATCCTTCAGGATCTCGAAGCCCTGCTGCGCGTGCGTGCGCACGATGTTCATTTCCATGTCCGACAGGCGCCCCGGCTTGGAAAGGATTTCCGCCGGGATGGTGATCTTGCCGATGTCGTGGACGCGACCGATAATCTGCAGCCCCTGGCAGGCCATGTCGTCCAGTCCCAGCTGGCGCCCGATCGCGGCGGCCAGGTTGCCCACCCGCACCTCGTGGCCCGCCGTGTACGGGTCGCGCAGGTCCACCATGTGGGAGATTGCATCGACGGTACCCAGCATCGATCGTTCGAGGCGCGCCACGTATTCGCTGATCCGTCTTTCGGACTCGACGCGTTCGGTGATGTCGAGATTGATGCCGAAGGCGCTCACCGGGCGACCGTCATGGTCGCGGTACAGCACGCCTCGGTCCTCGATCCAGTGCAGGCTGCCGTCGGGCCAGATGAAACGGAACACCGTCGCGTAGTTCGTATCGTGATCCAGCATCTCCTCGACGGATTCGCGCAACGCGGCACGATCGTCGGGGTGGGCGAGCTGCACGTAGTCCTTGAGCGGCATCGAGCGCGGAGAGTCGTCGAAGCCGAACAGCAGGGGCGTGGATTGATGGAGATGCACCGTATCCGTGGCGATATCGAAGTCCCAGGTGCCGATCTTCGCGCTGGCGCGAGCCAGGTCCATGCGCTGGCGCTCCTGCTGCAATGCCTCTTCCGCCGCCTTGACCTCGGTCAGGTCCGTCTTGGTGCCGAAGAACTTGACTGGCTTTCCACCCGGCGTTCTTTCGAGCACCTGCCCCCGATCCAGCACCCACTTGTAGCTGCCGTCCTTGCAGCGCAGGCGATGCTCGGAGACGTAGCTGGCCGTGCGTCCCGCGAAATGCTCGTGAACCAGCGCGAGGGTGGCCTCGGCATCGTCCGGATGGATCCGTTCCTGCCATTCCAGGGGAGAATCCGATATTTCGTCGGCCGCATAGCCGAGCATCGCTTTCCAGCGCGGCGCATAGTTCACGCGCTGTGCAACCAGGTCCCATTCCCAGGCCCCGTGCCCAGCGCCCTCCAGGGCGAAACGGGAGCGTGCCTCGGCGGCTTCCAGTGCCGCGAGATTCGCCACGCGGGCCTCCTCGCGCGCCCTGTTCTCGAGCGCAAACGATACGTCGCGGGCCATTTCCTCCAGCAGCCTGACGACGTCCTCGTCGATGTCTCCCGCACTGCTGGAATAAATCGTCAGCACGGCGACGGGGCGTTCATCGACCAAGATCGGGAAGGCGGCACACGCCTCGACATTCGCCTCTGCGGCGAGCGAGCGCCATTGAACCGTCGCACCGTCCTCCATGTAGGGATCGCGCACCACGACCCTGCCGGTCCGTAACGCCACCATCGGCGCGCCCTGCTCGAACACGGCGGACGGGCCCGCCTTGAACTGATCGATGATCTTGCCGACGAAACCCTTGTCGTCGCCGGCTTGCGCCTCGAAAGCGTATTCGCCGCCCGAAACACTGAATATCCAGGCAAACTCGAAACGCCCGATCGCGACCACCACGTCGCAAACGTCCTGGAAGATCTGCTGCCGGTCGGGCAGCCGCGTGATAGCCGTGTTGATTCGCGACAACGCGGCATAGAGGTTCTTCTGCCGGTTCAACCGCTCCTCGGCCTCGACACGCCCGGTGATGTCCTGGACGGTCGCGACCAGGTAATCCACCTTGCCGTCCGCGAGCCGCCGACAACGCACGTCGAGTTCGACATGCACCTCGGTGCCATCCTTGCGAATGAACCGCTTTTCGAGGCTGTAGGCGTCGATTTCGCCTGCTATCACCGCTCTGAACTGCTGTTCGTCCTTGTGCAGGTCTTCCGGGTGAGTCATCTCCCGCCAGGTCAGCGTGGACAGTTCGGCGCGGGAATAGCCGAGAATTTCGCAAAGACGATCATTGAACCGGATCCATCGCGTGCTCTCCGGTGAACTGATGGCCATGCCGATGAACGGCATGTCGAAGAACACGTCGATCCAGGACCGATCCCGATGATTCTCTCCGGTGCGACGCTGCAGGCTGGCCTCGCGAACGATGTATTGCTGCAGATGCTGTGAACCGACCTGCAGGGTCAGGCAATCGACCTCGACCGGCAACATGCGGCCGTCTGCAGTGCGAAAGATGCTTTCGTACGATCCCGCCCGGGGCCCATCGGAACGGGCACCGCTCTCGACCTCGACTTCGACCTCGCCGATCCTGCGTTCGCACAGGCCGGCCCGACTCCAGCCCAGCAGGCTGGCGGCCGCCGTGTTGGCTTCCATGATGCGTCCGCCTGCCCCCACCAGCAGCACCGCATCACTCACCTTCGCCGACATGGCACGGAAATGCCCGAGCAGCGCAGCCGTCGTGGCGACCTGGCGCGCCGCGCTCTGGTAACGCAGTCGTCGTTCGTAACGCAGGGAAACCCACAACAGCCCGCCCGTGAAAATGACGAAGACGAGCCCCTTGAGCATCGCCACGCCGGCGGAATGGCGGAACCCCGCGGGGAGGAACTGGTCCAGCACGAGGTCCGCAAGCACGATCCACAGGCCAGCGAACAGGATGTAGCCCAGGACGATCCGGCTGGCCCGAACGCGAGACGGCCGCTCGAACGAACGTTTCGGCTTGGGGTCCGTCGAGGAACTGCGGCTACCTGCGGGATGGATGATCGCGTTCACTGGGCCGAGTGTAAGGTCGAGGCCGGGACCGGGAACGGACATGCATCACAGGAAGCGCGTTTCCCCGGCACGCGTCAAAATCTCGCCGGATGCGCCGTTTTGAGACTCAATTCCGACCCGCGCGCACCCATCTCGCATAGCATGCCCGGGCTCGTCGGACACTTGCCCCCCCGACAGGGGCAGCTCTGAAGCGGGAAGCAAGCACCGAAGATCCGACGAACCGGGCCCCCACTGACCTCACGGGAGTCTCTCTTGGCCTCGAGCTCGCCGCCATGGCAGGCCTTGCCCGCGTTTGCACGGGCTTTCCGGGCCGTCGTCTTTTGCCTGTTGATTGTCAGCGCACCTTGCGCCGGGGCGTCCGCTGCGGAGGAGTCCCTCCGGGCCAAGCGTGACACGGCGGTGTTGCTGGCGCGCGACGGCGACTTCAAGGAAGCGACCCGGCAACTCGCACAACTGCTCGAAGCGAACCCGACCGCAACCGGGGTACGGGCGGACTTGCTGGTCGTTTTGCAATGGGCCGGGCGCAGTGCAGATGCAATAGACACAGCCGCAGGACTCGACCCCGCGAAACTCGCCGACTTCGAACTGCTGGCCTGGGCGCGCGCGCTGCGTGCCGAGCGACGGGCGACGGAAGCACTTTCCCTGCTGCGACCGCGCCTGGCCGACCCCGGCCGGACCCCGGACGCCCATGCGCTTTATGCGCTGCTCCTGTCCGATCTCGGCCGCAGTGCAGACGCCGCGGCCTACATCGAACCCTGGATCGCCAGGTCGCCCGGCTCGGCGGAACTTGCAGCGGCAGCGGCATTCGTATTTCGTGGCGCGGGACGGCCCATGGATGCGCTCGCCGTGGCGCAGAACGCACTGCAGATCGACCCGGACCACCGGGAGCTCCGCCGCCAGCAGGTGTTTGCACTATCCGATCTCGCAGCGGCTCACCTGGCGAACGACATGGCCATGGCGGCCCCCGGGCTGTTCGACGATGCGGAACTCGCGCTGCTCGCCGGCAATATGGCGGGGCAACGGCTGCGCTGGGCCCGCGTGTATCCGGAAGCCTCTCCAGAGCGCCTCGAACTGATCGATACCGCCACCGCCACACTCGAAGTGCTGGCATCGGTGCCGGACGCCTCCGCCGCTCACCTGCGCGGCCGGTTCGACCTGGTCGTCGCCTACCGGATGCGCGACCGCATGGCCGAGACGATTCACGAATACGATGCGCTGCTGGATGCAGGCATCGAAGCGCCCGTCTATGTCCGCCATGCCGCCGCCGATGCACATCTCGCCATGCGAAACGCCGGGCAAGCCGCACAACTGTACCGTGACATCCTGCGCGACCGACCGCGCATGTCGAGCGCCCGTCTCGGCCTGATCTATGCACGCATCGAGTCGGAATGGTTTGGCGGCCCCCTGTGGGTGGCCGACGACCTGTCCGCCACGTCACCTGCGTTCATCGGCGTCGCCGGCACGAACCAGCACGTCGCAAATTGGCCGCGACTGGACGCAGACCTCAGCGGCGCCATGCTGCAGGCTTACGATCGCCGGCTGGAGGATGCACAGCGCAGGCTCGAAACACTATCGGCCGACGCGCCGGCAAGCGCACAGATCCGGCGCCAGCTCTCGACCGTCTACCGCTGGCGCGGCTGGCCGGAGCGCGCGCTGGCGGAAATCGAGATCGCGCAGGCCTACGAGCCGGAAATCATCGCCGGGCGCCAGGAGCTGGCGGCCGTGCTTTCCGACCTCGGTCGCCATGCCGAGGCCGACCGGGTCATCGAGAACCTGCACGCCGAGTTCCCGGACAATGCGGCCGTGAATCGCCAGCGCACCGCCTGGCGGGACCGCGACCGCTGGAGCATGAGTGTCGATGCGGAGTACGGCGACAGCGACGGCTTCACGGGCTTCGGCTCCTACGACCGCACTGTGAGCACCCGGGTCGCGGCACCGGTGATCGCGCACCGGTGGCAACCCTACGGATTGCATGCATGGCGCGATGCACGTTACCCGGAGGGTACGGCCCGTGAGCAGCGGATCGGCGCCGGCCTTTCCTGGCGCCACCAGCGCCGCCACGGCTACGTGGAATTGCACGGCAATGCGGCGGACTCCACCGGCGCCGGCGTCACGGCAGGCTACGACTGGCACCGGGATGACCACTGGAGTTTCGCCACCCGCGCAGAAAGCGACTCCCTGGATGCTCCGCTGCGCGCGCGCCCGGGAGACCTCACGGGCTGGAAAGTGGAAGGCGCCGCGCGCTGGCAGGCACATGAATCATTCAGCCTCCGGGGCGGGCTCACGCGTCTCGCCTTGTCGGACGGCAACGTGCGCTGGTCGACCCTGGTCGGCATGCAGCATCGACTGCATGCCAACGCCGGCCGCCTGACCACGGGGTCCGCGGAATTGTACGCCTCGCGGGCCAGTCGCGAGGGCGGCCTTTACTTCAATCCCGCCAGCGACCTCGCAGCGGGCTACGCGGTGACACACGAGCGGCTTGGCTGGCGGCGCTACGAGCAGTCGTTCTCGCAACGTTTCGTCCTCGGCCTCGGCGGTTACTGGCAGGAAGACTTCGGCGCGAGTCCGACTGGATTTTTGCGTTACGAACATGAATGGCGCCTGGGGCGACGCTGGCGGGTCACATACGGGACGGGTTTTGCCAGCCGGGTGTATGACGGCGACCGGGAAACCCGGATCGACGGCCGATTGTCGTTCGAGGGGATTTTCTAGATGCGTTGCCGGCTGTTGCTACTGCTCTCGTTGTTGGCCACTTGCGGCGCTGCCGGCGCCGCCGTGGCCGCAGAGCCTGCGTGGGTGAGCGTGGCGTGGCACGACGTCAAAGACGACGCGGCGGGGCACGTCGATCGCGATCGCTACACGGTCGGTACCACGCAGCTCGCAGAACAGTTCGATTGGCTGCGCACCAACGGCTGGACTCCGGTGTCGCTCGACGACATCATCGCGGCGCGCCAAGGGCGCCGGGCGCTGCCGGACAAGGCCGTGCTGCTCACCTTCGACGACGGGCTCGCCAGCCTCTACACCCACGTATTCCCGTTGCTGAAGGCTTATGGCTATCCCGCCGTGGCGTCCGTCGTCAGCAGCTGGCAGGAGCGCGTCGCCGCCGGCGAAACGATCGCCTATGAAGGCGCCGAGCGCGACGCGACGGGCTTCGCGACCTGGGCCCAGCTGCGCGAAATGGCCGCTTCCGGGCTGGTCGAAATAGCCAGTCACAGCCATGACCTGCACCGCGGCGTGCTGGCCAATCCGCAAGGCAACCAGCAACCGGCCGCCAGTTCGCTTGAATACCTGCCGGCACCCGGGCGCTACGAGACCGAGGCCGAGTGGCGCGCACGGGTGCGCGACGACCTGGCCCGAAGCGTGGCATTGATCGAGCAGCACACGGGGCGGGCGCCCCGTGCAATCGTCTGGCCCTACGGCGAGTACCACTCGGAAGCCGAGGCTGTCGCTGCCGGACTTGGCATGGAGGTCTCGCTCGGCCTGACGAACGGCCGCAACGGGGTGCACCGGCTGAATGGCTTACATCGCCTGCTGCTCACGGGCAATCCGGCGCTGGCCGAGTTCGTCGCAAACCTGCCTCAAATTCCGTCCCAGCGCATTCAGCGCGCCGTGCACGTGGACCTGGATTACGTCTACGATCCCGACCCGGCACAGCAGGAACGCAATCTCGATGCCTTGCTCGAACGCGTCCAGGCGCTCTCGATCACCACCGTCTACCTGCAGGCCTTCGCCGACCCGGACGGCGACGGCACTGCCGCAGCACTTTATTTCCCCAACCGCCACCTGCCCATGCGAGCCGATCTCTTCAATCGCGTCGCGTGGCAGCTGCGGACTCGCACCGGGGTGGAGGTTTACGCGTGGATGCCGCTGCTTGCGTTCGACCTGCCTGACACGGATCGCGCCCTGGCCTTGTCGGTGTTGCGTGCGGGACAGGACGGAACCGCGGAACCCGCCGATGCCGATTACCGGCGGCTGAGTCCGTTTCTCCCGTCCGCCCGGCAACTCGTCGCGGAGATCTACGCGGACCTGGGGCGCCATGCCCATTTCGCCGGCATACTCTTTCACGACGACGCCTATCTTGCCGCGGACGAGGATCTCGCCGCGTGTGCACCTGCGGCGAGCTGGCCGGGCAGCGAACGTCCGATCGAGGACTGTCGCCTCTCGCCGGCGCAAAAGACCGCGGCCCTCGTGGATTTCAGCCTGGAGGTCACTGCCCAGGCACGGCGTTATCGTCCTGCACTGCGCACGGCACGGAACATGTACGCTCGCGTCGCGATCGATCCGTCCAGCGAGGCGCGTTTCAGCCAGTCGATGCCGGCCTTTCTCGCGGCCTACGACTACACGGCGTTGATGGCGATGCCGTACCTGGAGGAAGTGGCGGGCGAACATCCGGCGTGGTTGCGGATGCTGGTGGCGCAAGTCGCCCGGCATCCGGCAGGCCTCGATCGCACGGTCTTCAAACTGCAAGCCAAGGACTGGCGGCGCGACAAGTGGCTGCCCGCCGAAGAGCTGCGCGATCATTTTCAGCTGCTGGTTCGCGCCGGAGCGCTGAATCTCGCCTACTACCCGGATGATTTCATCCTCGGGCGGCCCGCCCTCGAGCCTCTTTTCCAGGGCTTGTCGATTCGCAGCTTTCCCTATCGCAAGGAACAGCCCCGATGAGCTGGGGAGATGCCAGCGGATTGATCACGGTGATGTTCAACTTCGCCTTTTTCTTCCCGTTGTTCATGGCCTGGACATGGATCGCGGCCGGACTCTGGTACTTCTTCCACTGGGAGCGGCGCGGCGACAGCGATCCGGAGAAGCCACCGGAGCTGACCGGATATCCCATGTGTTCGATCCTCGCACCCTGCTTCAACGAGGGCGACAACGTCCGCGACACTGTCGAATGGCTGGCCCGCCAGGAATACCCCGACTTCGAGATCATCGCCATCAACGACGGCAGCAGCGACGATACCGGGGCGATCCTCGACGAACTCGCAAAGCGCTACCCGCAGTTGCGCGTCATCCACTTCAGCAAGAACCAGGGCAAGGCGATGGCGCTACGTATGGGCGCACTCGCCTCGCGCAGCGAGTACCTGGTGTGCATCGACGGTGATGCGATCCTGCATCCGAAAGCGACGCACTGGCTCATGTACCACCTCACTTCGGGACCCCGGGTGGGTGCGGTCACCGGCAACCCGCGTATCCGCAACCGGTCTACGCTGCTGGGCCGCCTGCAAGTCGGCGAGTTCTCGTCGATCATCGGGCTCATCAAGCGCGCGCAGCGGATCTACGGCCGCGTGTTCACGGTCTCGGGCGTGGTGTCCGCGTTCCGCAAGACCGCGTTGCATCGTAATCGCTACTGGAACACCGACATGGTCACGGAGGACATCGACCTCACCTGGCAGCTCCAGGCGGATCACTGGGACGTGCGCTATGAACCGAACGCGCTGTGCTGGATCCTGATGCCTGAGACGCTGCGCGGCCTGTGGAAACAGCGTCTTCGATGGGCCCAGGGCGGCGTGGAAGTATTGCGCCGTTACGCGGGGACGGTCCTGTCCTGGCGGCGCCGGCGCATGTGGGGCGTCCTGCTGGAGTATGCCCTGAGCGTGCTGTGGGCTTACACGATGGCGTCGATCTTCCTCCTGTACCTGCTCGGCTTCGTCGTCACCCTGCCCGCAGCCCTCATCGTGCCGACCCTGTTGCCGCAATGGACGGGCGTGATCCTGGGCTGCACCTGCCTGGCCCAGTTCGGCGTCAGCCTCGTGATCGACAGTCGCTATGAGAAAGGACTCTGGCGAGTGTATTTCTGGGTGATCTGGTACCCCATCGCCTTCTGGCTGATCAGCATGTTGACGACGGTGGTCGCGGTGCCCAAGGCCTTGCTGAAACGCCGGGGCACGCGAGCCGTGTGGGTCAGCCCGGATCGCGGAGTGCGGCCCTGATGCACGACGCGCCGCGCCGCCCCCCGATCATCTACCGTCCGGACCTGCAACCGCGTCCCCAGCGACTGCTGTTCTCCTCGCTGACGGCCCTCGCATGGATCGGCTGGCTGTACCTGTTCCTGCCGCTGGTCAGCCTGCTGGCCTGGTGGTTCGGCGTCGACCTGTTCGCAAGATTCATACTCGAGCCGGAAGATCCCGCGCACCTGCTGACACTGTTGCGCTATTTTGGTGTCGTTCTGATCGCGGCCGCCGTCATCATCGCCTGGTCTTCGTACAACCTGCGGCGCTTCGGCGGCCTCGACAGGCGAAAAACCATCCCGCCAGTCAGCGATGTCGAACTGTGCGCGCGCTTCGACATCGAGCCGGAGTTGCTCGACAGCCTGCGCGCAAGTCGTCGCGTGGTGCTCGGACTGGATGCGGAAGGTCAGATCGAGGCCGTGGGGACAGCCGATTCGTGCGCCAGCAACCAGCGCTTGCGCCAGATCCCCCCGCCGTATCCCGTGAGCGTGCCGTCCGAACCGATCACCCGGTGACACGGGACGACGATCGTGATCGGGTTCGCTCCATTCGCCTGGGCGACAGCCCGCACGGCACGCGGCCGGCCGATCCTGCGGGCCTGCTCTCCATAACTCACGGTCTGCCCGTAGGGAATCGATCGCAGGCGCCGCCATGCATCGTGCTGGAATGGCGTGCCTATCGGCGCCAGCGGGACGGTGAACTGGCGCAAGCCGTGAGCGAAATAGGCCTCCAGCTCGCGTCCGGCCTGCTCGCTCGCAGCCGTGGCGCCGGGCCGGAGCGCATATTTCAGGCGGCGAGCCAGTCGATGCAGCTGCGCATCGAGTCGCTCAGGATCGGTGAACTCCAGCACGACAAGCCCGACACCGTTCGCGCCGGCCAGGAGTGAACCGAGCGGTGTCTCGAACCGTGCCAGGTAAAGAACGGAGGCGTCCGGGCGTGCCGGGGGTAATTCGGCGATCCCCCGGGCGAGCGCACGGTCGAAGGCGCGCTGCGAGCTGAAATCATGCGGTTCGGCGGGATGTATCATGCGTCTGTCCTAGCGCTGCGGGGCGTCGGGGCGGACACAGTCCGCGCCACTTGAATACGCGGAAAGCCGGATGTCGGCGTACCACGCGCGCGCCGCGCCACCGGTATCGTCGGCATCCGTCATCACTGCCACGCCGTCCAGCGTATCGATATCCTCGCCGAATGCCGCGCGCCAGTCGGCCCGGACATCGCGCACGTGGCTGACCCACTCGCCCGCTTTCGTCGCGCCACTGTCGAGCGCCCACATCCGGGCGTTCTCGCCCGCGTAAGCGTTGTCCCAGCGGCTGCCCACGGGCTGATTACTCGACCAGACGTAGTTGAGAGCCCGCGTGCGCCAGAACGCCAGCCCCCCGCGCCGCACCACGTAGAGGCGTGCCGGATAATCGTCGCCCGCCTTGCTGCGCTCGTCGGTATCCGAGCCAAGCGGCGCCTCGATCCGCCAGGTCCAGTGCAGACAGGGAGTGTTCTTCAGGTCTATTTCGATTTCGCGGTACAGCGCACTGGCACTGTCGTCGGCAATGGCTTCCAGCGCGGCGCGATTGTCCAGCTCCACCACGCGATAGCGCGTCTCGCCGGAGAAACTGCGCTCCTCCCAGGCGGCGAGGCCGTCGGAAAAGTCTCCGATCAGGAGCTCCGATGCCGCGAGCGCCAGCGTTGCGCAGGACAGCGCCAGGCCAGCCAGAAGCGACTTTTGCATGCTTGCTTCTCCGGTTCGGCCCGCCCGATGCGGGGTTCGAATCCGACCAGCGCCAGCACAGTAATCTGGCGGAGAGGGCGGGATGGGCCGCCCCTGCGGGGCGGCCTGTCGGCCGGCAAGCCGGCCTCGGATCGAACCCTTCCTTTATTGCTAACGCGGGTTCGAATCCAGGTGAGGAAGTACCTGTAAGTGGCGGAGAGGGCGGGATTCGAACCCGCGTTAGGGGGTTACCCTAAACTTGCTTTCCAAGCAAGCGCCTTCGACCGCTCGGCCACCTCTCCATCCGGGCCCGGCACGAAGCGCCGGGGGCCGGGCAATGTAACCCACCCGCGGACGGGGTTCAATGAATTGCGCGCAGCCAGCGGCCTAGAGAACGTCGACGATGCGCTCGTCCACGATGCTCCAGGCAAGCGATCCTCCTGTCCGGGGCACCAGGATCATCTCCTTGACCACGCTGCGCTCCTCCGGGGCTGCCCCGAAACGCTGCACGAAGCGCACCTTCGCATTGCCGTCGGGAAGCGGTTCGACGCTCACGCTGCCCGCGTCGATCCGGGTCGTCGCCGGAATCTCGAAACGGCTGCGCTGATCTTCGCGCCACGCCGCAGCGTCGCTGTACCCAGCGGGCGCGTAATCGCTGTCGTAATAGCGCAGCCAGGCGTCGGCGTCCCGTTGCGTCCAGGCTCCGGACCAGTCGTTGAGAAAGGCCGTCACTTCGCGTGTCACGCGCGTGGTGCCCGGCGTCGGCGCCGACGAGCCTGCGACGACAACGGAACTCGGGCGCACCGGCAGGTCATCGGGGTTCGGTTGGCCTGGCTCGGCATAGAACTGCGGCGGTTCGATGAGGCAATCGTCGGGATCGGAGGCCAACCGCCCACCGGCGCCAGGCGCGTCGGGCAAGCGCAGCACGCTGCGCTGTGGCGGGGCTTCCAACCCCGGCGGAACCACCAGCGGCGGGCTGGTGTCGGCTTCCAGGTAAGGCCCGGGATCACAGGCCGAACGCGTCGCGCAGCCGCCTAGGGCCAGCGCCATGATCAACAGGCCGAAGCCTCGAATCGGGGAAATCAAGATCGGTATTCCACTCCGGCGCGCGCCATGGCGACACGCACCTCGTCATGATGGCGGTCTTCGAGCGGCGTCAGTGGCAGCCGAATACCGGATTGAATGAGGCCCATCTGCATCACCGCCCATTTTACAGGGATCGGGCTCGGTTCAATGAACAGGGCCCGGTGAAGCCCCTCGAGCCGGTCGTTCAGCGCCGCCGCCTTGCGTGGTTCGCCATGGCATCCCGCCTCCGCGAGGCCGTGCATGAGGCGCGGCGCCACGTTCGCCGTCACGCTGATGACGCCGTTTCCGCCCGCCAGCAGGAAATCCATCGCCGTGGCATCGTCCCCGCTCAACAGGTCCAGGCGATCGCCGAGCAATTCCCTGAGACGGCCGATTCGGCCTGCGCCGGGGACCGCCTCCTTCACGGCGACGATGCCGGGCACCTCCGCCAGGCGCGCCACGGTCTCGGGGAGCAGGTCGCAGGCGGTGCGACTCGGGACATTGTAGAGGATCACGGGCAGGCCGGCCCGTGCGACTGCCTGGTAATGCCGGAACAGGCCCTCCTGGGTGGGGCGGTTGTAATACGGCGTCACGACAAGTGCCGCGGCCGCCCCGGCCTCGCGCACCACGGCCGTGAGCTCGATCGCCCGGACGGTCGAATTGCTGCCGCTGCCGCCGATGATGGAGACTCGCCCCGCGGCCGCCTCGAGCGCCGCACGAATCAGCCGGTCCAGCTCGGCCGAAGACAGGCAGGGTGACTCTCCGGTCGTACCGGCAATGACGATGCCATCCGTGCCGGCTTCGACATGAAACTCGACCAGGCGCCCCAGCGCCTCGAGATCGAGGTCACCGTCGCCATGCATCGGCGTGACCAGGGCCACGATGCTGCCGCCGAACATCGGCTGTCTCCCGGCGCAACAGCGCCTTTGATCCAACAGGTGATGGTATCGGTCGCTCCCTCGAGCGGCAAGCACGGTGAATGCGCGCTGATCGCCGACCGCGCCCTTCGCAGCCGGGACGGTTCCGAGTACACTCGTTGTCATATCCTTCGCCCAGACTCCCCCTTCGTGTCCGGACAACAACCTTTGAAACAGCTGGTAGTGATATCCGCGGTCGGCGGCGACCGCTCCGGGGTCGTGCACGATCTCACGCGCGCCGTGCTCGACTGCGGCGGCAATATCCTCGACAGCCGCATGATCGCACTCGGAGCCGAGTTCGCGATGCTGCTGTTGGTCAGCGGCAGCTGGCATACGCTGGCGCGGCTCGAGTCGGAGCTCAAGAAGGTCGAGGAGCAATCGGGGCTCTCGCTCGCCATGCGGCGCACCGAAGAGCGCGCGCCGCGCTCCGACATGTTGCCCTACGCGATCGACGTCGTCTGCCTGGACCAGCCCGGTATCGTTTTCAACCTGGCCAGCTTTTTCGCCAGTCGCGAGATCGACATAGCGGAAATGGCTACCCGCAGTTACTCGGCTGCGCATACGGGCGCGCCGATGTTCTCGGTCCAGATCACGGTGAACATCCCCGGCAACCTGCAGATCTCGGCCTTGCGCGACGAATTCATGGATTTCTGCGACCACCTGAATCTCGATGCGATCATGGAACCCGTCAAGGGCTGACCGGAAAAGGAGACCAGACCATGCCGACTGCCGCTATTGGCAAGAAGATTCCCGCCTTCAAGCTGCCCGCAACCAGCGAAAAAACCCTGGGCCCCGGTGACTTCAAGGGCAGGAAACTCGTATTGTTCTTCTACCCCAAGGACGACACGCCGGGCTGCACCCTGGAAGGCCAGGGTTTCCGCGACCATTACGCCGCCTTCCAGGACGCCGGCGCCGAGATCGTCGGAGTCTCCCGTGACAGCGTCGCCTCGCACGAGAAATTCAAGAGCAAATTCGACTTTCCCTTCGAACTGATTTCCGACGCCGACGAAAAACTGTGCACGATCTTCAACGTGATGCGCGAGAAGAACATGTACGGACGCAAGGTGATGGGCGTGGAACGCAGCACCTTTCTCATCGACGAGCAGGGCGTGCTCCGCCAGGAATGGCGCAAGGTCAAAGTGCCTGGTCACGTGGAAGAGGTCCTCGAGGCCGCCAAGACGCTCTGAGTCCCGCCATCCTGTCGAGTCCGATGCAAACCCGCCGGTAATGGCAGGAGTCCCATTGAACACCACGGAAAATCAACGTCGCGTCTTCGTTCTCGATACCAACGTGCTGATGCACGATCCGGCCGCGCTTTTCCGCTTCGACGAACACGATATTCACCTGCCGATGGTGGTGCTCGAGGAACTCGACGCCGGTAAGAAAGGCATGTCGGAGGCGGCGCGCAACGTGCGCCAGGTCAGCCGTTTCATCGACCAGATGATCAACGGCGCCGACAAGCAGCATATCGACCACGGCATCGAGATTCCGGGAGAACACCGGCTGAACGGACCGGGGAATCGCCGTCCGGGACGGCTGTTTTTCCAGACGCGTCCGAACCAGCCTCTGCTTCCCGATACCCTGCCGGGCAACCGGGCGGACAACTCGATCCTCGAGAACTGCCTCATGCTGCAGGAAGCGCACCCGGATGCCCGGGTGACGCTGGTTTCCAAGGACATCAACCTGCGTATCAAGGCGACGATTCTCGGCGTCCATGCCGAGGATTACTACAGTGACCGGACCCTCGAAGATCTCGACCTGCTCTACTCGGGCGCCGAAGAACTTTCAGCCGATTTCTGGGAATCCCACAGCCGCGAGATGGATTCCTGGAAGGAAGAAGGTCGTACCTTTTACCGGGTCAAGGGCGAACGGGTGGCGGACTGGCACGTCAACCAGTTCCTTTACCTCGAGGATGACAGTCATTTCGAGGCGCTGGTGCATGAAGTCGACGGCGACGCCGCCGTCATCGAACTGGCCGCGGACTACCGCGGGCGCAACAACGTCTGGGGCATCACCGCACGCAACCGTGAGCAGAATTTCGCCCTCAACCTGCTGATGTCCGAGAGCGTCGACTTCGTGACCATCCTCGGCCCCGCCGGCACGGGGAAGACCCTGCTCACACTCGCCTCTGCACTCACCCAGACCCTGGATGCCGGCCGTTTCCGCGAGATCATTATGACCCGCGTCACGGTACCGCTGGGCGAGGACATCGGTTTTCTCCCCGGCACCGAAGAGGAGAAAATGGAACCGTGGATGGGCGCGCTCATGGACAACCTCGAGGTGCTGACGCAAACCGAGGAAGGGGGTAACTGGGGCCGCGCCGCAACCCAGGACCTGCTGCGCAGCCGGATCAAGATCCGCTCGCTCAACTTCATGCGCGGGCGCACTTTCCTCAATCGCTTCATCATCATCGATGAAGCCCAGAACCTGACCCCGAAACAGATGAAAGCCCTGATCACCCGGGCCGGACCGGGGACGAAGATGGTCTGCCTCGGCAACATCTCGCAGATCGATACGCCCTACCTCACGGAAACCACGTCCGGCCTGACCTATGTCGTGAATCGTTTTCGCGGCTGGCCGCATTCGGGCCACGTCACGCTGATGCGCGGCGAGCGCTCCCGGCTGGCCGACTACGCGTCGGATGCCCTTTGAGGGGAACCGCTTCCGCGGTCCGCCTGTCTTAGTGACAGGCGTTCCCCTCGCCAGGTCAACGGAACCCCCATGCTGAAACGTTTTTTCATCGTCCTGGCTGCCTCGCTGCTGACCGCGGTCAGCGGCGCGGACCCGCACAGGGACCTGCCCGACATCGGCAGCCCGGCGGACACCGTGTTCACGCGAAGCCAGGCCGAGGCGATCGGACGCAGCGTGTTGCGGCAGCTCCGGGAACAGGACAGCGTGCTCGAAGACCCCGAGATAGCGGAGTACATTTCCGATCTCGGCCAGCGCGTCGCCTCGCAGGCGCACGAAGGCGAGCACACGTTCAATTTCTTCGTCGTCAACGACGACGCGATCAATGCGTTCGCACTGCCCGGCGGTTACGTAGGAATCAACAGCGGACTGATCACGGCGACCCGCAGCGAGAGCGAGCTCGCGGGTGTTCTCGCTCACGAGGTCGCGCACGTCATCCAGAAACATATCGCCCGCCGGATCGCGGGTACCGGGCGATCCAGCATGCTCGCGACGGCGGCCGTCCTCGCGGCCATTTTGCTGGGTGCCGGCGGGGATGCCGTACCGGCCGTCATCGCCGGCGCACAGGGCCTGGCGATCCAGGAGCAGATCAATTACACGCGCGCCAACGAGTACGAGGCGGACCGGGTCGGACTGCAGTACCTGGCGCGCGCGGGCTTCGACCCCATGGGCATGCCGTCCTTTTTCGAAGTCCTGTCCCGGCAGGCTGCCATGCCTGGATCACGCCTCCCAGAGTTTCTCCAGACACATCCGCTCACCAGCACCCGAATCGCCGAAACCCGCGATCGCGCGGAGCGGACGCCTGTCGCGGAGGTCCGGGAAAGCTCGACCTACGAGCTGATGCGGGCGCGGATCCACGTACTCAACGCACGCTCGACCGACGAAGCACTGCGACGCTTTGCGAGTCCACCCGGAGCCGAGCCGGACTTCGGGGCGCTGGGCCATCGCTACGGCCATGGCCTGGCGCTGCTCCGTGCAGGACGTTACCCGGAGGCCGCCAGGCAGTTCCAGGCGCTCGTCGACGAGCACCCCACCACGGTGGCGTTCCATTCCGCGCTCGGGGAAGCACTGATCCTGGCAGGGCGGCATGCCGAGGGGCTCGAGGTCTTTGCGCATGCCACGCGGCTCTTCCCGCGTAACCGACCGCTGACGGTGCGCCACGCCGAAGCGCTGCTCCGCACGCGCAACTTCGACCGGGCCCATGCGATCCTGCTGGATATCTTCAACGTCGTACGGCCGACCCCGCCCCAGGTACGCCTCATCGCCAATGCCGCCGATGCGGCCGGACTCCACGCAGAAGCGCTGTTCTATATGTCCGAGTATCATCTGCTCACAGGCGAACTGGACATGGCCCTGGACAAGCTGCGCCTGGCGTTGCTCGAGCCGGAGCTGCAGGCCTGGCAACGGGCACGCTTCGAGGCGCGGATCGCGGAGCTCGAGCCCTTTCTGCAGCAGCGCCGTGCCAGCCGGCGTGGCAGCAACAACGACGAATAACCAAACTGGACGAGCGGAGCAGGAAAGATGTTTTTGGAGACGATACGCAGGCGGCTGCCAGCCCTCATGGTGGCCTCACTCTCGCTGGCCCTCCTGGCCGGCTGCGCCTCCACAGCCGGAGGGCGGGACGAGAGCAGCAACTACGACCCCCTGGAACCGCTCAACCGCCAGGTATTCGCGTTCAACCGCACGGCCGACAAGTACCTGCTCAAACCGCTGGCAGAGGGCTACGACTACGTGCTGCCGAGCCCGGTCAAGTCCAGCATCACGAACTTCTTCCGCAACGTGAACAGTCCGATCCTGGTCCTCAACCACCTGTTGCAGGGCAACCTCGCCGAAGCCGGCAAGCAGTCCGGGCGATTCGTGATGAATACGACCCTCGGCATGTTCGGCCTGCTCGATCCCGCGACCTCGATCGGGCTGGAACGCCAGAGCGCTACGTTCGACCAGACCTTCGGGAAGTGGGGCGTGCCGTCGGGTCCCTACCTGATGCTGCCGTTCCTCGGCCCCAGCTCGGCCCGGGGGGTGGCCGGTATCGGCGCGCGCTTTGAGACCGACCTCATCTGGAATTATCTCGATGACGAACGGAGCATCCGCGACAAGCTGCTGGCGCTCGAGATCATCAACACGCGGCAACGCCTGCTCTCGATCGACCGGATGATCGATCGTGCGCCGGACCCCTACATCTTCGTGCGGGAGTCCTATCGACAGAACGTTGAATTCGAGATTCGCGGACCTGGCGGCGCAGACGAGGACATCGGCCTCGATTTCGAAGACGAACTCTGGGACGACGAGGATTGGACCGATGACGCCCCGCCGGAGGGCGATCGCTAGCTAGTCGCCGCTCGTCCAGCGTGCGGCCCGGTCAAGCATGTATTCCACTTCGCTGATCTGCGCGATGGACACGATTTGCGCGGGGATGCGATGAAAGCTGATCTCGCGCGCGCTGTTCCTCGCCCAGTTCACCCATTCGAGCAGCAAAGCGAGGCCTGCGCTGTCGGCCCGTCTGACCTCGCCGAGGTCGACCTCCAGTGTCGAGTAGGGCGCGAACAGTTCCCTGCTCTCCTCAAGAGCGCCGACCACCGTCTGGAAACTCAGGTCGCCACGAACGGCAAAGCGTCCCTCGCCGCGATCCTCGAACTCGACCTGCCCGGGACCGATCTCGGCGATTGTGTCCGCGGCCGCACTCAAGAATCGCCGCTCTCGAGTTCGGCGCGGAGCTCCTCGATGACCCCTTCCACGCCCTTGGCGCGGAACTCGCTGGCGTACTGGTTCCGGTAGTTCGTCACGTAGGAAATGCCCTCCACCACGACGTCGTAGAGCAACCAGCGATTGTCCACCAGGCGCAGCCGATAACTGATCGGCACGGGCGTGCCGTCTTCCAGCCGCACCTCCGAATCGACCATCACGCGGCCTTCCGCCGGATCACCACGGGTCCCGGTGATACGCAGCTGGTCGGCTTCGTATTCGAGGATGCCGTCTCCGTAGCTGCCGAGGAGCTTGCGATAAAGCGCCGTGATGAATTCCTCGCGCTGTTCAGGCGTGGCCTCGCGCCAGTAGCGGCCCATGACGAGCTGTCCGGTGTATTGCCGGTCCCAGCGCGGCAGCAGCACTTCGTCTACGATAGCGAACAGCGCTTCCGCATCCTTCGCGAGCTCCTCGCGACGCCCCTCGATGGCTTCCATGGTCAGGTCGGACGCATCACGAATCACCTGTTCCGGCGTGCGCTCCGGCGCCTCCTGCGCGTGCGACGCAGCTGCCGCCGTGACCGCGCCTATCGCGAGCATCGCGACAGCAATCCTCATCCGCATCATTCTCACATTCATTTTCTATTCTCCGCCGCCCTGGCTGAACAGGTACTTGCTGATGAGTTGTTCGAGAACGACGGCCGACTGGGTAAACAGGATCTCGTCGCCATCCGCGAAATAGTCCTCGGCCCCGCCCGGCTGCAGGCCGACATACTGGCCGCCCAGGATGCCCTGGGTCAGGATACTGGCATCCGAATCGCTCGGGATCTGGTCGTAGCGGGACGCGATCCGCATCGTCACGACCGCCTCGAGCCGCTCGTTGTCGAATTCCACCGCGGTGACCCGGCCGATCTGCACGCCGGCAATCGATACGGGTGAGCGCGTCTTGAGGCTGCCGACCTGGTCGAAGCGGGCCGTGAGCTCGTAACCTTCCCCGCCCTCGTAAGCGTCGAAGCTCGTGACTCTCGTCGTGAGGAAAAACAGCGCCAGTATGCCCATAAAGACAAATAATCCGGTGCCGAGTTCCACAGCGCGTGTTTGCTGCATAGCTCTAGTTCCCTCCCAACAGCCAGGCCGTGAGCATGAAATTCAGTACCAGGACGGTCAATGAAGTATGGACCACGCCACGGGTCGTGGCGCGCCCTACCCCTTCGGCGGTAGGTACACAATTATAACCTTCGAAGACCGCGAGCAGGCTGGCTGCGATGCCGAAGAAAAAGCTCTTGATGACGCCGGACATCACGTCGTCCCGCAGATCGACCTGGGCCTGCATCTGCGACCAGAAAGCTCCCTCGTCCACGCCCAGGATGATCACGCCTTCCAGCCAGGCCCCGAAAATGCCCATCGCGCTGAAAATGACCGCGAGGATCGGCATCGCGATGACGCCGCCCAGGAAACGGGGCACGACCACGCGCTTGATGGGGTCGACGGCCATCATCTCCATGCCGGACAGCTGGTCGGTCGCGCGCATCAGGCCGATTTCCGAGGACAGGGCCGTCCCGGCGCGCCCCGCGAACAGCAGCGCGGTGACCACCGGTCCGAGTTCCCGGACCAGCCCGAGCGCCGCCACCATGCCGATCGTGTCCTCCGCGCCGAACCGCGACAGCGTCAGGTGCGCCTGCAGCGCGAGCACCATGCCGACGAAGAACCCGGCCAGCATGATCACCACCAGCGATTGCACGCCCGTCACATACACCTGCCTGATGATCAGGCGGGGCCGCGCCAGCGCATACGGCATGTTGACGATGATCCGCAGCAGGAACAGCTGGCCGGCGCCAAAGGTGCCGAAAAACCCGCGCAGCGAATAAAGCACCTCGAGACCCACCCGGCGCAGTCCCCTGATCGTCGCGTTGCTCAACGGTTTTTGCCCACCTTGAAACGCCCTGTTACTTGTCGCCGCGCGAAAGCAGCTGCTCGCTGTAGTCGGGAGCGGGATAATGGAAAGGAACCGGGCCGTCGGCCATCCCCGCCATGAACTGCACCACCGTCTCGGAATGGTGGTCCTGCAGGTCCTGCGGCGTGCCCGAGGCGACGACGCGCCCCTCGGAAAGCAGGAAAGTGCAATCCGCGATGGAAGAGACCTCGTCCACGTCGTGCGTGACGACCACGCTGGTGAGTCCGAGCGCGTCGTTCATGCGCCGGATGAGGCGCACGACGACGCCCATCGAGATGGGGTCCAGGCCGACGAAGGGCTCGTCGTAATAGATGATCTCGGGATCCATGACGATCGCGCGCGCCAAGGCGACACGCCGCGCCATCCCGCCGGACAACTGCGAGGGCATCAGCTGCCAGGCGCCGCGGAGTCCGACCGCATGCAGCTTCGTGAGCACGATATGACGGATGAGCCGCTCGGACAGCCGCGTGTGCTCGCGCAACGGGAACGCGACGTTGTCATACACGCTCAGGTCGGTCAGCAATGCGCCGTTCTGGAACAGCATGCCGACGCGCTTGCGCATGCGGAACAGTTCACGGCGGCTCATTTTCGTGACCTCGGCGCCGTCGAAGGTCACGCTGCCGTGGTCCGGAAGCTCCTGGCCCGTAATGAGGCGCAGCAACGTCGTCTTGCCTGTCCCGCTGGGGCCCATGATCGCCGTGACGCCGCCGCGGCGGATATCGATATCGAGACCGTCGAAGATCATCGTCTGGCCGCGGGCATAGGCGAGATCGCGGATCGACACGATGTTGTCGGTGCCCGGACAGCCGGAGTGAACCGCCGGGCGTGACGCCGCCGCCGGGCGTGGCCCCTCGACCCCGGGCTGGCCCACTCAGCTCGCTCCGGACTCGAGGGCGGGCTGGTAGTCGCCGCTGCGCGCCAGGTGATTCATGCGTGCCCGGTGGGCGAAGGCCTGCGCCCCGGCTTCCAGGCGCGCGCTGTCGCCGCCCCAGGCACGCAAGGCGGACGCCTGCAGGGCGCGCCCATAGGAGAAAGAAAGCTCCCACGGGTGCGGGCCGCGGCGGTTCATCGCGTCGAGATTGGCCGTCGCCTCCTCCTCGCTCTGTCCGCCCGAAAGGAAAGCGATCCCGGGGACTGCGGCCGGCACGTGCCGTCGCAGGCAACGCACGGTCGCCTCCGCGACTTCCTCGACGGTCGGCTGCTGCGGGCAATCCTGCCCGGCGACGACCATGTTCGGCTTGAGAACGATGCCTTCGAGGACGACGCGGTGACGCGCCAGGGCGGAGAACACCTCCAGCAGGACCGCGTCGGTGACCGCCTCGCAGCGGGCGAGGTCATGGTCGCCGTCCATCAGGACTTCCGGTTCCACGATCGGCACGATGTCCGCTTCCTGGCAAAGCGCGGCGTAGCGTGCCAGGGCGTGCGCATTGGCCTCGATACAGAAGGCCGTGGGAATCTCGTCGCCGATCGCGATCACGGCCCGCCACTTGGCGAAGCCGGCGCCCAGGGAGCGATATTCCTCGAGCCGCTTGCGCAGGCCGTCAAGCCCTTCGGTGACCGTCTCCCCGGGGAAGCCCGCGAGCGGCTTGGCGCCGGCATCGACCTTGATGCCGGGCACGATTCCCCGGCCGGCCAGCAACTCGGGGAACGGAATGCCCGACGCGGTGTGCTGGCGCAGGGTCTCGTCGAACATGATCACGCCGCCGATCCAGTCCTCGATGCCGGGCGCGGTGAACAGCATTTCGCGATAGACGCGCCGGTTCTGCTCAGTGTTGTCGACACCGATCGGATCGAAACGTTTCTTGATCGTCGGGTGGCTTTCATCCGCCGCCAGGATGCCCTTTCCGGGCGCCACCATGGCGCGCGCTATCTTGTTGAGTCCGTCGAGGTTCATCGCTTCCTCCGCCCGTGCTGAAGACCGCCCCGTCCGGGATCGCCCGGGGAGGGAATTATGGCCTTGTTTCAAACGACTAATGTTAGCATAGCGACCTTTTTCCACCCGTGAACCAGGCCGCAGACGTCCCATGGCTGCCGGCGTCCCGACAACAGGGAAATCACCCCCGGGGTTGGCCCGGGAGTCAATCAGGACTAAAATGGTTCCCATTGAGCGCCGGGCCGACTGAAACGGGGACACAGATGCTGAAAATGAGCCGCCTGACGGACTACGGAACCGGTGTGCTGGCCTACCTCGCCGGCACCGGGACGAAGCCGCAGAGCGCCAGCGGGGTTGCCGAGCAGACCGGGCTGCCGGCCGCGACGGTCAGCAAGATCCTGAAATCCCTGGCGCGCGCGGGCCTGGTGACGTCGCACCGCGGTGCCCAGGGCGGCTACGCACTGTCCCGGCCGGCGGAAGAGATCACCGCGGCGGAAGTGCTCGATGCGCTGGAAGGGCCGCTGGCCCTGACGGAGTGCGCCACCGAATTGGGCAGCTGCGAACTGGAGTCACTGTGCCTGGTGGGCACGGCGTGGCAGCGGATCAATATCGCGATTCGCGGCGCGCTCGAAGAAATCAGCCTTGCCGAACTGGCAAGCATGGAAACGGGCCGCCGACTGCGGGTCGATTTGAGAACCCTGGTGTCGTCGCCCGGCAGGACGGCACGACTGGAACGCGGCTGACGCCGCGGGGAGTAGAGATGGCAACCGGACAGCAAGACGTCGAAGAACTGGTCGCACGCAAGTACCGCCACGGCTTCGTGACGGACATCGAATCCGACACCGTTCCGCCCGGACTCGACGAGTCCGTGATCCGGCTCATCTCGCTCAAGAAAAAGGAGCCGGACTTCCTGCTGCAGTGGCGCCTCAAGGCCTACGAACACTGGCTGACGATGCCGAAGCCCAACTGGGCCCACGTGAACATCGCGCCGATCGACTACCAGGCGATCTCGTACTATTCGGCGCCGAAAAAGAAAACGGACGGGCCGAAGAGCCTCGACGAGGTCGATCCGAAGCTGCTGGAAACCTACGACAAGCTCGGCATCCCGCTGCACGAGCGTGCGCGCCTCGCAGGCGTGGCGGTCGACGCGGTGTTCGACAGCGTTTCCGTGGCGACGACATTCAAGAAGAAGCTCAACGAGGCCGGCGTCATCTTCTGCCCGTTCTCCGAGGCTGTGCAGGAGCATCCGGAACTGCTCGAGCAGTACCTCGGCAGCGTCGTCCCCACGGGAGACAATTTCTTCGCCGCACTGAACTCCGCGGTGTTCACCGACGGGTCTTTCGTCTATGTGCCCAAGGGCGTCCGCTGCCCCATGGAACTGTCCACCTATTTCCGCATCAACGCTGCGAACACCGGACAGTTCGAGCGGACCCTGATCATTGCCGACGAAGGCAGCCACGTCAGTTACCTCGAAGGCTGCACCGCGCCCATGCGGGACGAGAACCAGTTGCATGCCGCAGTGGTAGAGCTCGTCGCGCTCGACGACGCGGAGATCAAGTATTCCACCGTGCAGAACTGGTACCCGGGCGACGAGAACGGAGTGGGTGGCATCTACAACTTCGTCACCAAGCGCGGCGACTGCCGGGGACGCAACGCCAAGATCTCGTGGACCCAGGTCGAGACCGGCTCGGCGATCACCTGGAAATACCCGAGCTGCATCCTGCGCGGCGACAACTCGGTCGGCGAGTTCTACTCGGTGGCGCTGACGAATCACTACCAGCAGGCCGACACCGGCACCAAGATGATTCACATCGGCCGCAACACGCGGAGCACCATCGTCTCCAAGGGCATCTCCGCCGGGCGGGGACAGAACGCCTATCGCGGGCTCGTAAAAATACTCCCCAGCGCCGAGGGTGCGCGCAACCACACGCAATGCGATTCACTGCTCATGGGCAGCGACTGCGGCGCGCACACGTTCCCGTACATGGAGATCGCCAATCCCGGGGCCGTGGTCGAACACGAAGCGACCACCTCGAAGATCAGCGAGGACCAGCTGTTCTACTGCCGCCAGCGCGGCATTTCGGAAGAAGACGCCGTGAACATGATCGTGAACGGTTTCTGCAAGGAAGTATTCCGCGAATTGCCCATGGAATTCGCTGTCGAAGCCCAGAACCTGCTGAGCGTCAGCCTTGAAGGCGCGGTCGGCTGAGCAACCAGGAAACGCTCTTATGCTAAGCATCAACAATCTCTGCGCCCGCGCCGGCGAACGCGACATCCTCAAGGGACTCGACCTGGAGGTCGGCCCCGGCGAAGTGCATGCCATCATGGGCCCGAACGGCTCCGGCAAGAGCACGCTGGCCGGCGTCCTCGCCGGACGCCCCGACCTGGAAGTGACCGGCGGGAGCGTGACCTACCGCGGTCACGACCTGCTGGAGATGGACCCGGAAGAACGTGCGCGGGAGGGCGTGTTCCTCGCCTTCCAGTACCCGGTGGAAATCCCGGGCGTGAACAACGTCTACCTGCTCAAGGCGGCACTGAACGCCATCCGCAAGCATCGTGGCGAAGCCGAGCTCGACGCGTTCGAGTTCCTGGCCCGGATCAAGGACAAGACGAAGCTGATGCAGATGGATGACAGCTTCCTCAACCGCGGCGTGAACGAGGGATTCTCCGGGGGCGAGAAGAAGCGCAATGAAGTGCTGCAGATGGCGGTTCTCGAACCGGCGCTCGCTGTTCTCGACGAGACCGACTCGGGCCTCGATATCGACGCCCTGAAAGTCGTCGCGGACGGCGTGAACAGCCTGCGATCCCCGGAACGTTCCATGATCGTGGTGACGCACTACCAGCGCCTGCTCGACTATATCGTCCCGGATTTCGTCCATGTCCTGTCTGGGGGGCGGATCGTTCGTTCGGGCGGCAAGGAACTCGCCCACGAACTGGAAGCGCGCGGCTACGACTGGTTGCGCGACGGAGCCGACGCGGCATGAGCGTCGCCGCCGAGCGTGCCGTGAGCGCACCGTCATTGCCCGACTGGATCGAAACCGCCGCGGCGCGAGCCGAAGGGCCGGCGTGGCTGGCGGAGCGGCGCCAGGCCGGGCTGGCGCAATTCTCGGCCGCGGGATTTCCGTCCCGCCGGGACGAGGACTGGAAATACACCGACCTCAAGCTGGTGACGCGACGTGAATTCGGGGACGCGGGCGCAGCAGACGTGGCCGTGCCTGCAATCGACGGCCTGGAGTGCCCTGCCCTCGTCTTCGTCAACGGCCGGCTCACCGAAACCCGTCACCTGCCGGCGGATGCCGTGGCGATGCCCCTCGCCCAGGCCGTGGCCGCCGACCATCCGGCGTGCAGGGAATGGCTGGGACGGATCGCCCGACCCGAGCGGCATCGTTTCGCCGCCCTGTCCGCGGCCCTGTTTACCGATGGCGTGCTGCTGGATCTCCCGGCCGGCCTGGAACTCGCCGCGCCGTTGCGACTGGTGTTCCTGGCGGTCGAAGGCGCCTCGCCCGCGCTGGCCTGTCCGCGCGTTTTGCTGCGCGCGGGCGCCAACAGCCGCGCGACGATCATCGAGCACTATGGCGAGGGCCGCGGCGAGTCGCTGAGCCTGCCCGTGACCGAGATGATCCTCCACCCCGGCGCCAGGATCGAGCATTACCGCATCCAGGAACAAGCCGGCAAGGCCTTCCATATCGGCGCGCTGGCCGCGCGGATCGAGAGCGACGCGACCCTCGTCAGCCACAACTTTTCCGTGGGCGCCCGAATCGCGCGTGTCGACCTGGATGTCGAGCTCGCCGGACCAGGAGCCTCGGTGGAGATGAACGGCCTGTATGTCGTGCGCGACCGGCAACACGCCGACAGCCATACGCGCGTGGACCACGCGGTCCCGCGAACCCGCAGCGACGAGCTTTATCGCGGCGTTCTCGCGGGCAAGAGCCGCGCCGTGTTCAACGGCAAGGCCATCGTTCATCCGGGTGCGGCCGGCACCGACGCCCGCCAGTCCAACGCCAACCTGCTCCTGTCGCCCGACGCCGAGGTGGACACCAAGCCGGAGCTTGAAATCTACGCGGACGACGTGAAATGCGCTCACGGGGCCACCACCGGGCAACTCGACACGGCGGCGCTGTTTTACCTGCGCACGCGCGGTATCGACGAAGAGACCGCCCGCAGCCTGCTGACGTTCGCTTTCGCGGACGAGGTGATGGCACGCATGACACTCGCGCCCGTGCGGCGCCATGCCGAACAGCTCGTCGTCGGTCGCCTGCCGGATGCGGATCGCATCAGGGAGTTCACATGAGCGAAGCCACACTGCGAGCCACTCCGCCAGCCGCTGCTTTCGACGTGGAAGCCGTCCGGCAGGACTTTCCCGTGCTGCACCAGGAGGTGCATGGCAAGCCCCTCGCCTACCTCGACAGCGCGGCCTCCGCGCAGCGGCCCAGCCAGGTCATCGAGGCCATGGCCGAGTATTACCGGCGCGACCACGCCAACGTGCATCGCGGCGTGCATACCCTGAGCCAGCGGGCCACCGAGGCTTTCGAAGGCGCCCGCGAAAAGATCTCCGCCTTCCTCAATGCGCAATCGAGCCGCGAAGTCATCTTCACGCGCGGGACCACCGAGGCGATCAACCTGGTAGCGCAAAGCTGGGGGCGGGCAAACGTCGGCGCCGGTGACGAGATCGTGATATCGCATCTCGAGCACCACGCCAACATCGTTCCCTGGCAGATGCTCTGCGAGCAGACCGGGGCCACGCTGAAGGTCATTCCGATGACCCAGAGCGGTGAGATCGACCTGGGTGCGGCCGAGTCGATCATCGGTCCGCGCACCCGCCTGCTGGCCTTCGGCCATGTCTCCAACGCGCTCGGCACCATCCATCCCGTGGCCTCCCTGGTCAGGCTCGCACGCGCCGCCGGCGCGCTGGTGCTGCTGGACGGCGCGCAGGGCGTGCCGCACATGCGCGTCGACGTGCAGGCGCTGGATTGCGACTTCTACGCCTTTTCGGGGCACAAGCTGTTCGGTCCGACCGGCATCGGCGTGCTCTGGGGTCGCGAGGCCCTGCTGCGCGCCATGCCGCCCTGGCAGGGCGGCGGCGACATGATCCTCTCGGTGAGCTTCGAGAAGACCACGTACAACGACCTGCCATGGAAGTTCGAGGCCGGAACCCCGCATATCGCGGGCGCCATCGGGCTCGGCGCCGCGATCGACTATCTCGAGCAGATCGACTTCGACGCCGCCGCCGCCTGGGAGCAGGAATTGCTTCACTACGGCAGCGCCACGCTCGGTGCGCTCGATGGCCTCAGGATCATCGGCACCGCGCCGCACAAGGCCGCCGTGATCTCTTTCGCGCTCGAGGGCGTGCATCCGCACGACATCGGCACGATCGTCGATCATGCGGGCATCGCGATCCGCACAGGCCATCACTGCGCCATGCCGGTCATGGAGTACTACGGCGTGCCCGCCACCGCGCGCGCATCGTTCGCCTTCTACAACACGAAGGACGAGATCGACAGGCTTGCCGCGGCGCTGCTGCAGGCGCGCGAGGTGTTCGCCTGATGGACCTGGCGGATCTCTATCGGGACGTCATCGTCGATCACAACCGCAATCCGCGGAATTTCCGCAAGATTCCGCCGCCCTGCGAGCACGCCGAAGGCCTCAATCCCCTGTGCGGCGACAAGCTGCAGGTCTATGTACGCATGGGTGCCGACGACCGTATCGAGGATGTATCATTCGAGGGTTCCGGATGCGCCATTTCCGTGGCCTCGGCATCACTCATGACGGAGTCGCTGCGCGGCCTGACACGGCCGGAGGCGGATGCGCTCTACGAGCGCATCCACGGCATGCTGACCGGGACCGAGGAAGCCGATATCGACACGGTGGGCAAGCTGGCCGCGCTCGCCGGCGTGCGGGCTTATCCAAGCCGCGTGAAATGCGCCAGCCTATGCTGGCATACCATTCATTCCGCCCTCGCCGGGGGCGGTGTCGTCAGCACCGAGTAAGGGCAACCATGTACGGACAAGACAGCGAACCCGTGACCCTCGCACGCGACTGCAAGGCGATCATCGTGCCGGCGGGCGACCAGGTCATCCTCCGCAAGGGCGCGCGCGGCCTCATCACCCAGGCGCTCGGCGGCAGTTTCACCGTGTACCTCGACGGCAACCTGTTCCGCATTGCCGGCGAGGACGCCGATGCGCTGGGCAAGGATCCCGTCGCGCGGCCGGAGCTCCCGCCCAACGCGGCCGACGAGGACGTCGAGGAACTCGTCTGGGAGCAGCTGCGGACCTGTTTCGACCCGGAGATCCCGATCAACATCGTGGACCTCGGCCTGATCTACACCTGCCAGCTGAAACCGGCCGACGAAGGCCAGCGCGACGTCGAGGTCATGATGACACTCACCGCGCCGGGCTGCGGCATGGGCGAAGTGCTCGTCATGGACGTGAAGGACAAGCTCGAGATCATCCCGACGGTGCGGGAAGCGCGCGTCGAGCTGACTTTCGATCCGCCGTGGAACCGCGACATGATGTCGGAGGCCGCGAGACTGCAGACGGGCATGTTCTGATGGGGCAGTGGCATGATGTCGCAGCCGAGGGAAAGATCGAGCGGGGCAGCTATGCCCTGGTCGAAACCGACGACTTGACGGCCGCCGTATTCAACGTGGACGGCACGCTGTACGCCATCGAGGACGTCTGCACGCATGACGGCGCCGAACTGGCGGGCGGACCCGTGGTCGGCGACCAGGTCGTCTGCCCGCGACACGGGGCAAGGTTCTGCCTGCGTACCGGTCGCGCGCTGACCCCCCCTGCGTACGCCCCGGTGCAGACCTTTCCTGTCCGTGTTCGCAATGGCCGGATCGAGGTCGAGTTGCCGGAAGAGGACTGAAGCGATGCGCCGGCTGATTCTCCTGCGTCATGGCAAGTCGGGCTGGGACGACGCCCGGCTGGATGATTTCGACCGGCCCCTCGCGCCTCGAGGGCTGCGCGATGTCCCGGAGATGGGACGCAGGCTCGCGCGGCGCGGCCAGCAACCGGACCTGATCATCTCCAGCGCCGCCGTGCGAGCGATCAGCACAGCCCGGGCTGTCGCACGCGAACTCGGCTATCGCGAAGACCGCATCGTTGCGGACGCCGACCTGTACCACGCCTCACCGGACACGATGTTGTCCTTCGCCCGTCGCGCACCGGATGACGCGGCAACCCTCCTGCTGGTCGGACACAACCCGGGCATGACCGACCTCGCCAACCGGCTGGCAGAGATTCGCCTGGACAACATGCCGACGGCGGGGATGCTGTGCGTGGAATTCGATCGCGCATCCTCGTGGTCGGATATCGACCCCCGGCAGGCACGGTTCGCCTGGTTCGATTATCCCAAGAAACAACCCGGGTGAGCCGGGTTCATACGCGCTGGGCCACCATGTGCTCGTTTTTTTTCCAGGAAACCGTCGAGCACCTCCAGGTAACGCTCCGGCTCCTCGAGATGCGGCACGTGAGCGCTGTGCTCGAACACGACCCACTCTGAACCCGGGATCCCCCGGTATAGCGCAGCCGCGCTGGGTGGCGGCACCATGTCGTAGCGCCCGGAGACGACGAGTGTCGGACAGGCGATCTCACCCAGCCAGGCGGTCACGTCCCAGTTTTCCAGCTGCCCCGCCGGCTGGATCTCACTCTTCCCCAGCATCGCGTGGCGCGCCTGGGGAACCGCTCGCGCGCGGGCCTGACCGCGCGACAGGCTGTCGGGCCAGGGGTTCATCCTGCAGAAATGGTGGCGCATGAAGGCATCGACGACACATCGGCAGACCGGGCTGGCGACGCCACCTTCGCGGATGTGGCGCTGGAGAGGGCCGCGAATATCCTCCGGCAGTGCCTCGACCAGCGTGGCAATGTCGGCGCGCCACTGCGGCACGCTCGCGACGGTGCTCGACAGCACGAGGCTCTCGAGGCCGGCGGGTTGCCCCAGCGCGTATTGTACGGCGACGATGCCGCCCCAGCCGTGTCCCAGCAGGTGGCAGCGCTCGAGCCCCGCTGCGGCGCGGACCGCCGCCAGCTCCTCGAGAAAGATTTGCAAAGACCACTCGGGGCCCGCGACCGGCGCCTCGCCGCTGCCACAGCCGAACTGGTCGTAGAAAACCACCTGGCGTCCGGTGGCGGCCATCGCCTCGAGCGGCTGCAGGTAGTCGCTGCCGAGACCCGGCCCGTCGTGTACGCAAAGCAACGGCCAATGGGAACGGCTGTTGCCGACCACGCGAAAACGGGTCTGGAAGCCTCGGAAGGACGCCAGGCCCTCTCCGGCTGGATTGAGTTTCGACATCCGGAAAAGCACTCCGGCCCGATCCATGGGTATGCGCCCTGAAAGCTTAGAACCGGACGCGGACGGCCGGAATCCGGAGAGATACCGACAGGGATTGCCGCAGGCCGGAACGCCGGGCTCAGGCGGCGGCGTACCGCATCACGGCGACGAAATGGCAGGCCGTGCCCGTGATCACGAACAGGTGCCAGATGAAATGGCAGTAGGGATAGCGATCGAGGGCGTAAAAGACCACGCCGCCCGTGTAGGCCAACCCGCCGGCCACCAGCCAGGCGAGACCGGCGGGCGCCATGCGCTCGACGAGCGGCACGATGGCGACGAGGATGAGCCAGCCCATGCCTAGGTAGACCCCCAGCGACAGCTTGTGCAGCCGCACGCCGCCCAGCGCCTTCATCACCACGCCGGCCAACGCCAGCGTCCATACGAGGCCAAACAGCGTCCAGCCCCAGCCGCCACGCAGGACACCAAGCGTGAAGGGCGTGTAAGTGCCCGCGATCAGGAGAAAAATCGAGCCGTGATCCACGGCACGCAACACCCGCTTCGCGCGCGGCCAGGGCACGGCGTGGTAGATCGTGGAGGCGAGATAGGCCAACAGAACGGTGCTGATGAAGACGACCGCGGCAACGATATCCGTGACGCTGCCGTTGCGCCCCACCTCCGCGAGCAGGAAGGGCGTGCCGATCGCCGCCGCCACGAAGGCCGTACCGTGGCTGAAACTGTTCGCTACTTCCTCGCCACCGGATTGCGGCCGCTTGACGCGCAGAACCGGGTCCGGCCGCTTTGCCGATGCTGGATTGTGCATTGCGGCAATGTAACGTCGAGCCGGCGAGGCGTCAATCGAGCTCCGCCCGGCCCGACTCAGGGGGGTCCTGGCGGCCACCCTGCGTCTCGAGGTCTTCGGTCGCCCGGGCCAGCAGCCGTTCCACCGCCGTCTCCGCGCCATCGTAGACCGCGACACCGAAACGCACGTCGACCCGTACGAACTGCGTGCCGACGATATAAGTGCCGCAGAGCTGGGCGCGGATGGCCTCGCCGTCGCGCCGGCCCCGCACCTCGTCGGGCGCCCCGCTGAGAACCACCACGAACCGCCCCAGCGCGGAGCAAAAAACGTTCCCCTCGCCCTGCACGACACGCAAAAGGCGCGCCACCAGCTGGCCGTTCAGCTGTTGCGCCGCGGAAACATCGTATTGCGCTGCGACAGCATGGACCCGATCGACAACCAGCAGCAGCACCACGACGGCCGGAGATTCGCGCTGCGCACCGACCAGCTGCTCCAGCCGGCGCTGGAGAATCTCCATGTCTGGAAGGCCTGAGAAGGTATCGAGGACCAAGTCCGTTACTCCATCCGATCGACACTCGGCATCCGGTGTGCTGCCGTTCCCCGTACTTCCTGTACGGCGCGTCGGACGCGAGATATGTTAATACGTAAATGTTAGCTTGACAGTGCGACACCGCACAGACGCGCATCGACGTAACGCACACTATTCGCGGGGCGAAAAGGCGGCCTCGAATCGTCTTTGCCGCCGGTCACTTGACTCGCAGGGAACGCGTGTTGACGAGCAAGCCTGAAAGCTACGGCAATCACCTCCTGGACCTGCTCCCGCGCAGTGTCAGCGGGCGGCTGTCGGCAGAAACGGAGATCGTCCAATTGGTGACGGGCACGGTTCTGCGGGCTCCGGGACAGGTTGCCCGCCATGTCTATTTCCCGCTGAATTGCACCATCTCGCTGCTCAACCTCACGCAGGACGGCAGCACCACCGAAGTGGCCGCCATCGGCAACGAGGGCCTGCTGGGCGTGCCGGTCATCCTGGGCGGGGGGAGCGCCGTGAACCAGGCCGCCGTCACCATGGCCGGACAGGCGCGCCGGGTCGATTCGGCATTGTTCGCCGCGGAGCTGGAGAATTGCACGAAAACGCGCGCCATCATGTTGCGCTACGTCCAGATATTGTTGACCCAGGTCGCGCAGAACGCCGTGTGCCTGAGGCGCCACGGCATCGAGCAGCGCCTCGCCCGCTGCTTGCTGCATGCCAACGACCGCGCCCTGTCCGAAACCCTCCTCGTCACCCACGACTTGCTAAGCAATGCGCTCGGCGTGCGCCGGGAAGCCGTCACCCACGCCGTCCACAGGCTTCACGAAGCGGGGCTGATCGAGAACCATCGCGCCCGGATCCAGGTACTCGAACGCGAGCGACTCGCGGCTAATGCCTGCGAATGCTACGACGCAGTGCAGGCGGAGTACCAGCGGCTGTTGGGGCCCGACTGACCCGCGTCGGGTTCAGCATTCGGGAACGTTGACCGCCAGCCCGCCTCGCGAGGTTTCCTTGTAGCTGGTGGACATATCCATCCCCGTCTGGCGCATCGTGGCGATGACCTGGTCCAGGCTGACCTTGTGCGAGCCGTCGCCGCGAAAAGCCATCCGCGCGGCATTGACGGCCTTCACGGCGCCCATCGCATTGCGCTCGATACAGGGGATCTGCACCAGGCCCGCGATCGGGTCGCAGGTCAGGCCGAGATTGTGTTCCATGCCGATCTCGGCGGCATTTTCGACCTGGGAATTGCTGCCGCCCAACGCCGCCACGAGGCCGCCGGCGGCCATTGAGCACGCCACGCCGACTTCACCCTGGCATCCCATTTCCGCACCGGAGATCGACGCGTTTTTCTTATAGAGGATCGCGATGGCGCCGGCCGTCAGCAGGAAGCGCACGATGCCCTCCTCGTCCGCCCCCGTGACGAAACGCCGGTAATAATGCAGCACCGCGGGAAGAATCCCCGCCGCCCCGTTAGTGGGCGCGGTCACCACCCGTCCGCCCGCCGCATTCTCCTCGTTCACGGCGAGCGCATAGGCATTGATCCAGTCCATGAAATCACCCGCGGCCCCCTCGCCGCACAACTCGCGATAGAGACGCGGCGCGCGGCGCGGGACTTTCAGTATGCCGGGGAGGACGCCCTCGGCCTGGAAACCGAGGCGCACGCAGTCTTTCATGAACTGCCATAGCTCGAGCAACTGCCGGCGCGTCTCCTCCACCGGGCGCCAGGCCGTCTCGTTCGCCAGCACCAGCTCGTCGATGCGCATCCCGTGGCTGCGGCACTGTTCCAGCAGCTCCGCCGCCGTGTCGAACGGAAACGGCACCTGCAGGGCCGATGTCGCATCGCTCTCCTGCTCGTCTTCGCGCACGATGAAGCCGCCGCCGACCGAGTAGAATCGCTCCATCGCAATCTGCTCGCCCGCGCCGTCGAATGCCGTGAAGCGCATGCCGTTGACATGCCGCGGCAGGATCTGTTCGCGGTGGAACAGCAGGTCCATGGCTTCGTCGAAGGCGATCTCGCGCTCGCCGAGCAGCTTCAGCCGCCCTTCGCCGCGAATGCGGGCGAGGCGCGCCTCGACGGTCGTGGGCTCGATGGTTTTCGGCTCTTCGCCCTCGAGGCCGAGCAGGATCGCGCGATCGGTGCAGTGGCCTTTGCCCGTCAGCGCGAGCGAGCCATACAACTGCGCGCCGACCCGCTCGATGCGGTCGAACACCGCGGTCTGCTGCAAGTCCAGCAGAAAGCGGCGGGCCGCCAGCATCGGACCCATGGTGTGCGAACTGGAGGGGCCGACGCCCACCTTGATCAGGTCGAAGATGCTGATGGACATCGCCGTGTGCGCCTCAGCGCTCCGAAAGCGAAAGAAGACCGGCGTCGCCCCCGACCGCCGAGGTGTTCACCGACAAGGTCCGTTCCGTCATGAAACGGTGCAGGTAGCCGGGGCCGCCCGCCTTCGGGCCGGTCCCCGACAATCCGGAGCCACCGAAAGGCTGCACACCCACGACGGCACCGACCATGTTCCGGTTGACGTAGACATTGCCGGCTTTCACCTTCGCGAACACCTCGCGGGCCCGCGCGTCGATGCGGCTGTGGACGCCGAGCGTGAGCGCGTAGCCGGTCGCATTGATGTTCTCGATGACCCGGTCCAGGTCGCTGGCGGGGTAGCTCACGACATGGAGCACCGGACCGAACACCTCGCGTTCCAGCTGCTCGATCGAATCCAGCCGCACCACGACGGGCGCCAGGAACGTGCCGTGCTCGCACGAGGACGGCAGGTGACAGCGGGCGACGACCCGGTCCTCCTGCTCCATGCGTGCCACATGCGCCTCCAGCGTCCCGCAGGCATCCGCGTCGATCACGGGGCCCACGTCGGTGGACAGCAGCGCCGGGTCGCCGATCGAGAGCTCTTTCATGTAGCCCTTCAGCAGCCTCAAGGTACGATCGGCGATGTCTTCCTGCAGGAACAGCACCCGCAGCGCCGAGCATCTTTGCCCGGCACTGTTGAACGCGGACTTGACCGTATCGAGCACCACTTGCTCAGGCAATGCGGAGCTGTCCACCAGCATGGCGTTCTGCCCGCCGGTCTCGGCGATGAGGGTCGGGATCGCACTGTCGCGGGCCGCGAGCGTCCGGTTGATGAGCCGCGCCACCTCGGTCGAACCCGTGAAGGCCACGCCGGCCAGCCGCGCATCGGACAGCACTGCCGCACCGATCTCCGGACCGCTGCCGGGAAGGAACTGCAGGACTTCGCCCGGCACGCCGGCCTCGTGGAAAAGCCTCACGGCCACCGCGGCCACCAGCGGCGTTTGCTCGGCCGGCTTGGCGAGCACCGTGTTGCCGGTCACCAGTGCCGCCGCCACCTGGCCGGTGAAAATCGCCAGCGGGAAATTCCATGGACTGATGCAGAGAAACACCCCCCGGCCATGCCAGGAGAGTTCGTTGCGTTCGCCGGTCGGCCCGGGCAGCCGTACGGGGGCCGCGAATTCCGCGCGCGCCTGCGCCGCGTAATAGCGCAGGAAGTCCACCGCTTCGCGCAGCTCGGAGACGGCGTCGGGCAGGGTCCGCCCACCCTCGCGGATGCACAGGCCCAGCAACTCGGCGGTATGCGCTTCGAACAGTTCGGCGCTGCGCTCGAGCGTGCTGGCGCGCAGCGCAGCCCCGGCACTCGACCAGCGCGGCTGCGCCGCCGCCGCCCCTTCCAGTGCCCGCATAGCCAGTTCCGGCGACGCCCATTCCGCTTCGCCGATCACCACGCGCTGGTCCGCGGGAGAACGCACGGCATGAACTTCGCCCCGGTCCGCGCGGCCGTTCACGATCGGCACCGCGCGCCGCGGCTTTGCCAGCGCCTCGTCCATGCGCGCGGCCAGCGGCTTGAGCACGCCCGGATCCGCGAGATTGAGCCCGCGGGAATTCGCCCGCTCGGTGCCGAACATCCCCGCCGGCGGCGCGATACGCGGATGCGGAATCTTCTCGAGCCCGTCCACGATGGCGACCGGATCGGCGACGATCTCATCGACCGGCGCCTGCTCGTCGACGATGCGGTGGACAAAGGAGCTGTTCGAACCGTTCTCGAGCAACCGTCGCACCAGGTAGGGCAGCAGGTCCTCGTGGTGCCCGACGGGGGCATAGACCCTGCACGGCACATCGAAATGCTGCTTGCCGATGACCTCGGCATAGAGCTCCTCGCCCATGCCGTGCAGGCGCTGGAATTCGAAACCCCGGTGCTCGCCCGCGAAATGCAGGATGCTCGCGACGGTCTGCGCGTTATGAGTCGCAAATTGCGGGTAGATGCCTGCCTGGGCCGCGAGCAGTTCGCGGGCACAGGCGAGAAAGGACACGTCGCTGTTCACCTTGCGCGTGAATACCGGATAGCTGTCGAGCCCGTTCTCTTGCGCGCGCTTGATCTCGGCGTCCCAGTAAGCGCCCTTCACGAGTCGCACGGGTATGCGTCGCCCGGTTTCCTCGGCCAGGGCGATGACCCATCGACAGGTGTCCAGCCCGCGCCGGAGATAGGCCTGCACGGCGAGCCCGAAGCCGTCCCAGCCGGCGAGCGCCTCGTCACGAAACACCCGCTCGAAAAGCTCCAGCGAGATCTGCAGGCGATCGGCTTCCTCCGCGTCGATCGTGAGTCCGACGCCGGCCTTGCGCGCCTCGACGGCCAGCGCGACGATTCGCGGGGTGAGCTCCTCGAGCACCCGTTCCCGCTTGGCGAACTCGTAACGCGGGAACAGCGCGGAAAGCTTCACGGAAATGCTGTCTGCGGCGAAAATGGAAGCGGGCTCCCGCCCGGCCGTGGCAATCGCGCGAATGCCCGCGTGATAGGCCTCGAGATAGCGTTGGCTGTCCGTCGTCGTGAGTGCGGCCTCGCCGAGCATGTCGAAGGAAAAGCGGTAGGCGGCGCCCTCTCCGGTCGCCGCGCGCTTCAGCGCATCGCCGATCGTGCGTCCCATGACGAACTGGTGACCCATGATGCGCATCGCCTGGCGCATCGCTCCGCGTACCACCGGCTCGCCGAGCCGGCTGACCAGCCGTTGCATGAACTTCGCGGGTTGCTCGACGTCGTGTTCCGCCGGACGGATGATCCGCCCGGTCAACATGAGTCCCCAGGTCGAGGCGTTCACGAAAGCAGAATCGCTGCTGCCGAGATGGCTGCGCCAGTCCGCGGACGAAAGCTTGTCCGAGATCAGCCGGTCGGCGGTGGCCTTGTCTGGCACCCGCAGCAAGGCCTCGGCCAGGCACATCAGCACGACGCCTTCCTGGCTGGAAAGATCGTACTTCTGCAGGAAGGCATCCAGCCCGCTGACCTGTGTCCGGTTGCGCCGCACCGATTCGACGAGCTTGAGCGCCGTCTCGCGCACGCCCTGCGCCGCCGCGGCATCCAGTCGCGCGATATCGGCCAGTTCCCGCACGAGCGTCTCCTCATCCGCGAGGTAGCGCCGGTTGACCTGCTCGGCTACGCGCGAAACGGGCTCAGCATCGTCGGGAAAGATGAAGGCCATGTTGCTTACTCCAGTGCGTTCAATGCGCGTTCCGTCGCCGCCAGCAGCGCCTCTGCGCCCACCGGCGCGCCCGCCGCTTCCTGCATCCACAGGTCGGGGCTGATGCTGCCGATCCGCGACATGCGCTCCACTTCACCGGCCACGTCGCCGGTCTTCTGCACCTGCTCCTCGATCTGGTGCGCGATGAGCCCGCCGATCGGGTAGTCCGGCAGGTAGAGGAAGGAATGGATCATGTGAGAATAGACACCGAGCAGCACCACGTCGCGCACGCCGAACACCGGCGCGTAATAGGTGTTCCATATGTCCCGGCTGATCTGCACGGTCGCAGCCTTGAGCTCGGCCGGGGTTGCATCCGGATTCGCATACATCCACCGCCATACCGCCATGTCCACGAGTGCGACGCCGGCAATCTCGAAAGTGCCCCAGAAATCATCCAGTGTCCGCAGTGCCGCGGCATCGGGATCGGGCTCTTCTTTGGCGAGGCCGAGCAACTCGAGATCGCGGGCCTGGAACACGAAGGCCAGGGCCTCGGTAAAGGCAGTGTTCGGCACCCCTTCCAGCAGGGTGTAATCGACGTCGTTGAGCGAGAAGGTCTGCTCCACGTTGTGGCCGAGCTCATGGATGGCGATGTTGTAGCCCTTGTAGTTCATCCCGCCGGGCTCGACCCGCGTGCGCAGGTGCGCCTTCTCCGAACGCATCCCCGCGCCCCAGGCGTGACCGGAGCCGCGGGCGGGTTCCACGACGATGTTCGCGGCGAGGTAGGCTGCGCGCTCAGGACTGTAGCCGAGCTTTTCCAGCAGTTCCGGCAGCGCCGCGTCGAAAGCCTCGGCCGTCGGGTAGCGTTGGGCGACGATCGCATCCAGCTCGGCGCCGCTGTAGCGGCCCGGCGCACGGAAGCCGTTGTACCAGATGTCGAAGGGCTCCAGTGGGCGGCCCAGGCGATCCTCGATGAGGCGCGCGATCCGGGGGACCAGCGGTGAAGAGACCACCTGCTTGAGCATCGCCTCCACGCGCGCCTCGGGGAGTTCCCGATCCTCGTCGAAACGCCGCGCGATCAGGGTCGGCGCGGCCGGCGAGTAGGGATCCGCGAGGCGTGCGGCCCTGAAGGTCTCCAGCAGGATCCGGTAACGCTCGTCGGCCTCGGCCGCGCTGTCCGGCGGCGGGCTGGCGCCCGCGGCCTCATCCACCGGGCCACCGTCGGGCGCGACGGCGGCGGGAGCGACGGTGTTGGCATACGGATCCCAGTCCACGGCCGGGTTGTCGATCACCACGGCAGGAATCGTCTGCTCGACGATGTGCTCCATGACGCGCTGGATCATTCTTTGCCGCGCCAGCGCGAGCGCCGGGTCCTCGAGCCCGTAATTCGCCTTGATCTCGTCGCGCAGGTTCCAGTGCGCCAGCAGCCGCATGCCGGCTGGAAACAGGCGCGCGCCGGTCGTGTCCACGAGGTTGTGCATCCAGATGTTGTACTCGGCGATGTACTGGTCGGACTGGGCGCCGGCACGCGCGATCGCCTGGTTGACCTCCGCCGGAACGCGGCGCCCGAAGCGCTGCGCCAGGCGCGCCTCCGCCCATTGCCGGCGCGTCCATTGGTCACCGTTTTCCAGGCGTTCGTCGAGGGTGGTCAGCGGAAAATTGAGCAGGGCCACGAAGGCCAGTCCGTTGCGAAACATGTCCTCGCCGAGGTGGGCGGACGGATCGAAGGCGGCGAACAGCGAATCGAAGGGACGGATGGGACCGAGATCGAGATCCGACTGCCGGCGCAATTCCAGCACCAGCTTGTTCATGTGACCGTTCATCTGCTCCAGCAGGTACTGGAAGCGTTCGAACATGGCGTCGAGCGTCGCCTGGTCGCCGGCGAAATGAGTGCGGGCGAAGGCTGCGAACGCCTCTGCATCGCCGTCATCAGCTCGCCACAGCCCCGCCGCCTGCTGCAACCCGCGACGAATCCGGGGGCGTTGCGTCTCGCCGTGCATTTCGGTCAACGCTTCCTCGAGCGCCGGCAGCGTGGCCTGCAGGCCGGGGACAGCCGTTTCCATGACCGGCGCGGCATAGGTCGTGCCGCCCGCGAACAGGCAGACGAGGACGAGAACGAGTGCAGCAGGCAACGACTTCATGAGCGGCTCCGGAAGTGGTTCAGAAAAGACGATACATTATCCCTTGCGGCGGCCATCGTGGCGATCCGCGCGTGCAGCAAGGCTTCAGCCGCCGGGGGACTTCGTGAAGCTGATGATCCGGCGCCGGTCGCGCTTGTCCGGCCGGGCAGCGGGCGGGCGACTGCCGGCGAGATCCCGCCGGTGCTGCCGGGCGGCCTCCCGCGCCGCGATACTGGATTCGCTTTCCTCGTAAAGCGCCCGCGCGGTGGCGGCCGGACCACGCCGGGCGGCCAGCGCAGTCACATGCACCTCGAAACGTTCCTCGCCACGCGAGATCTCGAGGCGATCTCCGGGACGCACCGCCTTCGCCGGTTTGACGCGCTGGCCGTTCAGGTGGACGTGCCCTCCTGCGATCGCCTCCTGGGCGAGGCCGCGGGTCTTGAAAAACCGCGCCGCCCACAACCAGCGATCCAGCCGCATATCCTGTTGCTCCATGCACTCCAGTTTAGCGCAGCACACACCGGTTGAACCTCCCGCGTTGCTATAATCGCCGCCTGACCGGGCCAGGACATGACGATGAACCAGGATCTACTCGACCGCCTTTCCGCGGAACTTGCGGCACTCAAGAGCGAGGGCCTCTACAAGTCCGAACGCGTCATCGATTCGCCACAGGAAGCGGCCATCAGCATGCTGGGCGGGCGCGAGGTCATCAATCTCTGCGCGAACAACTACCTCGGGCTGGCCAACCACCCGGAGCTGATCGCCGCGGCGCACGAGGCGCTCGATCGCTACGGCTACGGCATGGCCTCGGTGCGTTTCATCTGCGGCACCCAGACACCGCACAAGGAACTCGAGCGCCGTATCAGCGCCTTCCTCGGCATGGAGGACACCATCCTCTACCCGTCCGGCTTCGATGCCAACGGGGGGCTGTTCGAGACCCTCCTCGGCGAGGAAGACGCCGTCATCAGCGACCAGCTGAACCATGCGTCGATCATCGACGGTATCCGCCTGTGTCGCGCACGACGCTATCGTTACCGGCACAACGACATGGCCGACCTGGAGGCGAAACTCCGCGAGGCGGCCGATGCGCGCGTGCGCCTGATCGCTACCGACGGCGTGTTCTCGATGGACGGCACCATCGCCGACCTCGCGAGGATCTGCGAGCTCGCCGATCGTCATGACGCTCTCGTGATGATCGACGATTGCCATGCCACCGGTTTCCTCGGCCCGACCGGACGCGGCACGCACGAGCGCCATGGCGTGCTGGGCCGCATCGACATCATCACCGGCACCCTGGGCAAGGCGCTCGGCGGCGCTTCCGGCGGGTTTACCGCGGCGCGCGGCCCCATCGTGGAATGGTTGCGGCAACGCTCGCGTCCCTACCTTTTCTCCAACACGGTCGCGCCGGTGATCGCGGCGACGTCGATCCGGGTGCTCGACATGCTCGAGGCCGGCACCGAATTGCGACGCAAGCTGTGGGACAACGCACATTTCTTTCGCGAACGGATGAGCGCGCTGGGCTTCGAATTGAAACCGGGCGCCCACCCGATCATCCCCGTGATGCTGGGAGAAGCGAAACTGGCACTGGCGATGGCGGACCGCCTGCTCGAGGAAGGCGTCTACGTGATCGGCTTCGCCTACCCGGTGGTACCCCACGGGCAGGCCCGCATCCGCACGCAGATGTCCGCGGGCCACACCCGGCTGGACCTCGAACGCGCCGTCACGGCCTTCGAAAAGGTCGGCCGCGAACTCGGCGTCATCCGCTAGGCGGGCGGCGACGAACCTCTCAACCCTGAACAGAAACTAACGGAGCCTCTCATGCGCGCGCTCGTCAAGGCCAGGGCGGAGCCCGGGATCTGGATGCAGGACATCGGCCGCCCGGTGCCGGGCCCCAACGACGTCCTGATCCGGATCCGCAAGACCGCCATCTGCGGCACGGACATGCACATCTTCAACTGGGACGACTGGGCTGCGAACACCATCCCGGTGCCCATGGCGGTCGGCCACGAGTTCGTGGGGCGCGTGGAAGCCGTCGGCAGCGAGGTCCAGGGCATCGTACCGGGCGACCGCGTCTCGGGAGAAGGCCACCTGACTTGCGGGCATTGCCGCAACTGCCGCGCCGGGCGCCGCCACCTGTGCCGCAACACCGTCGGCGTGGGCGTCAACCGGCAGGGCTGCTTCGCGGAGTACCTGTGCATCCCGGCGAGCAACGTCTTCAAGCTGCCCGATGCCATCAGCGACGACGTCGCCTCGATCCTCGACCCGCTGGGGAACGCGGTCCACACGGCGCTGTCCTTCGACCTCGTCGGCGAGGACGTGCTGATCACCGGCGCCGGCCCGATCGGCATCATGGCGACAGCGATCGCCCGCCACGTGGGCGCGCGCCACGTGGTGATCACCGACGTGAACGATTACCGCCTCGACCTGGCCCGCCGGATGGGCGCGACGCGCGCCATCAACGTGACGCGGGACAAGCTAGACGACGTCATGCAGGAACTGGACATGCAGGAAGGCTTCGATGTCGGCCTGGAGATGTCGGGGAATCCGCAGGCGTTTCGCGACATGCTGCGCACCATGCACCACGGCGGCGGCGTGGCGCTGCTCGGCATCCCGCCGGGCGAGATGGCGATCGACTGGAACCAGGTGATCTTCAAGGGCTTGACCATCAAGGGGATCTACGGCCGCGAGATGTTCGAGACCTGGTACAAGATGGCGAGCATGCTGCAGAGCGGTCTCGACGTGAGCCCGATCATCACGCATCGCTTCGACGCCACCGATTACCTCGAGGGTTTCCAAGTGATGGGCTCGGGACAATCCGGCAAGGTCATCCTGGACTGGAGCTGACCCGGGCTCCGCGGCCTGCGGACCTCAGAAGCTGTCGCAGAAACAGTGGTAATAGAGGTTCCGCGGATCGCTGAGTTCGCCCAGCCGTTCGATATCCGCAACCACGCTGCGGACCGACGACGGTAACCGCTCGAGCCAGGACGAGGGCCAGCTGACCCAGCCGGCCCGGATCGCGCTGGAGAGAAAGTCGGCCATCAGGCGCTCGGCGAAATCCGGCGTCGCTTCGATGGTCTCGACGCGGAAATCCTCGCCGAGGCCCGCCATGTCGGCGGCGGATGCCAGGGCATCATCGAGCGTGCCCAGGCGATCCACCAGCCCTGCTTCCTGCGCCACCTCGCCGAGCCAGACACGGCCCTCTGCATAGCGCTGGACCTGCTCGCCGCGCAGCCCCCGGTGTTCCGCCACCAGGCCCTTGAAGCGAACATAAACCCCTTCGACCATCACTTCGAAAGCTTCTTTCGTCTCGTCGGCCAGCGGCCGGTCGAGGCGGAGTTCGCCGGTGTACCGGTGGGTGCCGACCCCGTCGACACTGACCCCCACGTTGTCCATGAGGCGGCCGAAATTGGGCAGCATCGCCACGACGCCGATGGAGCCTGTCACCGTGGTCGGGTGGGCCCAGATCTCGTCGGCGGCGATGGAAATCATGTAGCCGCCCGAGGCCGCCACGCCACCCATCGACACCACCACCGGCTTGCCGGCCACCCGCAGCATCTCGATTTCGCGCAGGATCGCCTCCGAAGCGAGTGCACTGCCGCCGCCGCTGTCCACGCGCAGCACCACGGCCTGGATGTCCTCGTCGTCGGCGGCCGCGCGCAGCAGTTCTCTCAGGCTGTCGTCGCCGATGCTGCCCGGCGGCTGATAGCCCGGCAGGATGTCGCCCTGCGCCACGATCAGCCCGACTGCCGGCGTGTCGTCCTCAACCCCCTGCACGTTCGCCGTGAGTTGCAGCGCCGCCTGGTATTCGTCCGCGCCGACACCCACGTAGTCGCCATCCTCGTCCCGGCCGCCCGTTTCCGCCAGCCGCTGCTCGAGATCGGCGATGGTGCGCATGCCGTCCGCGAGCCCGGCCTCCAGGGCCGCCTGCGCAAGGTCGCCGCCGGCGGCCCGCAGCCGCGACAGGATATTGTTCGCGAAGTCATCGAGCAGCTCGGGCTCGAGGCCCCGCGCGTCCGCCACCGCAGCCCGCCACGCCGCCCACATCCCGTCGGCGATGGGTTGCATGTTTTCCCGGGCCGCCGCCGACATGCTGTTGCGCACATAGGGTTCGCCGTAGCTCTTGGCCTCGCCGGCCGAGAAGACGTGCCAGTCGATCGACAGCTTGTCGAGGGCCTCGCGGAAATAGTTGCGGTAGAAGCCGTAGCCCTGGAAAAACATGGCCCCGGCGGGATCGAGGTAGAGTTCGTCGGCGTGGGCGCCGAGATAAAGCTGGGGCTGGCCGATGTAAGCCCCCGACGCGACCACCGGCTTGCCGGTCTCGCGGAACCGGTCGAGCGTGGCAGCGACCCGTTCGAGCTTGTCGAGACTGCCACCCTGGAAACCGTCCAGCTCGAAGTGGATGGCCGTGACCCGCGCATCGCCGGCCGCATCCTCGATCACCTGGACCAGTTCGCTGACCAGGACCTGGCCCGCCTCGAGACCCTGCGCCGCTTCCAATGCCCGCTCCAGCGGCTCACCCGTGTACTGCTCCACCAGGACGCCTTGCGGGTTGAGTACCAGTACGAAGGCATCCGGGAGCGGCCCCGGCCGCTGGGCGAAGATCAGCACCAGCACCAGCAGCACCAGCAGCATCAGGACGAGGTGCACCACGCGGCGCACCCCGTCGAGCACGCGCCAGGCGTAGCCGAAAACCCGACCTACGCCGCGCAACAAGGAATCAGACCTTTTCCTTGATGCGGGCGGCCTTGCCGGTGCGATCGCGCAGGTAATACAGCTTGGCGCGGCGCACGTCGCCCCGACGCTTCACCTGGATGCCTGCGATGGCCGGGCTGTAGGTCTGGAACACACGCTCCACGCCCTCGCCATGCGACATCTTGCGCACGGTGAACGCGGAGTTGAGGCCCCGGTTGCGGCGCGCGATGACCACGCCCTCGAAAGCCTGCAGGCGCTCGCGGTTGCCTTCCTTGACTTTCACCTGCACGACGATGGTGTCGCCCGGCGAAAAGTCGGGGAATTCCCGCTGCATCTGCTCTTTGTCCAGTTCTTCGATAATGTTGCTCATATCGCTCACCCGCGCCCAAGCTTGTAGTCGATTCAATCCGCGCCGCCGGTTGCCCGCTCGGCGATGTATTCCTCCAACAGCTCCCGCTCCTCGGCGGAGAGCTCCCGGTCGGCCAGCAATCCCGGCCGCACCGTCCAGGTCCTGCCGAGCGCCGCCTTCAACCGCCAGCGCCGGATGGCCTCGTGGTCACCCGACAGCAGCACGGGCGGCACCTGCAGCCCGTCGATCACCTCCGGCCGGGTGTAGTGGGGACAATCCAGCAAGCCGTTGCTGAAAGAATCCTGCACCGCAGAATCCGCGTCCCCGAGCACCCCCGGCACCAGCCGCGCCACCGCGTCGATCACCAGCATCGCCGGGAGCTCGCCCCCGCTCAACACGTAGTCACCGACCGTCAGCGCCTCGTCCGCCTCCATGCGGAACACTCGTTCGTCCATCCCCTCGTAGCGTCCCGCCACGAGCAGCAGTCCCGGCAGGTCCCGGTACTCCGCCGCCACCGCCTGGTCGAACACCCTGCCGTGCGGTGACAGGAACACTGTCCTGCTGCCTGCGGGCAATGTCTCCCGGGCCGCCCGTATCGCGCTGCGCAGCGGCGCGACCTTCATCACCATCCCGGGCCCGCCGCCGTAGGGCCGATCGTCCACCGTGCGGTGCACGTCCGTCGCGAAAGCCCGCGGGTCGGTGGTATCGAGCCGCAGCAAGCCGCGCTCCACCGCCCGTCCAACCACCCCGAAACGACCGATCTGCTCGACCAGTTCCGGAAACAGCGTCACCACGCCGAAGTGCATGGCACCGCCCTCAGAAATCCGGGTCCCAGTCGACGACGATCCGTCCGCCGGCCAGGTCCACCTCGTTCACGTACCGCCCCGGCAGGAACGGCAGCAAGCGCTCCCGCTCCCCCTTGACCACCATCACGTCGTTCGCGCCGGTGGCCATCATGTTCTCCACCACCCCGAGCTCCACGCCTTCGGTGGTGATCACCCTGAGGCCGACCAGGTCGGCCCAGTAATACTCGCCCTCCGCCGGGGCCGGCAAACGGTCACGCTCGACCGCAAGTTCCGCGCCCACGAAGCGCGCTGCCTGGTCCCGGTCCGAGCAGCCCTCGAAGCGGGCGACCAGCGCTTCATTCTGGCGCCGGCCTTCCGCCATGCGGACCTTTTCCCAACGACCATCGCGGTTCAGTTCGAGTTCCGCGTAGTCCAGCAGGTTCTCCAGCGGGTCCGTGAAAGACCAGAGCTTGACCCAGCCGCGCACACCGTAAAGTCCGCCGACCCTGCCGAGGACCACCCGCCGCTCATCGGTCATGATCCCTGCACTCCCGGCACGCCCACGCGTGCCGCCGGCTGCCTCAGGCGGCCTTCTTCTGGAACTGCTTGATCAGGCTCGCCACGCGCTCGGAGGGCTGCGCACCATGCCCGATCCAGTAGTTCACCCGCTCCAGGTCGAGCTTCAGCGGCTCTTCCTGGCCGGTCGCGATCGGGTTGAAGAACCCGAGCCGCTCGATATAGCGCCCGTCGCGCCGGTTGCGGCTGTCGGTCACCACCACGTGGTAGAACGGCCGCTTCTTAGCGCCGCCCCGGGTCAGACGAATCGTCACCATGAGTCCAGATTTCCTCGTTCGTGCCGGACGCAATGCGGGGAAATCCCGCGCACCGCGGAGCCCCCGACTTGTCGGCGGCCGCAAGTAAACGCGTTATTCTACTTGAAATCAGCCCAATGGGAAGAGCTGCGGCGGGCGCCGTCAACCGAAGCCGGGCGGCAGGCGACCTTTCATGGCCCGCATCATCTTGGCCATCCCGCCCTTGCTGAACTTCTTCATCATTTTTTGCATCTGGGCATGCTGCTTCAGGACCCGGTTGACCTCCTGGACCTGGACCCCGGCTCCGCCGGCGATGCGGCGCTTGCGGGAGCCATCGACGATCGCCGGATGGCGCCGTTCCCTTGGCGTCATCGAGTCGATGACGGCGGCCTGCTTGCGCATCTCGCGCTCGCCCATCCCGGAATCCAGCTTGCCCGGCATAGCATTGCCTGGCAGCTTGTCCAGCAATCCGGCCAGCCCCCCCATCTCCTGCATCTGGCGGATCTGGTCGCGCAGGTCCTGGAGCGTGAAGCCCTGGCCCTTGGCCAGCTTTCGGGCGAGCCGATCGGCCTGGTCGCGATCCACCTTCTGTTCGACTTCCTCGACCAGCGACACCACGTCGCCCATGCCGAGAATGCGGGAAGCGAGCCGCTCGGGATGGAAGGGTTCGAGCGCGGTGGTCTTCTCGCCGGCGCCGACGAACTTGATCGGCTTGCCGGTGACCTGGCGGACGGACAAGGCCACACCGCCGCGGGCGTCGCCGTCGACCTTGGTCAGGATAACGCCGGTCAGCTCGAGCGCTTCACCGAAGGCGCGCGCCGCGTTGACCGCGTCCTGGCCGGCCATGCTGTCTACGACGAACAGCGTCTCGACGGGGTTCACGGCGTCGTGGATGCGCCGCGCCTCGCTCATCATCGCGTCGTCGACATGCAGGCGGCCGGCAGTATCGACGATCAGCACGTCGCACATCGAGCGGCGGGCGGCCGCCACCGCGCGCTCGGCGATCTCCACCGGATCCTCGCCGGCATCGCTGGGGAAGAACTCCGCGCCGACCTCGGTCGCTAGGCGCTCCAGCTGGAGAATCGCGGCCGGGCGATAGACGTCGGCGCTGACCAGCATCACCTTGCGTTTTTCCCGTTCCGCCAGCCGCCGCGCGAGCTTCGCCGCCGTGGTCGTCTTGCCGACGCCCTGCAATCCCGCCAGCATCACGATCGCGGGCGGTTGCGCCCTGAGATCGAGCGTCTCGTTCGCCGAGCCCATGGTGTGGACGAGCTCGTCGTGGATGATCTTGATGAAGGCCTGGCCCGGCGTGAGGCTCTTCGCCACCTCCGCGCCGAGCGCGCGGCTGCGGGTGCGCTCGATGAAGTCCTTGACCACCGGGAGGGCGACGTCGGCTTCCAGCAGGGCCATGCGGACCTGCCTTAACGTGTCGCGGATATTGTCCTCGGTGATCCGCCCACGCCCCTTGAGCGCATTGCCGGCGCGGGACAATCGGTCAGTCAGGTTCTCGAACATGGGGTTCAGGGTCTCGGGGCGGTCAGGAGCCGGAATTATAACCGCGCCGCGCGGGCTTGATGCGGTGCCGGATTCTACTGCGATGCGGCGCTGTGTCAGAATGCAGCCTGGACCTGGCTCCGAGTTCGTGCTGATGCTGCCGATCGTCGTCTTTCTTCTCTACATGGCGTCCGGGATGCTGCTGTTGCGCAAGCAACTGGTGGATGCGCCGGCCGGGACAATGACCCAGGGCGTCGGCCCGGCACTCCTCCTCGGGGCCGCGGGCCTCGGCCTGCATACGCTCTCGCTGGCGACCCTCGTGATGGCCAGGGGGGGACCCGGGCTCTCCCTGGGCGGGGTGCTGTCGCTGGTGGCCTGGCTGCTGGCGCTGTTCGCGCTGCTGGTCGCCATCAAGCCGCGCTTCGTCGGGCTCGCCGCCGTCCTGCTGCCGACCGCCGGGATCGCCGCGCTGGGCGCGCTCATCCCGCAGCCGGTGACGCCACGCGACGTGGCCCCCGACTGGGGCATTCATGCCCATGTGTCCATGTCGATCCTGGCCTACAGCCTGCTGAGCCTCGGGGCCGGGCTCGCCATCCTGTTCCTCTATCGCGAGCGGACGCTGCGCCGCCGCCAGCTGTCCGCGTGGACGCGCATCCTGCCACCGCTGGAGTCCCTCGAGACCGCCCTGTTCACCGCACTCGCTGCCGGGTTCTCGCTGCTTACCCTCGCGCTGTTCAGCGGGCTCATGTTTCTCGAGGACATCTTCGCCCAGCACCTGTTGCACAAGACGGTGCTCTCGCTGGTCGCCTGGGCCGTGTTCGCCGTCCTGCTGTTCGGCCGCCTGCGCCTCGGCTGGCGGGGGCGCCAGGCCGTGCACTGGGTCCTGGCCGGCTACGGCCTGCTCGCGCTCAGCTATTTCGGCAGCCGATTCGTCCTGGAGTTTCTGCTCGGCCGCCAGTGGGGCTGAGAGGGCCTGCCCGCATTGAGTGACGTCCCCTTGAGCACGCTCTTCATGCTGCTTGGGCTGCTGCTGGTGCTCTCCGCGTTCTTCTCCAGCACGGAGACGGCGCTGATGAGCATCAACCGTTACCGGCTGCGCAACCGGGCCCGCCAGGGACAACGCTCGGCCCGGCTGGCGGAAGCGCTGTTGCAGCGACCGGACCGCCTGATCGGGCTGATCCTGCTGGGCAACAACTTCGTCAACATCTTCGCCTCCTCCCTGGTGACCGTCATCGCGCTGCGGCTCGGCGGCGAAGGTGCCATCGCCATCGGGGCGGGGATCCTGACGCTCGTCATCCTGATCTTTTCCGAAGTCGCGCCGAAGACCCTCGCCGCCCTCTACCCGGAGCGCCTCGCCCTGCCGGCGGCTCTGGTCTATTACCCGCTGCTCAAAATAACCTACCCCATCGTCTGGCTGGTGAACCTGATGGCCAACGCGGTGTTGCGCGTGCTCGGGGTGCGGGCCGACCAGGTGCAGGGGCACGCCTTGTCACACGAGGAGCTGCGCACGGTGGTGAACGAGGCCGGCGCGATGATTCCCAAGAAGCACCAGCGGATGCTGATCGGGGTGCTGGAGCTGCAGGATGTCACCGTGGACGACATCATGGTGCCGCGAAACGAAATCGACGGCATCGACCTCGAGGACGACTGGGACGATGTCGTCGAGCAACTGACGGAAAGCCAGCACACCCGGCTGCCGGTCTACCGCGGCGACGTGGACGGCATCGTGGGTATCCTGCACCTGCGCACCGTGATGAACGAACTGGCTCACGCGGAGCTCACGCGGGAACACCTCGTGGCGAAAGCGCTGGAACCGTATTTCGTGCCGGAGGGTACGCCGCTGCATACCCAGCTGCTGAACTTCCAGCGCGCCAAGCGCCGCCTCGCGCTGGTGGTGGACGAGTACGGCGACATCCAGGGGCTGGTCACGCTGGACGACATCCTCGAGGAAATCGTCGGCGAGTTCACCACGGATCCCGCAGACATCTACCGGGACGTACAGACCGAGGCCGACGGCAGCTTCATGGTGAACGGCGCAGCGAATGTCCGGGAACTCAACCGCATGATGGGCTGGCGGCTGCCGACAGACGGGCCGAAAACGCTGAACGGGCTGATCGTCGAGCGTCTCGAGACGATCCCTGAAGCGGGAGCGGTGCTGCAGCTGGCGGGTTACCGGCTGCAGATCGTGCAGACTGCGGACAACGCGGTGCGCACCGTGCGCCTCCACCCGCCGGGCCGCCCGCTCCCCGGCGAAAGCTAGCTGAACGCAGCTTCGACGGCCTCGTCCAGCCGCTTCACGCCGATGACCTCGAGCCCCTTCTGGCGGGCACGCGGGGCATTGGCTGCGGGAACGATGGCACGTTCAAAGCCATGCTTGGCCGCCTCGCGCAGGCGTTCTTCCCCATAAGGCACCGGACGGATCTCGCCGGCGAGCCCCACCTCGCCGAAAGACACGAGACCCGGCGCCAGAGGGCGATCCCGCAGGCTGCCCAGCGCGGCCAGCAAGACCGGCAGATCGGCGGCCGTCTCGACGATGCGCACACCTCCCACGACATTGACGAACACGTCCTGGTCGAACATCGCAATGCCTGCGTGGCGATGCAGGACCGCGAGCAGCAAGGCCAGGCGGTTGCCGTCGAGGCCAACCGCGACACGCCGCGGGTGTCCCGAGCGCGTCTCGTCGACGAGCGCCTGGACCTCCACCAGCAGCGGCCGGCTGCCTTCTCGCGCCACCATGATGGCGCTGCCGGAGACGCCACCATCGTGACCCGAGAGAAAGATCGAGGACGGGTTGGGCACCTCGCGCAGCCCCTGCTCCGTCATGGCGAAGACGCCGATCTCGTTCGCGGCCCCGAAACGGTTCTTCACGGCGCGGATGATGCGGAAGCGGCTGCCCAGGTCGCTCTCGAAATACAGCACCGTATCGACCATGTGTTCCAGCACGCGCGGCCCCGCGATCGCGCCGTCCTTGGTCACGTGCCCGACCAGGAACACGGCCGGCCCTCCCTGTTTCGCATAGCGCACGAGACGTGCCGAACTCTCGCGCAACTGGGCCACCGCGCCCGGCGCGGAATCCAGCGCGTCCGTGTGCATGGTCTGGATCGAGTCCACTACCAGCACGCGCGGCTTGACGGTCTCGGACTGCGCCAGGATGCGCTCGATATTGGTCTCGGCCAGCAGCTGCAGGCCGCCGGCCTCCATGCCGATCCGGCGCGCACGCATGCCGACCTGGCGCAGTGATTCCTCGCCCGTGACGTACAGGGCAGGCAGTTCTCCGGCGAGGCGCACCGCCGCCTGCAACAGCAGTGTCGATTTGCCGATGCCCGGGTCGCCGCCGATGAGGGTGACCGAGCCGGGCACCAGGCCGCCGCCGAGCACCCGGTCCAGCTCGCCGATGCCCGTGGGCCAGCGCGCTTCGATCTCGCCCTCGACCTCCGACACGAGTCGCGGCGCGTCGCCGCTCCAGCCGACAGCGCGTGCACGCGGGACCTCGCGACTCTGCTCCATCGTGTTCCAGCGACCGCAATCGGGGCATTGCCCGGCCCACTTGGGGCTGGTGCCGCCGCAATCGTTGCAGACAAACAGGGTCTTCGTCCTGGCCATCCAATCCCCCGGGACACTGCGCAAGTCCCGCACGGTACACAGCGGCGCGCCAGGGCCGCAAGCCCGCGTACCCGGCACATTAGTGTGATGCCGGCCTCGGACTTGTGGGAAAAGGGCGTTAAGCTGTTCAATTGACTATTGGCGCCGGCGAAACCGGCACGGGCGCGACGGGTTGCGCGCGGTACCGAAAAGAAAAGTCCGGTCGCGGAAACAGAACTAAATGAGTCTCAAGGACAAGATCCGCTACTTCCAGTTCACGCACACCGGGCGGGTGCGGGAACACAACGAAGACGCCGTGTTCGCCGACATGGAGGTGGGCCTGGTCGTGCTGGCCGACGGCATGGGCGGCTACAACGCGGGCGAGGTCGCCGCTGAACTGGCCATCAAGACGGTCGCCGACATGGTGCGCACCGGCGTCGAGCGGGAGACCCGCACCTCGGTGGACGACAGCAGCGGGCTGATGCGCCAGAGCATCGTCCTGCGCAACGCCATCATCCGCGCGAACAAGATCATCTGGCAGACCGCCCAGACGCAGCCCCAATGCCGCGGCATGGGCACGACGATCGCCGCGATCCTGTTTCATGACGACCGGGTGTCCATCGCCCACGTCGGCGATTCGCGCGTTTACCGTCTGCGCAAGAATCGCTTCGAGCAACTGACCCTGGACCACTCGCTGATGCAGGAGTTGGTCGATCGCGGTTTTTTCTCCCACGACGAAGCGCTCCGCTCGACCAACCGGAATTATGTCACCCGGGCGCTCGGGGTCGAGCCGACCGTGGATGCTGACGTCCAGGAAGAGACGGTCAAGCCCGATGATATCTATCTGCTGTGCTCAGACGGCCTGTCCGACATGGTCGAGGAAGAAGACATTCATTTAACTATCAGTACCTTTAGTGCTAATCTGCAGACCGGTGGTGAACAGTTGGTCCAGCTCGCCAATGCGAACGGCGGGCGGGACAATATCTCAGTGTGCCTCGCCCAGGTCACGGAGTCGTTCGCCGAGGCACGCGGCCTCGTCGGTCGGCTCAAGGGTTGGCTCGGATAAGTTCTGACAGGAGTTGGGTGACCATGGCCCGGATGATCTTGAGTCTCAATGGCCAGACGCTTGCCGAGTACAACCTCAGCAAGGAACGCTACACGGTCGGCCGGCTGCCGGATAACGACATCCGCATCGACAATCCGGCCGTCAGCGGGCACCACTCGCTGGTTATCAACATCCTCAACGACTCCTTTCTCGAGGACCTGAACAGCACCAACGGCACCTACGTCAACGGCAAGCTGATCAAGAAGCACGCCCTCGCCAATGGCGACGTGATCACCATCGGACACCACCAGCTGAGATTCGTCGATGCCGGCGTCGACGACAGCCAGGAAGAGTTCGAGAAAACCATGGTCATCTCGACCAGCGCCGCCGATGTGGACCGGCTGCGCGCGCTGACGGGCGTCACGCCCGATGAACCGCTCGCGCCCGTGATGCTGCCGGGCTCACCCGCCCGGCTGCAGGTCCTGACCGGCGCGTTCGCCGGACGCGAACTCGTGCTGAAAAAACCGCTCACGACGCTGGGGCGTCCCGGCATCCAGGTGATCGCGATCACCCGCCGCGGAGAAAACTACTCCATGGTGACCGTGGATCGCGGCAAGGCGGGTAATCCGCCGATGGTAAACGGCGAGGCCGTCGGGGCAGGCGCACGCCGCCTCAACGACAACGACGTCATCGAGATCGCCGGCGTGAAGATGGGATTTTTCACGAACTGACCGCGGGATCAGACGTTGGTCACACCCACCCGCTGGGTGACGCCGCACAGCAGTTCGTAAGGAATCGTGCCCGCCAGGCTCGCCACTTCCTCTACAGGGAGCTGTTGACCCCACAGCACGACTGCATCGCCGACGCACACGCCGGGCAACGCCGTCACGTCCACGGCGATCATGTCCATCGAGACGCGCCCGGCGAGCGGCGCGCGGTGGTCGCGAACCATCACCGGCGTGCCGCTCGGGAGACTCCGCGGATAGCCGTCGCCGTAACCGATGGCCGCGATGGCCACCCGGCTGTCCGCTTGCGCCGTCCAGGTGCCGCCGTAGCCCACCCGCTCGCCGCGCCGCACGTCGCGCAGGGCGATGACCCTGCTGAGCAACTGCATGGCCGGGCGCAAGCCCAGCTGTATGCCCGTCTGCCCGGCGAAGGGCGAGACGCCATACAGCATGATCCCCGGGCGCACCCAGTCCGCATGACTGTCCGGCCGCCATAACAAGCCGGCGGAGTTGGCCACGCTGCGCTCGCCGGGCTGTCCGCTCACCGCCGCGGTGAAGCCCTGCAGTTGCCGGTCCGTCGTCCCGGCGTCGCGCTCGTCTGCACAAGCCAGGTGGGTCATCAGTCGGGGCGGGCCGGCCACCCCCGGGTTGCCCGCCAGGCGCCTCGTGACCTGGCTGACATCTTCCGGACGAAAACCGAGCCGGTTCATGCCCGTATCGATCTTCACCCACGTTTCCACGGCACGCGGCAGTGCTGCGGCCTCGAGCATCTCCAGCTGTTCGCGCGAGTGAACGACGACGTCGAGGCCCAGGGAAGCCGCCAGGGGCAGCTGGCCCGGCTCGAATACCCCCTCGAGCAACACGATCCTGTTGCCCAGGCCCGCCTCCCGCAGGGCCACGGCCTCTTCGATGCGGGCCACCGCGAACGCGTCCGCATCCGCCAGGGCGCGTCCCACGCCGACCAGGCCGTGGCCGTAGGCATTGGCCTTGATGACCGCCATGACGCGCGCGCCGGGCGCCTGCCGCCGCACCGCCGCGAGATTGAATTTCAGGGCGCCGCTGTCAACGAGTGCCCGGGGCGCCCGCGTCATGCGGCCGTCACCCGAAAGGGCCGCTGCCGTAGGCATCGGGCATGAAATTCTCGAACTTGGTGTACTCGCCGAGGAAGGTGAGCTGCACATCGCCGATCGGGCCGTTGCGCTGCTTCGAGATGATGATGTCCGCGATGCCCTTGCGCGGGGAGTCCTTGTTGTACACCTCCTCGCGGAAGATAAAGGCGATCAGGTCGGCGTCCTGCTCGATGGCGCCCGACTCGCGCAGGTCCGACATCACCGGACGCTTGTCCGTGCGCTGCTCCACGCTGCGGTTGAGCTGCGACAGGGTGATCACAGGCACTTCGAGCTCGCGCGCCAGCGCCTTCAGCGAACGCGAGATCTCGGAGATCTCGGTGGCTCGATTCTCGGCGCTGCCATGGACCTGCATGAGCTGCAGGTAGTCCACCACGATCAGGTCGAGGCCGTGCTCGCGTTTCAGGCGCCGCGAGCGGGCGCGCAGCTCCGTGGGATTCAGGGCGGGCGTGTCGTCGATGAACACCCGCGCCTTGGACATCACCGACACCGCGGAATTGATGCGGCTCCAGTCCTCGTCCGAGAACCGCCCACGCCGCAGGTTCGACTGGTTGACGCGACCCAGCGACGAAATCATGCGGAACGACAGCTGCTCGGCGGACATCTCCATGCTGAAGATGGCGACCGAGGCATTCATGCCGATGGCCGCGTGCTCGGCGATGTTCATCGCGAAGCTGGTCTTGCCCATCGAGGGACGCCCGGCGACGATCACGAGATCGCCGGGATGCAGCCCCGCGGTCATGGTGTCGAAATCCTTGAAGCCGGTTCCGAGTCCCGTGACGTCGCCCTCGTTCTTCTGCAACTCGTCGAGCCGGTCGATGGTCTTGCCGAGGATGCGTTTCAGGGGCTGGAAGCCCGAGCCGCGCCGCTTGCCCTGCTCCGCGATCTCGAAGACCTGGCGTTCCGCCTCGTCCACCAGCTGGGACGCATCCCGGCCCTCGGGCTGATAGGCGCTGGAGGCGATCTCGCCGCCGATGCGGATGAGTTCGCGCAGCATCGCGCGCTCGCGCACGATGGCTGCGTAGGCGCGAATATTGGCGGCACTCGGCACGTCCCGCGACAGCTGTCCGAGGTAGGCCAGGCCGCCCGCGTGCTCGAGATCCCCGCTGCGGTCCAGCAGTTCCGCGACGGTGACCGCATCCGACGGCTCGCTGCTCTCGGCGAGCTGGCCGATGGCCGTGAAGATCAGGCGGTGGTCGCGCCGGTAGAAATCGCCGGCCGACACGGCATCCGCGATGGTGTCCCAGGCGCTGTTGTCGAGCATCAGCCCGCCCAGCACGGACTGTTCCGCCTCTACCGAATGAGGCGGAACACGCAGCGAATCCGGGCTGCGTGCCGGAAAGACGGATTCTGGAATACCGGCCAATGCAGTCTTACCTGGCGGGACGCGGGATGTCCGTCACCTTAGCACAGCAGAACGGCCGCGCGACCCGGTGTCGCGCGGCCGCCGTGCTCATTCTTCGGCTTCTACGACCACCATGATCGAAGCCGAAACCTCGGCGTGCAGGTGGACCTCGACCTCGTGTTCGCCGATCGTCCGCAGCGGGCCCTCGGCCAGGCGCAGCTCGCTGCGCTCGATGACCACGCCCGCGGCCTCGGCCGCCTCGGCGATGTCCGCGGGACCGATCGAACCGAACAGCTTGCCCTCGGAGCCGGCCTTCGCCGGAAGAACCAGCCGGAGTCCGTTGATCTTTTCGCCGCGCGTCGTCGCCTCGGCGATGACCGCAGCCGCTTTCGCCTCGAGTTCCGCGCGGCGCGCTTCGAACTCGGCAATGTTCTCGGCGGTCGCGCGTGTCGCCTTGCCCTGCGGCAACAGGTAGTTGCGTGCGTAACCCGGCTTCACCTTGACCTTGTCGCCGATGCCACCGAGGTTCTCGACCTTGTCCAGCAGAATGACTTCCATCTTCCTCGTCCTCTTGGTCACCCGGGATCGCTCCCGGAGCATAAGTGTTCAAACCCTGGCCCCGGCCCTCCGCCGCAGGTCCATCAACGTATCAGCCAGGCCGTAAAACGCGAAGCCCATCATCGCCCATGGCGACAACACGATCAGCGCGGACCAGCCCGCGAACAACCACGCCCGGTGCATCTTGCGGATGCGTACCACCGCGTGCATGACCGCGATCCCCTGCAGGAACAGCGCGGTCCCGGCCGGCAGCGCCACCGCGGCCGCCACCGCATTGCCGGTGGCGAGTGCCGCGACGATCGTCAACGCACCCACCGCCCCGGTCACGGAACCCAGCTGCAGGTCCCTGAAGGCCTCGCCGAAGGCCCCCGGACTGGCCAGCCCCGCATGCAGCCACATGCCGAGAAACAATCCCGCGAGCGACACCAGCAGCAGCGACGCCGCAATGATCCCCGGCAGCAGGGCCAGCAGCCGATCGGCCAGCAAAGCTGCGTCGGTTCCGGTCTGCTCGGCCACCGGAGCGATCATTTCCGTGACCAGGCCGGACCAGGGTTCCCCGGTCACGGGGGCCAACAATACCCATGCGCCGGCCAGCACGATCGTCCCGGCGGTCGCGACGCGCGCCGCCGCGGACAATGAGCCGCTGGTGACCAGCAACTGCGTGACCGCGAGCGTCGGCGCCCAGATCGTCACGGCGGACAGCACCCCGGCGATCGGTTGAGCGCCTGAGAGCCCCGTCACCAGCGCCAGGATCGCCGCCGCAAAAGCGCCCGTGGCCCACGCCCGCCCCGGACCGCGCTGCAGCGCCACCAGGGCGAGGACCGCGCAACTGACGGGCGCCAGTAACGGCAACAGGGCCAGCCCGGCTGCCATCAATGCCGCGCGGTAGTCGCGTTCCGTGATCCAGCGGGCAAACTCGAACATGCAACGACCCTCAGCCGCCGTCCAGAAGCGGCGCGGGCCTACACCGGCCTCAGTGGCGGTCGGTGTAGGGCAACAACGCCAGGAACCGGGCGCGCTTGATGGCGACCGCAAGCTGGCGCTGGTAGTTCGAGCGCGTGCCCGTGATCCGGCTCGGGACGATCTTCCCGGTCTCCGTGACATAGGCCTTCAGCGTGGCGAGATCCTTGTAATCGATCTCGACGACCTTGTCCGCCGTGAACCGGCAGAACTTTCTCCTGCGAACGAATCGAGACATGTTCGTATTACTCCTGAGTCCGGTTGAGACGAGTCCAGTTGAGACGAATCCTAGGAATCATCGTCGTCATCTCCCGAATCATCATCGTCGTCGTCACGGCTGCGACGATGGCGGCCTTCACCGTCGTCATCACGATCGCGCGAGCGGCCTTCACGCTCTTCTTCCGGCTTGGCCATCGGCGACGGCTCGGTGACGGCCTCTTCCCTGGCGATCACCAGGTGACGCAGGACGGCGTCATTGAAGCGGAAGGCGCCCGTGACCTCGTCGAGCGCGGCCTTGCTGCACTCGACGTTCAGCAGGACGTAGTGGGCCTTGTGGACTTTCTGGATGGGGAACGCCAGCTGGCGCCGGCCCCAGTCCTCGTGGCGGTGGATGGTGCCGCCTTCGCCCTCGATCATCCCGCGGTAGCGTTCGACCATGGCAGGGACTTGTTCGCTCTGGTCCGGGTGGACCAGGAACACGATCTCGTAATGCCGCATGTTGTCTCCCTTCGGATTGGTTTAGCCGCCCGCCCGGCATGGCGGTGAGGCAGGGAATCGCGCGGACACTGCGCCCGCGCGAAGCCGTACAGGATAACGGCTAGAGGGGCTCCGATGCAATCCTGGAGGTGACTTTCCCGTGGCTACCGTTTTGACAATGCCAGGTAGAGCAACGCGCCCGCGGCCACCGAGACGTTGAGACTCTCGACGCTGCCTTTCATCGGCAGGCTGACCAGCAGGTCGCAGGTCTCCCGGGTGAGGCGGCGCAGTCCGGCACCCTCGCCGCCGAGCACCAGCGCCAGCGGACCCGAGAGGTCGGCCTCGAACACCGATTCACCACCCGCTTCCGCCCCCACGAGCCAGATGCCGCGGGCCTTCAGGCTGCGGAGACAGCGCGCCAGGTTTACGACCCGCACGAGCGGCACGGTATCGGCCGCGCCCGCGGCGGTCTTGCGTGCCGCAGGCGTCAGCCCGGCCGCCCGGTCGCGCGGCGTGATCACCGCATCCACGCCGGCGGCGTCGGCCGTGCGCAGGCAGGCGCCCACGTTCTGCGGGTCCTGGACCCCGTCGAGCACCAAAAGCAACGGCGGCCGTTCCAGGCGGTCGAGCAGTGCTTCGAGATCATCCTCGTCGAGCGGGGCCGCCGGCGCGAGCCGGGCGACCACGCCCTGGTGAGAACCGCCGCCCGCCATGCCGTCCAGGGTGTCGCGGCGCACCGCCTGGCAGGCGATGCCCTGCTCGCGCGCCAGCGCCAGCAACGCCTCCATGCGCGCATCGCCGCGCCCGGCCAGGAACCACAACTCGAGCACCCGTTCGGGCGCGCGCAGCAGGGATTCGCGCACCGTGTGCAGTCCCCAGGCCAGCGAAGCCTCGCTCATTTCCTGCGCGTCCGCCGGCCGCGGCGCCCCTTGACCACTTCCTCGGGAACCTCCGCGAGCTCGAAATCGATCTTGCGATCCTCGAGGCTGACCCGCTGCAGGCGCACGTGGAGGCGGTCGCTCAGGCGGAAGACCCGGCCCGTGTGCTCGCCCACCAGGCGATGGTGGACGGGGTCGCGCTGGTAGTAGTCGCCCCCCAGGGAGCTGATGTGCACCAGGCCGTCGATCTGGAATTCCGGGATCTGCACGAACAGGCCGAAGTCCACCACGCCCGTGACGACCACGTCGAAGGTCTCGCCGACCCGGTCGAGCATGAACTCGCATTTCAGCCAGTCCATTGCATCGCGGGTGGCCTCGTCCGCACGCCGCTCGGTCGCCGAGCAGTGCTTGCCAAGGCCCTCCATTTCCGGCTTGCCATAGCTGAAATCCGTCGGCTGCCCGCCGCGCAACGCATGGCGAATGGCGCGATGGACAAGCAGGTCGGGGTAACGCCGGATCGGTGACGTGAAATGCGCGTAGCGCTCCAGCGCGAGACCGAAGTGCCCGATGTTCTCCGGCTGGTAGACCGCCTGGCGCATCGAGCGCAGGATCACCGTCTCGATGAGATCGGCGTCGGGCCGGCCCGCCACCTCCGCGACGAGGGCGGAGAAATGCTTCGGTTCGAGCCGTTCGCGCGTGGGCAGCGACAGGCCGAAGGCGCTGAGAAATTCCTTGAGGGCGCCAAGGCGGTCCTCTTCCGGCGGCGCATGGACCCGATACAGAGTGGGGATTTTCTGTTTTTCCAGGAAGCGCGCTGCCTCGACATTGGCGGCGATCATGCACTCCTCGATGATGCGATGAGCGTCGTTGCGATGCCGCGGCTCGACACGCGCCACGTGCCCCTTCGGATCGAACACCATCGATACCTCGGGCAAGTCGAAGTCGACGGCCCCTCGTCGCGCCCGGGCGCGCGCGAGCACCCGCCAGACCGCGTGCAAATGCTCCAGGTGAGGCAGCACTTTCGCGTAGCGGCGGCGCAGCGCCGGATCGCCTTCCACGAGCATGCCGGCGACCTCGTCGTAAGTGAGCCGCGCCGCCGAACGCATCAGGCCCTCGTAGAACCGCGCGTCCTGCACCTTGCCGCCCGAGCCCACGCGCATGTCGCACACCATGCACAGGCGATCGACGCCGGGGTTGAGCGAACACAGCCCGTTGGACAGGTTCTCCGGCAACATGGGAATGACCTTGCGCGGGAAATAGACCGACGTGCCGCGCTCCCGGGCTTCTGCGTCCAGCGGCCCTCCCACCGGGACGTAGGCCGACACGTCGGCGATGGCCACGATCACGCGCCAGCCCTTGCCGTCCGGCTCGCACCACACCGCATCGTCGAAGTCCTTGGCGTCGGCGCCGTCGATGGTGACCAGCGGCGTGTCCCGCAGGTCCTCGCGGCCGCGTTTTGCCGCCGGGCGCACACGATCACCCCAGCCTTCGGCCTCGGCCAGCGCCTCCGCCGGCCAGCGGAACGGCAGGTCATGCGCCCGCATGGCGATTTCCGTTTCCACCCCGGGCGCGCCGCCCTCGCCCAGGTTCTCGATCACCCGGCCGATGGGCTGCGTGTCGCGGCTGGGCGGCTCGATCAGTTCCACCACCACGATATCGCCCGGCTTCACGCCCTTTGCACCGGCGGGCGGTACGGCGACGCTCTGCGCGAAACGGCGATTGTCCGGGATCACGAAACCGACCCCGCTCTCGCGCACGTAGCGGCCGACGATTTCGCTGGTGTTGCGCGCCAGCACCTCGACCAGCTTGCCCTCCGCGCGGCCCCGCTCGTCGGTGCGGGCGATCCGCACCGCGACCTTGTCGCCGTGCATGACCTCCCGCATCTCTCGCGGCGGCAGGTAGATATCGTCGCCGCCGGCGTCAGGCGTGACGAATCCGTAGCCGTCCCGATGTCCCGTCACGATGCCGGCGACCAGCCCGATATGACCGACGAGGCAGTAGTGACCGCGCCGGTTCGCGATGATCTGGCCGTCGCGGATCATGGCCCGCAGACGGTTGCCCAGCGCCGAGCGGACTTCCGGATCGTCGACGCCGAGCGCGGCAAACAACGCTTTCGGTTCCAGCGGCCGGCCGGCCGACTCGAGCGCCGCCAGCACCTCCTCGCGCGAGGGAATCGCGACGCGGTAGCGTGTCTCGTCGGATCCGCTGCGACGCGGCTTGACGGACGTGCCCCCGCGTCTTCCCTGGTGTTTCATGTCAGCCTCCCGGGCCAAAGTCATCTCTCGCCCGGGAAAGCTCCCGGCCGCGTTGACAAGGATACACGCCGGCCGTATTCTTCGCGTCCCGTTCAGGCAGGGTTCTCTTGCCTGTGCCTCGTGCCGAGGTGGCGGAATTGGTAGACGCGCTGGCTTCAGGTGCCAGTGGGGGAAACCCCGTGGAGGTTCAAGTCCTCTCCTCGGCACCAAATACTTCGCAACAGCTATTTCGGGCCCAATTCGGCAGCTATATGCTGCCCGGATGATCGTCAGGCCCACCCTCTCCGACTGCATACGCATGGCCGCCATATCGGTCGGCTGGGGCACGATCGCTCTCCTCTTTCCATTCGCCCTGGGCATCGTGCTCGAGGGTATTCCCCTGGCAGGCACTCTCAAGCTGCTTGGCATACTGGCGACGATCTTCGCTGCGGTCTCGCTCGTCGCCGGAGTCGTCATGTACCGGCGATACTCGCGCCGCGAGTGGTCGCTGGACTCGTGGGGCGTCTCCGGGATGGACCAGAGCGGTGGCAAGCGGCGCCTCGGCCGGGGCCAGATCGAAGCGGTCGTGCTTGGCGACCCGGAATCTGATCCGGCTGATGTCACGCGACTCATGCTCCGGTCGAGGACCAACAGGACGGAGATCGTGGCGCGTGTCGTCGGCATGGAGCTCCCGGAGATTTTCGACGAAGTCGCCAGGCATGCGGGGCCGGAGCACCCGCTGGCAGCCTGGTTTCGGCCGGGCGCGCTGGAGAAAGCCAGGCGCGAACATATCGCCTTGCCGACGCCGGCCTCACGCGCGCTCGTGATCGTCATCTGGGCCGTATTGATTGCTTGGGCGTTCGGTGCCCAGTTCTGGGTGGTACCGAAAGCGCAGTCCCTGGGAGACGCGCCCGATTGCGAGGCGGCGAACTGGATGCGCCTGATCATCGTCTATTGGCTCTTCCCGTTCGCGCTGGCTGGCCTCGGCCTGACCATCAGGGCGATCCTCACCTTTCGGAGCCGGCAAGCTCCTCACCCCAGAGCCCCGCTGTTCTTTCCGACCAGGATCACGCGTGGGCGGAAGGCGATTTTCGACGCGGCGGGCATGGCGGGCCTTGCCCTTTTCTTCATCGGCCTCATGATCGCCGCCTGGCGCTATTTCGGCTTCGGTGACATTTTCTTCTTGTGCCTCTGAGCCCAGAGGGCGTTGAGTGGTCCTACCGCGGCGCCCTTACTCTCAACCTTGCACCCCAGCATATTCGATCAAATTCCCGCGAAACCGACTCTTCTCGGCAATCCCGTGCCCGCGCCAGCATGGCGTCCCAGCCACGACTGAAGCCGCGAGCGCGCCGTCGCGCCCGGATCCCCGCGGCCTTGCCAATGACCGCTCTCTTATACATACTCAATGCATATTTCGATCGAATGGGACGCTGCCAAGGCGGCCGCGAACCGAAGGAAACATGGAGTCAGTTTTGACGAAGCCGTCACTGCCCTGCTCGACCCGCAGGCCCTGGCCCGAGAGGATGGGCTATCCGAGGGCGAACCCCGCTGGATCCTGCTGGGCATGAGCGACCGGCCGCGGCTCCTGACGGTCGTCTACACCTTGCGCGGGGACGAGAGAATCCGACTCATCTCGGCGCGCAAGGCCACACGAAAAGAGGCCGAGTTCTATGTCCAAGGACCATGATTTCTCTGAAGCGAAACGGGCCAAGGATGTGCCACACCTGGCCCGGCTGCAAAACCAGGCGAGGGGCAAGACGCGGATCACGATCATGCTGGATAACGACCTGCTCGCGACGTTCCGAGCGCGGGCCGAGGCCGAGGGCATCGGCTACCAGACCCTGATCAATCGCACCCTGCGCCAGGCCGCGACCTCGGGTCCGGTCGACGAGGCGACGCTCAGGCGGGTGTTGCGCGAGGAACTCAAGGCCAGTTAATCGACCCGCTGGCGCCGATTCGCGACAATTCGGACGGCCGTGCGAAATACGCAGGCTACTTCCTCGGCACCACTTGCTACGCTCGCACCCGATTCCTCGCGCCCCGGCTGAATCTTCAGCTCCGCGCGAGAAAATCCACGACGATCCGGGCGAGCTCCTCGCCGCGGTCTTCCTGGATGAAATGCCCCGCGCCGGAGATGCGGCAGTGGGGCTGGCCCTTCGCGCCGGGAATCTCGGCCTGCAATACGCGGTCCAGCCGACCGAAGATCGGATCGCCGGTCGCGAAGGCCGTGAGAAAGGGCTTGTGCCAGGTGCGCAACTCGTTCCACGCAGCGCGATTGGCGGCAGCGGACGGATCGTCCGGACGCGTCGGCACCAACCGCGGAAAGGCGCGTGCGCCCGCCATCGCCTTACGCTCCGGGAACGGCGCGTCATAGGCCCGGGCGACGTCCCGACCGAAGCGTTGCCGGCACCCGGCGCGCACGATGGCCGAGATCGGGAACACCGGCGACCAGCGCGCAAAGGCCTGCCAGAGCTTGAATGCCAGCGGCGGGGACCGGTCGCCGGTGGGCAGGAAACCGTTCGCCATCACCACGCGGCTGAAACGCCCGGGATGCTCCGCCACGAGGCGCAACCCGATCAGCGAGCCCCAGTCCTGCGCCACCAGCGTGATGTCCTGCAGGCCGTTCAGCCGGATCCACTCGCTCATCCAGCCCACGTGCCGGGCAAACGAATAATCCGTCACCCGGGTCGGCTTGTCGGAGCGCCCGAAACCGACCAGGTCGGGCGCGATGGCCCGGTGACCCGCGGCGGCGATCGGCGGGATCATCTTGCGATACAGGAAGCTCCAGGTCGGCTCGCCATGCAAAAGCAGCACCGGCGCCGCCGTCGCAGGCCCGGCCTCCACGTGATGCATGCGCAACCCGTCCACCTCGGTGTAACGCGGCGTAAAGGGGAACCCCGGCAGATCCGCGAAACGGCTGTCGGGAGTGCGGTAGATCTCCATGGTGATCTCCGGGGACCGGACGACGCTGGGCCCTGGCGCGCGCGGTCCGTCAGTCGAAGGGATTGCGCAGCACGATCGTCTCGGCGCGATCAGGCCCCGTCGAAATGATCTCGATGGGCACTCCGACCACATCCTGCAGGCGGTCGAGGTAGGCACGTGCGTTGTCGGGCAGCGCATCGTATTGCGTGATCCCGACGGTGGAGCAGTTCCAGCCCGGCATATCCTCGTAGACCGGCTCGCAGTCCGCATACTGCTCGGCCGCGAGCGGCGGCGTGTCCACCACCTGGCCATCGACGCGGTAGCCCACGCAGATGCGGATCGTGTCGATGGCGTCCAGGACGTCCAGCTTCGTGATGCACAGGCCCGAGACGCTGTTGAGCGAGATCGAGCGGCGCAAGGACACGGCGTCGAACCAGCCGCAGCGGCGCGCGCGACCGGTCACCGAGCCGAACTCGTGGCCGACGCGCGCGAGATGCTCCCCCATCTCGTCGAACAGTTCCGTCGGGAAAGGCCCGGCGCCGACACGCGTGGTGTAGGCCTTGACGATCCCGAGCACGTGATCGATGGAGCGCGGCCCGATGCCCGCCCCCGTGCAGGCCCCACCCGCCGTCGTGTTGGACGAGGTGACGAAGGGGTAGGTGCCGTGATCGATGTCCAGCAGGGCGCCCTGCGCGCCTTCGAACAGCACGTTGGCGCCGGCCTTCCGGTAGCCGTCCAGGAGCGCCACGACGTCGGCGACCATCGGCCGGATACGTTCGCCGAGCGCGAGGAGATGCTCGAGCGTCTGCTGGAAGTCAACCGTGTCGCGGCCAAAGTACCGTTGCAGGACGAAGTTGTGGAAATCCAGGACCTCACCGAGCTTCGCGGCGAACCGCTCGCGGTGCGCGAGGTCGGATACCCGCAGGGCGCGGCGCGCGACCTTGTCTTCGTAGGCCGGACCGATGCCACGCCCGGTGGTGCCGATCGCGGCGGCACCCTTGGCGTGTTCGCGCGCCAGGTCGAGGGCCACGTGCGAGGGCATGATCAGCGGGCAGGCCGGGCTGATCCGGAGGCGCTCCACGACAGGAACGCCGCGGGCGGTCAGTTCGTCGACCTCGGTGAACAACGCGTCAGGCGACACCACCACCCCGTTGCCGATCAGGCAGGCGACGCCGTCGCGCAGTATTCCGGAGGGCAGCAGTCGCACGATCGTCTTCTGGCCTTCGATGACCAGGGTATGGCCGGCATTGTGCCCACCCTGGAAACGGGCGACTGCGGCCACCTTGTCGGTGAGCAGATCGACGATCTTGCCTTTGCCCTCGTCACCCCACTGGGTGCCGATGACGACCACGTTCTTGCCCACGCCTGCGTCCTCCCCGCGATCCCTCAGGAACGCACCAACCACAACAAAAGCAGGCCCGAGGCAATGCTTGCGAGGCCCACCAAACGGAGTTTATTTTCCGGCATCCGGGATAACTCGGCCATGACCCGACGGGAACCTCTCGGGTTCGCAAACGGCAAGAGGCCTTCGATCACCATCACCAGCGCGATGGCCGACAAGAGGTCCGTCCAGTCCATCGCGCCGCAGGGCCTGTCAGCGGTCGCGGCCGCCCATGGGATCCTTCAGGTACTGGAAGAATTCGCCCTCCGGCGAGATGACGAAGACGTCGTCGCCCCGGCCGAGCGAAGTCCGGTAGGCCTGCATGCTGCGCCAGAAATCGTAGAATTCCTGGTCGCGACCGAACGCTTCCGCGTAGATATCGGCCGCACGCGCATCGCCGGCACCCCGGATCCGCTGCGCGTCGCGCTGCGACTCGGCGATGATGACGGTCCGCTGGCGGTCGGCGTCGGCGCGGATTCTTTCCGCGGTTTCGGCGCCCTCGGCGCGCAGCTGCGAGGCGACGCGGGCGCGTTCCTGCCGCATGCGGTTGAACACGCTCTCGCTGACGTCCGGCGGGAGGTCGAGGGTCTTGACGCGCACGTCGATGATGTCGATCCCGAGTTCCCGCGCGGTCACCCCGGCGCTGTCCATCAGTTCATCGATGACTTCCCGGCGATCGGCCGTCACCACTTCCTGCAGCGTCTGGCGCGCGAACTGCGCCCGCAAGCCGTCCTTGATGATTTCCAGCAAGCGGCTCGTGGCGAGACGCTCGTCGCCGCCGGTGGACCGGAAGTACTGGCTCGGATCGGTGATGCGCCACTTGACGTAGAAATCGACCCGCAGGTTCTTCTTCTCGGCCGTCAGGAACGCCTCGTTCGGGTTGTTACGCGTCAGGACCCGGTCGTCGAACTTCCTCACGGTGTTGACGAAAGGCGTCTTGAAATGGAGTCCCGGTTCGAAGTCCGCCCGGACGATTTCGCCGAAGCGCAGTTTCAGGGCGTATTCGCGCTCGTCGACGATGAACAGGGACATGGACAGCACCAGCGCGGCGCCGGCGATGATCAGCAGGATTAAAGCAGCACGAGGATTCATTAACGTGTCCCCCTGGCGCGCAGGTCGGCAGGGTCACTCTGCCGCTCGGTTTGCCGTAACGGCGTGACCTGCCCGAGATCCGCGGGATCACCCATCTGGTTCTGACGCTGGCCCGAGCGCTTCATCAACTCGTCGATCGGCAGGTACATCAGTGTGCCGCTTCCTTCCGCGTCGAGAATGACCTTGTTCGTCCCGCCCAGGACCTGCTCGACCGTCTCGTAATAGAGACGCTGACGCGTGACTTCCGGGGCCCGCGCGTACTCGGTAAGCAGCGCGAGGAAGCGATCGGATTCACCCTCCGCTTCCGCGATGACCTGCTCGCGATAGGCTTCCGCCGCCTCTACCAGACGGGCCGCGTTACCACGAGCGCGCGGCACGACGTCGTTCGCATAGGCCTCGGCTTCCAGCGCCAGGCGCTCGCGATCCTCGCGCGCCTTGATCGCGTCCTGGACCGCGGCTTCGACCTGGGAGGGGAAGTTCGAATCCTCGAGGTTGACCGAGGTGATCTCGATCCCGGCGCCGTAGGAGTCCAGCGTCGCCTGGATGATTTCGCGAGCCCGGGACGCCACTTCGGCACGACCCTCGGTCAGGACGAAATCGAGCGTGCTCTTGCCGACGACTTCGCGAATGGCCGTCTCGGTGACTTCGCCGAGCGTCTCCTCCGGGGAACGCACGTTGAACAGGTAGGCGCGCGCATCCGCGCGGCGGTACTGCACGCGCAGATCGACGCTGACGATGTTCTCGTCGGCCGTCAGCATCCGGGTCGAGTGCGTGAACGATGCGACCTGGGTGACATTGACCGTCTCGACCCGCTGGATCGGATAGGGAATGTGCCAGTGCAGGCCCGGCAGGGTGATCTTGTTGAAGGCGCCGAACTGCAGCACGACGCCGCGCTCCGCCTCGTCCACCTGGTAGAAGCCGGACAACGCCCAGAGCACCGCCCCGGCCGCCCCGATCAGCCCGATGCCCGCCAGGGCCCCGCCGCTGCCACCGCTGCCACCGCTGCCGCCGCCAGAACCACCGGCGCCGCGTTTGCCGCCGAAAATGCCGGAGACTTTCCGCTGCAAGTCGCGTACGACCTTGTCGAGATCCGGGGGTCCTTCCTTGCGCCCTCCCGAGTTCCAGGGATTGCCGCCCTTGCCAGGTTCATTCCAAGCCATGGTATTCCTTAAATTTACGCTACGCGCGGGGTCCGCCCGGGAGAATTCCTCGTCAGGCAACCGTGCGTGATTGTAGGGATGCGCCCATACCCTCACAAGGGCAGGGCCGTATGCGTCCCCTGTTCAGACCAGTATCGCGACAGAATCGTTCCAACGCCACCTTGGGCGCCTCGACATCGATTTCCCACCCGCCTGACTGGTCCTCCGTCTCCCGACGAACCATGTCGGCATCGTACAGTTTCGCTCGCATGCGCGCTTCCGATGCGTCGAGGTGCACACGCCCCGCCACGCGGCCTTGGCCAAAATGTTCTCGCAAGGCTTGGACCAGCAGGTCCAGGCCCTCGCCGGTGCGCGCCGAAAGCCGCACGCCGCGAATGGCCCCCGTGTCGTCGTACATGAGACTCGGCGGCTCGCCCTGCAGGTCGGTCTTATTGTAAACGATCAACTGCGGCACCTCTTCCGCGCCGATCTCCTCGAGCACGCCGTTCACGTCACCGATGCGCTGGTCGCGCAGAGGATCCGCCAGGTCGACGATGTGCAACAGCAGTTCGGCGTCCTGCGTCTCCCTGAGGGTCGAGCGGAATGCAGCTACGAGCTCGTGCGGCAGGTCGCGCACGAAACCGACGGTGTCCGCCAGCACCACGTCCAGGCCGGGCGCCAGCTGCAGGCCGCGCAACGTCGGGTCGAGCGTCGCGAACAGCTTGTCCGCCGCGTAGACGTCCGCCGAAGTGAGCTGGTTGAACAACGTGGACTTGCCGGCGTTGGTGTAGCCGACCAGCGCGACTGTCGGCACCTCGGCCTTGCGGCGCGTGCGTCGTCCCTGCTCGCGCTGCTTGTCGACGCGCTCCAGCCGGCGGGTCAGGTTGCGGATGCGCTGGGCGAGAAGGCGGCGGTCGGTCTCGAGCTGCGTCTCGCCAGGGCCGCGCAGGCCGATACCGCCTTTCTGTCTTTCCAGGTGGGTCCAGCCGCGCACCAGCCGCGTAGACAGGTGGCGCAGCTGCGCCAGCTCGACCTGTAACTTGCCTTCGAAGCTGCGGGCGCGCTGGGCAAAGATATCGAGGATCAGCCCCGTCCGATCGAGGACGCGGCAGCTCAACGCCTTCTCGAGGTTGCGCTCCTGGCTCGGCGAGAGGGCGTGATTGAACAGCACGAGGTCGGCACCGCTCGCGCGGATGAGCTCGCCGAGTTCCTCGACCTTGCCCTTGCCGATGAAATGGCGGGCGTCCGGCACGGTGCGCGAGGCCAGCAGGCGCCCCGCGATGGTCGCCCCGGCGGACACGGCCAACTGTTCGAGTTCGCCGAGTTCGTCCTCGGAGGGACGTGTGCCAAACCCTATCTGGACCAGTACGGCACGCTCACCGTGCCCCGGACGTTCGAACAAAAAACCTCCCGATCCCCGACTCAGGCGTCCGCGTCGTCGCCGAACGCGTCATCCCCGGTGGAGATCCTGACATTTCGCGAAGGCACGACGGTGGAAATCGCGTGCTTGTAGACCATCTGGCTGACGCTGTTTTTCAACAGCACGACGAACTGGTCGAAAGACTCGACCTGGCCCTGCAACTTGATGCCATTCACGAGGTAAATGGACACCGGTACCTTTTCCCGCCGCAAGGCGTTGAGGAACGGGTCCTGAAGCGACTGCCCTCTGGCCATTGGATGCACTCTCCTGTCGGACCGATCTGGTTGTTTTCGGCTTTGCCTTCACCGCCCGGGCGCAAGCGGGTCCGCGCCTGAAGCGCCCGAAATGAAAGGTTATCACATTCCCGTCCGGCAACCGGCCCCCTGGGAGCCGCACCAGGCAAGAATTTCGTCGAGGTCGTCGGCCCCGCCCCCGGCCAGCCAGCGCACCCCGGATTCGGCGCGCAACCAGGTCATCTGCCGCTTGGCGAGACGACGCGTGGCGGTGACCGCGTCCCGGCGTGCCTCGTCCAGGGTACACGCGCCCTCGAGATAGGCCCAGAGCTGGCGGTATCCCACGGCCCGCAGCGAGGGCAGTCCGGCGTGCAGGTCGCCGCGGGCATGCAGGCCCTCGACTTCCGCGAGGAATCCCGCCGCCATCATGGCCTCGAAGCGCTGCCCGATCGCCACATGCAGTTCGGGCCGCGAAGCCGGGGCCAGCCCCAGCTTGAGGAACGTCCAGCCCGCCGGCGCCCGCGCCGCGGCGGCTTGCAGCTCCGACAATGGCGCCCCGGTGAGCCGCCAGACCTCCAGCGCCCGCTGGATGCGTTGTGAATCGTTCGGATTGATGCGGGCCGCCACCACGGGATCCACGGACGCAAGTTCGGCATGGAGGGCGGGCCAGCCGCGCTGGGCGGCAGCGGTGTCGATCTCGGCTCTCACGGCCGCGTCGGCTTCGGGCAAGGTGGCGAGCCCGCGTTGCAGCGCCCGGAAATACAGCATCGTGCCGCCAGCCAGGATCGGAATGCGCCCGCGCGCGCGCACCTCGTCCATGGCGGTCAGCGCATCGCGAAGGAAGCGGCCGGCCGAGTAGGCCTCGGCGGGATCCACGATGTCGATGAGATGGTGGGGCACCATCGCGCGCACCGCGGCAGAGGGCTTGGCCGTGCCGATATCCATGCCCCGGTAGACGAGTGCAGAGTCCACGCTGATGATTTCGGCCGGCAGTGCGCGCGCCAGTTCGAGCGCCAGCGCCGTCTTGCCGGCGGCGGTCGGCCCCATCAACAGGATTGCCCGGGTCGTGTCCGAAGACGCGTTTTCAGCGGCCACGCAGGAACAGCTTGTCCAGCTCCGGGACGCTCAGCTGCGTCCAGGTCGGCCGGCCGTGATTACACTGGTCCGCACGCTCTGTTTGCTCCATGTCCCTGAGCAACGCGTTCATTTCCGCCACGGTGAGCTGCCGGTTCGCGCGCACCGCACCGTGACAGGCCATCGTGCCCAGCAACTGGTTGATGCGTTCCTCCAGCCTGCGGCTGCTGCCCTGCTCGGCGAGGTCGGAGAGAATGTCGCGCAACAGGGACTCCGTGTCCGCCGACTGCAGGAGGGCGGGAACCTGGCGCACCACCAGCACGTCCGGTCCGCGGCGGTCGAGTTCGAAGCCGAATTGCGCCAGGTCCGGCGCGAACGCCTCCGCCAGCTCCGCCTCTGTCGTCGAGACGCGCAGGCTGATCGGGACGAGCAGCGGCTGGCCCGGGGCGCCGCTGCCCGACAAGGAATGTTTCAGCCGTTCGTAAAGCACGCGCTCGTGTGCGGCATGCATATCGACGATCACCAGCCCGTCGCGATTCTGGGCGAGGATGTAGATCCCGCCCAACTGCCCGAGGGCGTATCCGAGTGTCGGCGTGTCGTCTTGCGCCGCCTGGCTGCGATCGTGGACGTCGTCGTCGCTTCCAGCACCGGTGAAGGCCGGCCAGGAGGATTCCGGAGGGACCGGCTCGCGGGCGGCGAAGCGCATTGCGTCCTGCCGTGCCGGGCCGGTCCAGGCGCTGCTGTCGGCTTCGGAGGCGAAGCGCGGGGTCGCCGGCGGCGGCGCGCTGCCCGCCGCCGGGCGGGTCCCGGCCAGGGCCTGCTCGACCGCCCGGTAGAGAAATCCGTGGATGCTGCGTGCGTCGCGAAAGCGGACCTCGTGCTTGGTCGGATGCGCATTGACATCCACCAGCGCGGGATCCATCTCGAGGTACACGACATAGGCGGGGTGGCGACCGTGAAACAATACGTCGGCGTAGGCCTGGCGCATCGCGTGGGTCACCAGGCGGTCGCGGATCATCCGCCCGTTGACGAAAAAATACTGCAGGTCCGGCTGCGAGCGCGAGAAGGTCGGCAAGCCCAGCCAGCCGGTCAACCGCAATCCGGCGGCGCCCTGGTCGATGTCCATCGACTGCGCCGCGAACAGCTCGCCGCACACCTCTCCGAGCCGGCGCAGCCGGGCCGCCGGATCGGCCGCCGGGCGCAGATCGAACAGCACCTTGCCATCGCGACTGAGACGAAAACCCGTCGTGAAACACGACAGTGCCAGGCGCCTCACGACCCGTTCGACGTGCGACAACTCGGTCCGCTCCGCGCGCATGAAGCGACGCCGTGCGGGCGTGTTGAAGAACAGGTCGCGCACCACGATGGTGGTGCCCTGCGGGTGGGCCGCGGGGACCGGCGAACCGAGCCGAGAGCCGTCGGACTCCACTTGCCACGCATCATCCGCGCCGACGGGTCGCGAGGTGACCGACAGTCGGGACACGGAGGCAATACTCGGCAGGGCTTCGCCGCGAAACCCCAAGGTTCCGACACGCTCGAGGTCCTCGAGGCTGGTGATCTTGCTGGTGGCATGGCGGGACAACGCAAGGGCGAGCTCGTCCCGGGGGATGCCGCAACCGTCGTCGCGCACGAGGCAGCGTCGCAGTCCGCCCCCATCGACCTCGATCTCGATGCGGGTGGCGCCTGCGTCGAGGCTGTTCTCGACCAGCTCCTTGATCACGGACGCCGGACGCTCGACCACCTCGCCGGCGGCGATCTGGTCGATGAGTTGCGCTGGAAGCTGGCGGATGGGCATGGGCACACGCAAGCATACCAAAGGGACCGCCGCACGCGGCCTCCGCCCTGAACCCCGGGGCGCGCCCCGGAAGCCCTCAGCCGCCGGGGATGGCGATCACCTGGCCGACACGAATCTTGTCGTTTTTCAGGTTGTTGTGGCGGCGCAGGACGGGGACGCTGACGTTGTACTGGCTCGCGATGCCCGAGAGCGTGTCGCCGCGCGCAATCACGATCTCACGTGGCATACCGCCGCGGGCGCGATGCTGGGCGACCCAGGTACCGGGCGGCGGATTGGCGTAGAAGTACTCGCGCAGGCCGGACATCAGCGCCGTGGCCACCTTTTCCTGGTAGGCCGGCTGCCGCAAGAGCGTCTCTTCCTCGTGATGCGAGATGAAAGCCGTCTCCACGAGGATCGAGGGAATGTCCGGCGCCTTGAGGACCACGAAGCCGGCCTGTTGCACCGTGCTCTTGTGCAGGCGATTCACCGCGCCGAGGCGATTCAACACGAAGTCGCCCGCGTCCAGGCTGGCGCCGATCGAAGCGTTCTGCGAAAGATCGAGCAACACCGAGGCGAGCAGATCGTCCTTGTCGTCCAGGCTCACACCGCCCACGAGGTCGGCGGCATTCTCCCGCGCCGCCAGCCACCGGGCGGCCTCGTCAGTCGCGCCCTTGGGCGACAATACGTATACCGAAGAGCCGCGGGCCTTGGGGTTATTGAAGGCATCCGCGTGGATGGAAATGAAGAGATCGGCGCCGTGCTCACGCGCGCGTTCGACACGCTGCTGCAAGCTGAGAAAATAGTCTCCGTTACGCGTCAGCGCGGCGCGCATGCCCGGTTCGCGGTCGATATGGCCTGCAAGCCGTCGCGCGATGGCGAGCACCACATCTTTCTCATAGGTGCCTTTGCGCCCCACCGCGCCCGGGTCCTCTCCGCCATGACCGGCATCCACCGCGATCACGAGATCGCGGCTGCCCTCGTCCGCGCGCACCGTCGGGCGCTGCACAGGGCGGCGCTGCGCATCGAGTTCCACGATCAGCCGATGCCCGTAGCGCCCCTTCGGGGGCACCAGGAAACTGCGCGCATTCGTCATCGCATCCAGATCGAGCACCAGGCGTGCCGCGCCGTCGGAACGGTTGGCGCCGCGCACCGAGCGGATTGCGCCGGCGCCCGCGGGCAGGTCGGCCAGCGGCATCACGAGCCGGGCCGCGGACAGATCGATGACCACGCGACTCGGGTTCTGCAAGGTGAACAGCCGATGCTCGACCGGCTGCGAAAGATCGAGCACGATACGCGTCGAGTCCGGGCCGGACCACAGGCGCACATCGCGCACTTCTACGGCCGCCTGCAGCGTCGAGGCGAGCAGGCAGGTCAGCAGGAACAGGCTGGCGAGCGTTTTCCTTGGCATTTCCAACAGTTCGGTTGGATATCGGGAGCCAACTTTAAACGCATTCCCCAGTCGATGGCAATATCTATTTATTAAACAGATGGCTGCAAGCGAAACCTGTTGGACTTTCTATTGCGGGAGCGTCCCGCTGGCAGCAAGAATCGCCCGCCCCGCGGGGCTCAGGGGTTCGCAGTCCGCGGCGCGTCCCGTGCCGGCATACTCCAGCGCAAGGCGCACGTCGGCGTCCGGCAGCCGGGCCCCGCCCCGCTCGGCCCACTCGACCAGCACCAGGGTCCCGGGCGCAAGCATGTCCACGAGGCCGAGATAATCGAGTTCCCCGGGGTCGGCCAGCCGGTAGAGGTCGAGATGCACCACGTCGCACGGGGACAGCTCATAAGGTTCCAGCAAAGTGAAGGTCGGACTGCGGACGCGTCCTTCATGACCGAGGCCCCGCAACAGTCCGCGTACCAGCGTCGTCTTCCCGGCACCGAGCGGTCCGGCCAGGTGCACCACCACTGGAGCCCGGCGGGACGCCTCGGCCATCGGCATCGCCAGGGCGCGCCCCAGCGCTTCGGTCGCCGCCGGATCAGCGAGCCTGATGCGCATCGGCCGGATTTACCCAGGCCCGTAGCCCGCCCAGGAGATCGCCGGCCAGCAGGCCCCGTTCGCCCGCCCGCGCCGCGTCGTCCGCCGCCAGGGCATGGAGCAGCACCCCGGCGCTGGCGGACCGTTCCAGGTCGCGCAACTGGGCCGCGAGGCCCGCGATGATCCCGGTGAGCACATCGCCCATGCCGCCGCTCGCCATTCCCGGATTGCCGCGGTCACACAGCCACAAGGTCTCGCCGGCGCCGCACACCAGCGTGCCGGCGCCCTTGAGCACGACCACCGCGCCGTAGCGCTCACGCAGCGCGCGCACCGCGGCCGCCCGGTCTGCTTCGACCGCCGCGGCATCACTGCCCAGCAGGCGACCCGCCTCGCCCGGGTGAGGCGTCACCACGCTATCGCCCAGCCGGCGTGGCGCCTCCGCGACGAGGTTCAGCGCATCGGCGTCCAGCACGCAGGGCAATCCGGAGGCAAGCACACCGTCGAGCAGGTCACGACCCCAGGCGGAGCGGCCCAGTCCCGGCCCGGCCGCGACCACGGTGGCGCGTTCCAGGAGCGGCTCGAGGCCGGCCCGATCTGCCACGCTGCGGCCCATCAGCTCCGGGCGCGCGGCAACCATCGCAGCCACGTGATCCTCGCGCGTCGCAACCGTGACCAGGCCGGCACCGACCCGCAATGCCGCCTCGCCGGCGAGCCGGGCCGCGCCGCCCATCCCGCGATCACCGCCGACCACGAGTACGTGGCCGAAATGCCCCTTGTGGGCATCCCGCGGCCGGCGCGGCAACCAGTCGGACAAAGCCGCGGCTTCGAGGCGCCGCGCGGCCGGCACCATGCCGCGCGCGAGCCCGGCCGGCACGTCGAGCGACGAAAACAGCACTTCGCCGGCCTGCTCGGGGCCGTGCGCGGTGAACAATCCGAGTTTCAGCCCTATGAAACAGGCGGTCACGTGCGCGCGGATCGCCGTACCCATGACACGTCCCGTGTCGGCATGGAGGCCGCTCGGCAGATCCAGCGCAAGCACCGGACGCCGCGTGGCGTTGATCGATTCGATGGCGGATGAGAACGCGCCCGTCACTTCGCGCGAGAGCCCGGTGCCCAGCAAGGCATCGACGAGCGGGCCGTCGCCGCCCGGGTCACCCGTCCCGTCCCAGCGCAGGATCTCCCCGCCTTCACGACGGAAGTCTGCGCTGGCTGCGGCGGCATCGCCCGTCAGCCCGGACGGGTCCGTCACCGACAGCAGCCGCACGGTCAGCCCGGCCCGCCGCGCGAGGCGCGCGACGACATAGCCGTCGCCCGCGTTGTTGCCTGCGCCGCACACGACGGTCAATGCGCGGCTCGCCGGCCACCGGTGCAACAGGGCATGGAATGCGAAGGCGCCCGCGCGTTCCATCAGTTCGCGTCCGGACACGCCATGCAGCTCGATGGCGCGACGATCGAGTTCGCGCACCTGGCCGGCGGTCCAAAGCTCGCGGGGCATCGAGGACATGTCCCTGATTATACTGTCGCCCATGGAGACGCAACCATGATCGAGGCGCGCGATATCTCGGCATGGGGCCGTGAGCTCGGTTTCGGCGCCCTGGGCATCGCCCGCATCGATCTTCCCGATGACGAGGCATGGCTGAAACGCTGGCTGGCCCTGGGGCGCCACGGGGAAATGAACTGGATGGCGCGCCATGGCACGCGCCGCAGCCGTCCGGCAGAGCTGATCCCCGGCACCGTCACCGTGATCTCCGTGCGCATGGATTATTTTCCGCCCGAGGCCGAGCCCGCCGAAGCCGTCCTCGCAGATCGCAGCCTGGGCTACATTTCCCGCTACGCGCTGGGCCGCGACTATCACAAGGTCCTCAGGCAAAGGCTGCAGCGGCTCGCGGAGCGTATCGCCGCCACGGCCGGCCCCTTCGGCTATCGCGTCTTCACCGACAGCGCCCCGGTGCTGGAGAAGGCCCTGGCGCGCGATGCCGGGCTTGGCTGGATCGGCAAGCACACGAACCTGCTGTCACGGGACGCGGGCAGCTGGTTCTTCCTCGGCGAGATCTACACCGACCTGCCGCTGCCGGCGGACGAACCCGGCGCCGCGCACTGCGGCAGCTGCACGGCCTGCATCGAGGCCTGCCCCACGGCGGCGATCGTCGCACCCTACGAACTCGATGCGCGCCTGTGCATCTCCTACCTGACCATCGAGCACCCCGGCGCCATACCCATGCATCTGCGCCCCGCGATGGGCAACCGCATCTACGGCTGTGACGACTGCCAGCTCGTCTGCCCGTGGAACCGCTACGCGCAGCTGGCTGCCGCACCCGATTTCCGTGCCCGGCATGGCCTCGACGCCTCCGGCCTGGTCGCCTTGTTCAGCTGGACCGAAGCGGAGTTCCTCGAACGGACGCTCGGCTCCGCGATCCGGCGGATCGGCCATGAGCGCTGGCTGCGCAATATCTCGATCGCACTGGGCAATGCGGCCCCTGATCCGGCGGCCCGCAGCGCCCTGCTCAGCCGCGCCAACCACGATTCGCCGCTCGTACGGGAACATGTCGCCTGGGCGCTCGAGCAGCACCAGGCCGCCGGCCGACATTGAGTTTGGCCTGTTCAGCGCACAGAATTGCCAACTGCGTCATGGCTGGTGAACCAGCGAATACGGAAGATGAGACACGATGATTAATGCCAACCCGGTTCCCGGGACCTCTGCTGCCGTGGATTTCGTCGACGCGCCCGACATCCGTCATTTTCTCTCGGGACTGTTGCTGTTCAATGGCGTGGATATCCGTTCGGTCGGACCGTTCCTGGCGCGCACGCACCGCCAGGACGTCAAGGCCGGAGAGGTCCTGATCTCGCCCAACATCCGCAATACGCGGGTGTTCGTCATCCTGTCCGGGGCGCTGGAAGTGCGCCTTGAGTCGGCGGACAGTCCGCCGTTGACGATCCTGCATCCGGGACAGTGCGCCGGCGAGATGTCGATCATCGAGGAGAAGGACCCGTCCGCCTGGGTGATCGCGGCGCGAGACTGCCACGTCATGGTGATCGAACAGGACATCCTGTGGCGCATGATCAACGTCTCGCACGCATTCGCACGCAACCTGCTGGTCATCCTGTCCTCGCGTGTGCGTTCGGACAACCAGGTCATCCTCGACAGCGTCGGCGTGCTCCGGGAATTCGAGCGCCATGCGGTGACCGACGCGCTCACCGACCTGCACAACCGCCACTGGCTGGACAACATGTTCCGCCGGCGTCTCGAGCGATGCCTGAAGGACGACACCCCGACCTCGATGGTCATGGTCGACGTCGATGAGTTCAAGCAGTTCAACGACCGATTCGGCCACATCGCCGGCGACCGCGCCTTGCGCCTCGTGGCGGAAACCCTGCGAAACAATTTCCGCCCGGGCGACATGGTGGCGCGCTTCGGCGGCGACGAGTTCTGCATCCTGTTGCCGGGGGCGGAGGTCGAGGATGCACTGGCGTGCAGCGAGCGGGCCCGCTGGGCCGTGCAGAACGCGACCGAAACGGATCCGGCCGCGCCCCGTATCACGCTCTCGGCAGGGGTCGCGGCGACCGAAGCGGGCGACACGCTCGAAGTCCTGATCGCGCGCGCAGACGATGCGCTGTACCGCGCCAAGCTGGGCGGCCGCAACCGGGTCGCGAGCTAGAATTCAGGGCTGGGAGGCGGCGCGCAGGACTCAGGCGGCCTGCACGGGAATCGCATTCCCGGTGCGCGTCACGCGGTTGAGCTCATCGAGATAGACGAGTTTCGGCTTGTGCAGGCGGGCTTCCTGCTCACTCATGGCGCCGTAGGCGCAAATGATCACCCGATCCCCCGGGCGGGCCTTGTGGGCTGCCGCGCCATTCACGGAAATCACGCGCGAACCGCTTTCGGCGCGGATCGCATAGGTCGTGAAGCGCTCCCCGCCGGTGACGTTATAGATCTGGATCTGCTCGTACTCGAGGATGCCCGCGAGTTCCAGCAGGTCGGAGTCGATCGCGCACGAGCCCTCGTAATCCAGCTCTGCGTGGGTCACGCAGGCCCGGTGTAGCTTGGCCTTGAGCAAAGTCAGCTGCATCGGTTCCTCCTTCATCACGCCGTTCTCGCGCGTATCCTATTCCGCCTCACCTGGTTCGACCGGGGGAAGCGCATCCAGTTCAACCGTGACGTTATCGATCAATCGGGCGCGACCCAGGCGGGCCGCCGCCAGGATCACGAACCGGCGATCGGCCGCCAGCGACTGTTCCAGTCCCTCGGGCCGGCGGACCTCGAAATACTCGGGCTCCATGCCTGCCGACCGGATATTTTCCATGCCTGCGTGTTGTATTGCAACAAGATCCTCTTCGCCCGCGGCGAGCGCAGTGCCCGCGGCCTGCAGCGCCGCGTACAGCCCGGAGGCGCGCGATCGCTCCTCCGGCGCCAGGTAACGGTTGCGGGAACTCATTGCCAGTCCGTCGGCTTCGCGCCGCGTCGGCACGCCGGCCACCTCGACGTCGAAGGCCAGGTCCGTCGCCATCCGCCGGATCACGGTCAATTGCTGGAAATCCTTCTCGCCGAACACCGCCACGTCGGGCGCGACGAGGTTGAACAGCCTGGCAACGACTGTCGCCACCCCGGCGAAATGACCCGGGCGCGCGGCGCCGCAGAGTATGCTCGCCAGTCCCGGCGGGGGTTCCACGCGCGTGGTGTCGGTCCGGCCGCGCGGATACATCATGTGCTCGTCCGGCGTGAACACGAGATCACACGACTCGCCCGCGAGTCGCTCGATATCCCCGTCGAGGTCGCGAGGATACGTCGCAAAGTCCTCGGTCGGACCGAATTGCAGCGGATTCACGAAAATGCTTACGACCACGCGATCGGCACGCCGCGCCGCCGCTCGCACGAGGTCCAGGTGCCCCTCGTGCAACCCGCCCATGGTCGGCGCGAATCCTATGCGCAGACCATCGCGCCGCCAGGCGTCGATCTGCTCACGAAGTGCCGCCAGGGTGGCGGCCACCGGCGGGCGCCTCACGAGAACTCGTGCTCCGGGGCCGGGTAGCTGCCGTCCCGAACCGCCGCGACATAGCGCGCCAGGGCATCACCGATTCCCGCTGCACCGGCGAGAAAATCGCGCGCGAAGCGCGGCTTGCGCCCGGTGGTCACCGCCAGGATGTCATAGAGGACCAGGATCTGCCCGTCCACGTCCGGTCCCGCGCCGATGCCGATGACAGGCACCGAGAGTGCGGCCGTAATGGCCTTGCCCAGCGCAGAGGGCACGCACTCGAGCAGCACGATGTCCGCGCCGGCCTCCTGCAGCGCATGTGCATCGTCGAGCATCTGGGTCGCCGCGGACTGTTCACGGCCCTGCACCTTGAACCCCCCCAGCTTGTGCACGGATTGCGGCGTCAGGCCGATGTGGGCGCACACCGGTATATCGCGCGAGGCGAGGAATTCGACGGTACGCACCTGCAGCGCCCCGCCCTCCAGCTTGACCATGGCGGCACCTCCCTCCTGCATCAGGCGCACCGCGTTGGCGAAGGCCGGCTCGGGCAACGCATAGCTGCCGAACGGCATGTCCGCGACCAGGAAGGCGCGGGACACGCCGCGGCGCACGCAGCGGGTGTGATAGACCATGTCGGCCATGGTCACCGGCACGGTCGTGTCGAAGCCCTGCACGACCATGCCCAGGGAGTCGCCGACCAGCACGAGATCCGTGCCGGCTTCGTCCACGGCTGCGGCGAAGCTTGCGTCGTAAGCCGTCAGGCAGGCGATGTTCACGCCATCGGCCTTCATCTTGCGCAGACTGTCGAGGGTGACGGGCGGCTCGGCGCGCGTCCGCTCCTGGAGATGGCTGTACATCGTCATGTTGCAAACCCCCGCTGCGCCACGCGGCTCAGCATGGACAAGTGACGGGCAAACATCAATCCGCCGCCGTGAACGGGATCGGATTGTAATACTGGCGCCCGCCTTCCATGCGGCGGATGCGTTGCAAAAGATCGAGGTAGTCCGCGTCCCGGTTCACCGGATCGATGCCCGCGGCGTTGACGATCAGCAACGGACCCGCGTCGTAGCGGTGAAAATAATCGAGGTAGGCCTCGGACAGTCGTCTAAGGTAGTCGGGACGCACCACCTGCTCGTAGGCGATGCCGCGTCGCCGGACACGATCCATCAGCGCCTCGACGGGGGCCTGGAGGTAGATCACGAGATCAGGCGTCGGGGCGTCGAGCGCCAGGCCCTGGTAGACCTGTTCGTAGAGTCGATATTCCTCGTCCGGCAAGGTGAGGCGGGCGAAAATCCGGTCCTTCTCCAGCAGGAAATCGGCCACGCGCCCGCCCTCGAAGAGATCCGCCTGGCGCATCTCCTGCGCCTGGCGGGCGCGCTGGAAAAGAAAATGCAGCTGGGTCGGCAGCGCATTCGCCGCCGGATCGCGATAGAAACGCTCGAGGAAAGGATTCTCCTCGGCGCGCTCCAGCACGAGTTCGAACTGCAGCGTCTCGGCCAGGCGACGCGCCAGAGACGTCTTGCCGACACCGATCGGCCCCTCGACAGCGATATAACGAAGTTCTCGCGGCATCAGTCGTCCAGTCTTCGAAGATCGGCATTCCCCAGCGCGGCGGCGAGACTCGCCACCCGTGCGCCACCCGGCAAACGCAACTCCGGCGCGATCTCTGCAAGCGGCCAAAGCACGAACGCCCGTTCGGCGAGGCCGGGGTGCGGCAAGGTCAGCGTCTCGGTCTGCAGCCGGCGATCGCCGTACAACAACAGGTCGAGGTCGAGCACACGCGGTCCCCAGCGAGATCCGTCGCGCCGCCGGCCATGCCGATCCTCGATCGCCTGGAGCGCGGCAAGCAACGCATCGGGCGCCAGTGCGGTCAGCAACCCGGCGACCGCGTTGACGTAATCAGGCTGTTCCGCGGGACCCATGGGGGGATTCTGATAGAGAGCGGACCTGGCGACCAGTCGGGTCCGCGGCAGCGCCCGCAGGGCATCGAACGCGCGGCGCAGCTGCATCGCCGGATCGTCCAGGTTGCTGCCGAGCCCGACATAGGCGGGCACCAGAACGCTGTCGTTCATGCTCAGCCGGCGCCGGAGCCGCCCGGCTTGCGCCGTCTCGGCCTGCGGCGGCGGCGCTTACCGGGGGCGGGTTCGCCCGGCGCCGCACCAGATGGCTGCGCCGACCCGCCGGTGCCCGCATCGCCCGGGGCGCCTCGTCGGCTGCCCGGCTCGACCGCGGCGGCCCGCTCGGCCTCGTCCATGGCCTGCAGCCCGGTCCAGAATTCCGCGAGCGCCGGATCGGCATCACCCACCCTGGCCCGCAGGCAGAGGAGATCGTAGGCCGCCCTGAAGCGCGGCCGCGCGAGCATGCCCAGCACGCGCCGCCCACGGGTCTTCTGCAGGCGCAACTGCATGACCATCATCTCTTTCATCGGGGTCGTGATCCGCCTTGGTACCGCGACATGCCGCTGCTGGCGATCTGCCACCTCGTCGGCCGCCAGCAACAACGCCTGGATCGGCGACTCGCCCTCCGCTTCCAGCTGCCTGGCACGGAGTTGCACCGGGCCCCAGAGCAACGCGCAGAACAGGAACACCGGCGTGACCGGCTCATCTTCCGCCACGCGCTGGTCGGTGTTCTCGAGCGTCTCGAGCAGCAGGGCCCGGTACGGTTCCCCGCTCTCGCTGTCGAGCAGGGCATCCACGGCGGGGAACAACTGGGCGAAATGGCCGTAGCGACGCAACAATTCATAGGACGGCACCGCGTGCCCGCCGAGGAACATCTTCAGCACTTCGTCGAAGAGCCGCGCAGGCGGGACGGATTCCAGCAGGGGCGCCAGCGGCCGCAACGGCGCCTCGCTCCCGGGCTCCACGCGGAAGCCGAGCTTGGCCGCGAAGCGCACGGCGCGCAGCAGGCGCACGGGATCCTCGCGATAGCGGGCTTCCGGATCGCCGATCAGGCGCAAGAGGCCGGCGCGGATGTCGTCCACCCCGCCCGCGTAATCCCAGATCGAGAAATCCGCGATGTTGTAGTAGAGCGCGTTGGCGGTGAAGTCCCGGCGCCAGATATCGTCCTCGATATTGCCGTAGCGATTGTCGCGCAGGATCCGGCCCTCGTCGTCCTTCAGCAGCAACGCTTCCTCATCTGCGTCGAGATCGTCCTCGGACGCCCTGAACGTCGCCACCTCGACGATGTCGCGGCCGAAGTAGACGTGGGCGAGGCGAAAGCGCCGGCCGATGAGGCGGCAGTTGCGGAACAGGCGGCGCACGTCTTCCGGGTGCGCGTCGGTCGCGATATCGAAATCCTTCGGCTCGCGCCCCAGCATCAGGTCGCGCACCCCCCCGCCGACGAGGAACGCCTGGTAGCCGGCATCTCTCAGCCGGTACAGCACCTTGAGGGCATTGTTGGAAATCCGGGCGCGCGAAACGTTGTGTTCCGGCCGGGGAATGATCCGTGGCTGTGAATCCGCGCCTGTTGCCGAACTGGCCAATCCGTGTCCGCCTGTGAGAGCCAAGCCCGCAAGTCTACCATGGCGTCGTTGATGCTCCTCGGGCCAGTAAGGTCCGCAGAAGCGCCGCCTGTACCTGCACGGGGCATTGAGTCGGGCCGCTCGGGCCAGTAGAATGCCGGGCCTCGCCGCGATTCCCGTCGCCGCACAACCGCGCTGCTCCGTTCGTCTAGTGGTTAGGACGCTGGCCTCTCACGCCGGTAACAGGGGTTCGAATCCCCTACGGAGCGCCAACTTCATCTGTCCCTGCGCTTGCAGCGCGCCGCCGTTGCTGGGAAAGTCTCGGCTCCGTTCCGTGGACATGCCGTGAAGGGACCCCATGATCAACGAACCGATCGCGCCGGCGAGCGCACCCCACCTGCCCGAGAAAAGCCACCCGCGAGGCCTCTACACGCTGTTCTTCATGGAGATGTGGGAGCGCTTCTCGTATTACGGGATGCGGGCCATCCTCATCCTGTTTCTCGCGGCGGCGGTGGAGCGCGGCGGACTGGGGATCGATATCCCCACCGCGGGCGCGATCTACGGCCTGTACACGGCGGCGGTGTACCTGCTGGCGCTGCCGGGCGGCTGGATCGCGGACCGCCTGCTCGGGCAGCAACGCGCCGTCTGGTACGGCGGCATCATCATCGCGGCCGGCCATTTCTCCATGGCGCTGCCGAGCACGGCCACCATTTTCATCGGCCTGACGCTGATCGCCGTCGGCACGGGCCTGCTGAAGCCGAACATCAGCGCCATCGTCGGCGAGCTGTACCCGAACGACATGGGCGCACGGCGCGACGCCGGCTTCTCGATCTTCTACATGGGCATCAACATCGGCGCCTTCCTCGGCCCCCTGATCTGCGGCTGGCTTGGCGAGGGCTACAGCTGGCACTGGGGATTCGGCGCGGCCGGCGTCGGGATGGTGTTCGGCCTGATCCAGTATCGCGCCACCCAGCATCACCTCGGCGAAGCCGGTGCGGCCCCTACCCCGTTCAGTGACGACCCGGCGATCGATGCACGAAAGAAACGCCAGGTCGCCAATATCGCCTGGGGGGGCGCGGGACTCATCGCGCTGGTGGTGATCACCGGACTGCTCGGCATCCTGCCGCTCAATCCGATCGCCATCGCGGCCAACGCCGGCGTGACGATCGTGGTGCTCGCCGCCGCTTACTTCGCCTGGCTGCTGCTGCGCGGCGGCCTGGACCACCTGGAAAAGCGACGCGTCGGCATGATCATCATCCTGTTCGTCGGCGCGGCGATGTTCTGGTCCGGCTTCGAGCAGGCGGGGTCATCGCTCAACCTGTTCGCCGAGCGGCACACGGACCGCATGCTGTTCGGCTGGGAAATGCCGGCCAGCTGGCTGCAGGCCGTGAACCCGCTGTTCATCATTACGCTCGCGCCGTTCTTCGCCTGGTTCTGGGTGTTCCTCGCGCGGCACAACCTCAACCCGTCGATTCCCGCCAAGTTCGCGCTCGGCCTGATCCAGCTCGGCCTCGGCTTCGGCGTGATGGCCGTGGCGGCGACTTTCGCGGTGCAGGGCGAAACCGTGTTGCCCACGTGGCTCGTGCTCACCTACCTGTTCCACACCATGGGTGAGCTGTGCCTGTCCCCGGTCGGCCTGTCGGCCGTGACGAAGCTGGCACCGCGGCGTTACGTGGGGCAGATGATGGGCACCTGGTTCATCGCGGCTGCGCTCGGCAACCTCATGGCAGGCCTGATCGCGGGACGCTTCGATCCCGAGGCGCTGGAGCAGATGCCGAGCCTGTTCACCATGGTGCTGATGAGCACGGCGGGACTCGGTGTCGTGATGCTGGTGTTCCTGCGGCCGTTCCGCGCCCTTGCTGCAGACCAGTCGCCGGGAATGGTGGCGGGCGACCGGCTGTTCCGCGTCATCGGCCTTACGGCCGTGGCGATCGTCGCGGCGGCAATTTTCCTGGTCGGCTGAGCGCCGGCAGGATGGCGGGAGGGCGCCGGACGGGCGCCCTCCCGCGCTCACTTATCCTCAGAGCTCGCCGGTCACCCAGTAGTCGATCCGGTCGCCGTTGTTTTCGATGTACTTCGTCACGGCATCCTCGTACGAGGTCTCCTGTGCTTCGTACATCGCGGCCTGCAGGTCGTCGATCGGCAGCTGCATGCGCGAGAAGAAACCGGCCACTTCGACGTCGTCCTGGTAGAAGCCCATGCGCGCCACGGCATGCACGCGTTCGAAGCTGCCGAGCACGCCCTTCGGGTCATCGAGATAGCGCAGCTCGAAGGCGCCGAACATCCAGTGGGGGCTCCAGCCGGTCACGACGATCCAGTCGTCACGACGCACGGCGCGGGTGAGCGCCGCCGTCATGCCGGCGCCCGAAGACACCTGCAGTTCGTAACCCTCGAGCCCGTAGGTCTCGATGGCTTCCCTGGACAGGCGCGTGAGGCCGGCACCCGGGTCGATGCCCGTGATCGTGCCGTCCAGGCGATCCCGCACGGCCGGATTTTTCAGGTCCTCGATGCTCGAGAGCTCGCTCGCGGGGATCGAAGCCGGAACCGCCCAGCCGAGGCGGGCATGCGTATACAAGAGGCCGAGGTTGACCGTCTTGGCGCCGACACGTTCGACGTAATCGGCATGCGTGTCCGGTTGCCAGGACATCAGCATGATGTCGATACTGCCGGTCGAAAGCCCCTGGTACTGGGGCGCGATGTCGGTTTGCAGCAGCTCGACCTCTCGGTCGAATCGCTCCTCGATGATGCGCTTTGCCAGCTTGGTCACGAATTCGGCATCGGACCAGGCGGTCCAGCCGATTTTCACCGTATCCTGCGCCACCGCGGTGGCCGAGAATCCCGTCGTCAAGAGGACGACCATCAGCAGTTTGCTGAGTTTTCTTCCAATCATAGTGTTCTCCCTTTCGTTGCAAAAAATCGTTCAGCTGGCTTTCGCCGAACTCAGTTGTTCCGTCCCCGGAGCGTATTCCAGAGCCGCGGAATCAATGCCGTGGGGCCGGACCGGGCGGAGCGCCGGCCGGTCGTGCCGACGCTCTGCGTGATGCGATCGAGCAGGATCGCCAGCAGGACCACGCCGAGGCCGCCCTCGAAACCCAGCCCCACGTCGAGCCGCTGGATACCCGTCAGCACGGTGTTGCCAAGCCCGCCGGCGCCGATCATGGAGGCGATCACCACCATGGACAGCGCCAGCATGATCGTCTGGTTGACGCCCGCCATGATGGAGGGCATCGCGAGCGGCAACTGCACTTTGAAGAGCAGTTGCCGCTCGGTACAGCCGAAAGCCAGGCCGGCTTCGACGTTCTCCCGGCTCACCTGGCGGATGCCGAGGTTGGTCAGGCGCACGGCGGGCGGCATGGCGAAGACGAGCGTGGCGATCGCGCCGGGCACCTTGCCGAGACCGAAAAAGATGGCGGCCGGTATCAGGTAGACGAACGGCGGCATGGTCTGCATCAGGTCGAGCACCGGCCGGACGATCGTCTCGACGGTATCATTGCGCGCCATCGCGATACCCACGGGAATGCCGATCACGAGCGCCAGCAGGCTGGAGCCGATGACCAGTGCAAGCGTGGAGACCGTCTCGGTCCAGATCTGCATGCCGAACAACAGGACCATGGAGAATGCGGCGAACAGGCCGAAGCGCCAGCCCACGCGCCAGGCGGCGAACGCCACGATCAGGCCCGCCAGGACGAGCGGCGGAATCGCGAGCAGCAGGTCCTCGAAGCCGTCGATGACAACCGTCAGGCCTTCGGCGATGCCGTCGAGCACGCCCGTCAGGTTGTCCTGCACCCACTCGACGCCCTGCTCGACCCACTCGTCGATCGGAATATTGAAATCGTCGCGCATCATAGTCATGATTTTCAGCCCGTTTTGTCGAGGGTTTGCAGCAGGATCTTGTGGTCGATGACGCCGAGGTAGACGCCATCGTCTCCCGTGACCGGGACGGGATGCTCACTGCCCGAGACGAGCGACAGGACCTCTGCCAGCCCCATGTCGTGCGGGGCGGCTGCGACGCCGGGAATGAATGCGTCGTCCCATTTCGCTCCGCCCCCGGCGGCCTCGGCGCGCGCGAGTGTCTTGGTGCTCACCAGGCCGCGGTACTTGTTGCCGCGCTCGAGCACCACCGCAAGACTGCGATTGTGGTCCCGCAACTGCGCCAGCGCGGCCCTGACGTTCACGCCCGGCCGCTCGAATACCGTCAGCGCCTTTTTCTCGGCGATGTCACCGGCGTTGAAGACCTTGCTGACATCCACGCCATAGAAAAACGACCGCACGTACTCGTTGGCCGGGTTCGTGACGATGTCCTCGGGCGTGCCGATCTGCACGACCGATCCGCCCTCCATGATGGCGATCCGGTCGCCGATGCGGATCGCCTCGTCGAGGTCGTGCGAAATGAACACGATCGTATGCGCCTCGTGCTGTTGCAGGCGCACCAGCTCGTCCTGCATCTCGGTCCGGATCAGGGGATCAAGCGCCGAGAAGGCCTCGTCCATCAGCAGGATCGGCGCGTCGGTGGCCAGCGCCCGCGCCAGGCCGACGCGCTGTTTCATGCCACCGGACAACTCGTCGGGATAACTGTCGGCAAACTGCGCGAGTCCGACGGTGTCGAGCGCCTTGAGCGCGCTGTCGCGCTGCTCCCTGTCGGGCCGTCCTGAGACATTGAGACCGAATGCGGCGTTTTCCGCGACGGTCTTGTGCGGCATCAGGGCAAAGGACTGGAACACCATGCTCATCTGCCGGCGGCGCATCTCGATGAGCTGCTTCCTGCTCATCTTCGTGATGTCTTCGCCGTCGAGGAATATGTGCCCGCGCGTAGGCTCTATGAGCCTGTTCAGCATTCGCACCAGCGTCGATTTGCCGGATCCTGACAGGCCCATCACGACGAACACTTCGCCCTCGCGAATGGAGAAATTGGCCCCCTGCACACCGACTGTCGCGCGGGTCCGGGCGAAGATTTCATCCTTGCTCAGGCCCTGTTCCAGCAATCTCATGGCGCCATCGGGATCGGGTCCGAAAATCTTGTACAGGTCATTGATGACGAGCTTGTCGTCGGCGTCTTGTGCATCCATTCGGCTTCGATCTCTCGGTAAACAGGCTGGCGGCGCAACCATCACGACGCCCGGATACGACGCATGCCCGCATGCGTCGCGCGAAAAAATTGATTCAGTGTGGGCTGCGTGCCGGACCGCGACGGCGGCGGGGTTCCGGGCTGCCCGGCAGGTCGGGGCAGCTTGGCCCCGCAACAGCGGGACAGGGAAACGCAGACAGGAATTTTCGGCGGGAGTAGGAGATCGTTCCGTAGCCGTAAGCAAAAAATTTAACCGCGTCAGTCTAACAGCTTGCGACCGCACGCGTTTTTCAGCTTGACAGCACGCGCTGCAGGACGACACGCTCGCGACCATGACAAGCACTCCTGTTGCCTTGCTCGCGGGTTCGACCGGCGCCGTGGGCCAGCGCCTGCTGGCACGACTGCTGGCGCGCCGTGACGGCACGCGTATTATCAGCCTCGGACGCCGGGCGCCTGCACCCCACCCATGGGTGGAACACATCACCGCAGACCTGGAAGAATTCCCTGCTGTTCTCGCCACCAGGCGCTGCAGCGAGGCGTTCTGCTGCCTGGGCACGACCATGAAGCGGGCGGGCAGCGAGGCCGCCTTTCGAGCTGTCGATCTCGACGGCGTCGTGCGCTTCGCGCAAGCCGCACAGGCTGCCGGCGCCGGATTTTTCGGTCTTGTCTCGGCCGCCGGTGCGTCGCCCGCGGCGCGGAATTTCTACCTTCGCACCAAGGGCGAAGCCGAGACGGCGATCGCGTCGCTCGATTTCGCGTGCATCGCCATCATGCAGCCGGGCCTGCTGCGCGGGCATCGCGAGGAGTTCCGCCTGGGCGAGCGACTGGGCCAGGGGGTGGCACCGCTGTTGGACCGACTCCTGCTCGGCCGCCTGGCACGCTATCGCAGCGTCGGGATCGAATCGGTGGCGGCCGCGCTCGACATGGCTGCACGCGAGCGGCATCCCGGCGTGCGACGCTATGGCCCCTCGGACATCGAAAGGCTTGCGCGTGAACTCCAGGTCGGCTGAGCGCGTCCCCGGACTGGGGCGCCGGCTGGCGGCCTGTCTCTACGACGGCCTGGCGCTGGCCGCCGTGTGGATGATCGCGGGCGCTTTATGGGTGGCGTTGAGCCGCGCGGCGGCGCCACCGGGAGACTGGTGGTTCCGCGCTTACCTGCTGGCGGTGGCTGCGCTGTTTTTCGTCGGCGCATGGATGCGCGGCGAAACGCTGGGGATGCGTGCATGGAAGCTGCGCGTCGTCGCCGCCGACGGTCGTCCGCCCGGCTTGCGGCCGGCGCTGCTGCGCTTCGCGACTGCGCTCCTGTCCTGGTCGGCAGCGGGGCTCGGCTTCCTCTGGGTCCTGGTGGATCGGGACGGACTCGCGTGGCATGACCGGCTGTCCGGGACCCGGCTGGAACACCGCGCTCAGCGGACGCGCGACATCCCGTAGAGCGCCGCACCGAGGACCACCGCCACCGGCAACCAGGCCGTCAGCCAGATCGGGGCGTTGTAGACCTGGGCGCCGTCCGCCAGTGCGCCCTTGCCGAGGATGTAGAGAATCCCGATCAGGAAGCCCACCACGAAACGCGCGCTGTTCCCGCCGGCACGCAAGGGACCGAAGACGAACGGCAGCGCGAGCAGCGCCATGGCCGGCACGGCCGCGACATTGGCGATACGCTGCCACATGGCCATCTCGTAACGGCGCGCCTGCAAGTCGTTGGACTCGAGATAGCGGATATAGTCGCGGAGCATCGGAATGCTCATGCTGTTCGTGTCGATCAGCGAGACGGCCATCACCGCCGGATCGATGCCGGTGGCAATCTCCACCGACGGCAGGGACTCGGTCTCGATCCGCTCGCCGAAGCGGGTCAACTCGACATCCTCGAGCGTCCAGGTCCGGTCCGGGTCGACTTCGGCCCGCCGGGCCAGGGCCACCGAGTCGAGGCGCCCGGCCTCGTCGAAGCGGTAGACATAGACCCCACCGAGGCTTTCGAGACTCTCGACCTGCAGGATATTGAAGACCCGGTCCCCGTCGCGCAGCCAACTCCCCGACAAGCCCGAAAGGCTGGTGCGATTGCGTTTCAGCTCGTCCGCGTATTCGTCGGCGAAGCGTTCCGCGGGCGGCATCACCAATTCGCCGACGGCGGCGGCGGCAACAGCGAACACGCCGCCCGCCAGCAGCATGGAATAGGCCAGGCGCCGGAGTCCCACGCCGGCGGCGCGTATCGCCACGAGCTCGCTGTGCCTGGCCAGCGCGCCGAGCCCCATCATGCCGCCCAACAGTGCCGCTATCGGGAACACATCGAAGGCGTTGCGAGGCCATTGCGCCAGCGTGACCAGGAAGGCATCCGCCACCTGGAAACTCCCGCGGCCGACATCCTGCAGCTGCTCGGTGAGTGCAACAAAACCGATGAGGGCGAGCAGCACGAGCATGACGAGCAGCGTGGCGCGCGCGGCCGCGATGGCGAGGTAGCGATCGAGGATGCTCATTTGCGCCTCCATCGCGCGCGCAGCCGCCACGCGCCGCCGCCCTGCAGGAACAGCATCACCAGGCCGGTCGCAAGCAACAGGCCGTGCACCCACCATAGCCCGAGCCACGGCGGCACGTAGCCCCTCTCGATCAGCATGCGCCCCACACCGAGCAGGTTGCTGTAGATGATGAACACGAGAATTGCGAACCCGAGTCGCCCGTAGCGCCCGGAGCGCGGCGGAGCGCGGCCCAGCGGCACGGCGAGCAAGGCCAGCACGAGCACGGACGCCGGCGCACTGAGGCGCCAGTGCAGCTCCGCGATATCTTCGCTCTGTCCGGTGCCCAGCAGCTCGGACGTGGCCAGGTAACGGCGCTCGCCCGCCGGATCGGCGCGCCCCGGCATCGGGAGCGGAATCCCGTGCTCCCGGAAGCGCGCCGTGCGGAACTCAGGGCTGCCCGGATTCCCCGAATAGCGTATGCCGTCGTAGAGCACGAGGTAATTCTCATCGTCCGCGAGCGAGACTCTCTGGTCGGCGCGGGCCGCCGTCGCGATCTCCACCTGGTCGCCCGTGCGCTGCTGTATGAACACCCCGGTCAACTGGCCCGCCTCGTTCCTGTCCCGCGCATAGAACACCAGCCGCCCCCCGGAGGCGCTGCGAAACCGCCCCGGCTCGAGCGCGGTGATCTGCAGCTGCCGCTGGCCTTGCTCGCGGATTTCCATCGACGCCCGCCCGGCCCACGGCGCGGTGTCGAATGAAAGCACCGCCAGCGCCCCGGCCACGCCGAGTGCGGCCCAGCCCAGCGGCTGCAGCAATCGGGCGGCGCCGACGCCGCAAGCGTTGAGCGCCGCCATCTCGCTGTCGCGATACAGGCGTCCCAGCGTCAACATGACGGCGAAAAAGAAAGCCGCGGGCACCAGGATGCTCAGGTACTGGATGCTGGTCAGTCCCATGAGCTGCAGCACGGCTTCGCGCGGGATGCGATCCGCGGCCGCCCGGGCGAGCCCGCGCGCGAACTGGTCGCCGAGCAGAATCAGCATGAGCACCACCGTCACACCGGCGAAAGTGCGGAAGGTTTCACGCAGCAGATAGCGGTTGATGATACCCGTCACGGCGCCCGCAGTTTCGGCCTGCCCCCTTATCCATTAAACTTCCGCATCTTAACGCGTCAGGATGAGGAGAGTGGCAAATGGATTTTTCCGCAAAGACGGGATCCGCGGCGACCTTGAGAACGGATTGTGCCGTCGTCGGTGTCTATGCCAACGGCCGCCTTTCCCAGGCCGCCCGGGAAATCGATGCTGTCGCGGGCAACCTGATCTCCGGACTGGTGAAGCGCGGCGACTTCACCGGCAAGGCCGGCGCCACCCTGCTCCTCCACGGCCCGTCGGGCATTCCGGCCAAGCGGCTGCTGCTCACCGGACTCGGTGAACAGGGGAAACTGGATCTGAAAGGCTGGCGCAAGGCCCACGGTGCCGCGGTGAGCGCGCTGCTGAAGACCGCCGCCAAGAACGCCTTCAGCTTCCTTTCCATGGAGGACGTGGCCGACGGGGAGCCCTACCTGCTGGCCCGCCACGCGGCGGAGGCTGCCGAGGAAACCGCCTATCGCTTCGATGAACTGAAGTCGAAGATCGACGCGACGCCGGCCAGGCTCGGGCGCATGACCCTCTGGTTCCCGGACCGCAAGTCCCAGTCGGCGGCAGCCCGGGGCTTCACCCACGGCAAGGCCGTCGCCGATGGCCAGTCGCTGGCACGGCGCCTGGGCAACCTCCCGGGCAATATCTGCACGCCGACCTTCCTTGCCAGCGAAGCGCGCAGACTGGCCGCCGGGAACGCCGGGCTGAAAGTTTCGGTCGTCGAAGAAGCCCAGATGAAGAAGCTCGGCATGAACGCGCTGCTGTCGGTTTCCCAAGGCAGCCGGCAACCGCCGAAACTGATCGTCATGGAATGGCGCGGCGGCCCGAAGCAAAAAGCCCCGGTCGCCCTGGTGGGCAAGGGCATCACCTTCGACACCGGCGGCATCTCGCTCAAGCCGCCCCCCGCCATGGACGAGATGAAATTCGACATGTGCGGTGCAGCGAGCGTCATCGGCACCATGGCGACCGTGGTGGCGCTGGAGTTGCCGATCAATGTCGTGGCGCTCGTTCCGGCGGCGGAGAACATGCCCGACGGACTGGCATCCCGACCCGGCGACATCGTCACGACCATGTCGGGCCAGACGGTGGAGATCCTGAACACGGATGCCGAAGGCCGGCTGATCCTCTGCGATGCCCTGACCTACGCGCGACGTTTCGAGCCGTCCACCGTCATCGACGTCGCTACCCTGACGGGTGCATGCGTCATTGCGCTCGGCCATCACCTGAGCGGCCTGATGAGCAGCGACGACCCGCTGGCACAGGAGATTCTCCGCGCGGGCGTCGATGCCGAGGATCGCGCCTGGCGCCTGCCGATCGGCGAGGAGTACGACGAGGGGCTGAAGAGCAACTTCGCGGATTTCGCCAACGTCGCCGGCCGCGAGGGTGGCGCGATCACGGCCGCATGCTTCCTGGCCCGCTTCACCCGCGACCTGAAGTGGGCGCACCTGGATATCGCAGGCACCGCCTGGAAGAGCGGCCGGGCGAAGGGTGCGACGGGACGACCCGTGCCGCTGCTGGCACAGTTCCTGATGAGCCGGGCCGGCGTCGCCTGAGGGCCGCTGCCGGATAGGAATGACACGCGTTGATTTCTATGTCCTCGACGACCAGGCCGAAGCGGCGCGGGAGCGCTTCGCCTGCCGCCTGGTGGAGAAAGCTTTCCGGCTGAAGCACAAGGTCTACCTGCACACGGCCTCGGCGGCGGCGGCACGACGCCTGGATAGCCTGCTGTGGACGTTCAGCGAGGGCAGCTTCATCCCGCACGTTCTCGCTGCACCCGACCTGGACCCGAGCCTCGCCGACGCCACGCCGGTGCAGGTCGGCACGGGCGAGGAACCGGGGTTCGACGCCGCAGTGCTGGTGAATCTCGATGGCGTCGTGCCGGGATTCTTCAGCCGCTTCGAACGGGTCGCGGAAATCGTCGGCGGCGATGCGACCGAGCGCACGCAGGCCCGGGAACGCTTCAAGTTCTACCGCGACAGGGGCTACGTGCTCGAAACGCACCGGATCGGGAGTGGCGCGACATGAGCGACAAGACCAGGGCGGCGCCGGTGATTCCCGTGCTTTTCAAACAGGCGGATGACGAGACGCCCGATGCGCCCCCGGTGCTCCATTCCGTGGCGATCCCGGCGCCAAGGCAGTTCTCGGACCACGAACTGGCCGCGCTGAAGGCGGAGCTCGTGGCGGTCGCATGGGAGGTCGTCCTCGACTCGCTGCACTCCGCGGTACGGGAGGTGGAGGCGGCGCTGTTCGAACAGGTATCCTCGCGCCTGCGCGACGAGCTTCCAGAGATCGTCGAACGCGCGCTGCGAAACCATTTGCGTACCTGAAAACAACGAGCCCCCGTCGATGCAGAAAACCTACAGTCCCGAGGACCTCGAGACCGCGATCTACGCCGAATGGGAGCGTCTCGACTGTTTCACGCCCTCGGGTTCCGGAACACCCTATTGCATCATGCTGCCGCCGCCGAACGTCACCGGCACGCTGCACATGGGCCATGCCTTCCAGGACACGATCATGGACGCGCTGACGCGCCTGCACCGGATGCGCGGCGACAACACGCTCTGGCAGCCGGGCAGCGACCACGCGGGCATCGCGACGCAGATGGTCGTGGAACGCCAGCTCAATGCGGAGGGCCGGACGCGCCAGGACCTCGGCCGGGAGCGCTTCGTCGAGCGCGTCTGGGAATGGAAGGCCACCTCGGGCGATACGATCGAACGCCAGTTGAAAAGGCTGGGCGCCTCTGTCGACTGGTCGCGGCACAAGTTCACCATGGACCCGGAGCTTTCACGGGCCGTGACGCATGCCTTCGTGCAGCTGCACGACGAAGGCCTCATCTATCGCGGCAAGCGCCTCGTGAACTGGGACCCGGTCCTGCACACCGCCCTGTCTGATCTCGAGGTCGTCTCCCGGGAAGAGCCGGGCAAGCTGTGGCATTTCCGTTACCCCATGGCCGACGGCGACGGTGCGCTGGTGGTCGCCACCACGCGGCCGGAAACACTCCTCGGCGATACCGCCGTGGCGGTGCATCCGGACGATGCACGCTATGCCGGCCTGGTCGGCCGGGAGGTGCTGCTGCCGCTGACGGGCCGGCGCATCCCCGTCATCGCGGATGACTATGTCGATCCCGAGTTCGGCAGCGGTTGCGTGAAGATCACCCCCGCCCACGATTTCAACGACTACGAGGTCGGGCGGCGGCACGATCTCGAGATGATCAATGTCCTGGACGCGGACGGTTCCCTGAACGAAGACACCCCCGCCGCATACCGCGGGCTCGACCGCTTCGTGGCCCGTGAACGCATCGTCGCCGACATGGACGCGCTCGGGCTGCTGGTACAGACCGACGAGCACAGGATGTTCGTGCCCCGCGGCGACCGCAGCGGTGCGGTGCTGGAGCCTTTCCTCACGGACCAGTGGTACGTGAAAGTCGCGGACCTCGCTGCGCCGGCCATCGCCGCCGTCGAGGATGGCCGGGTGCGCTTCGTGCCGGAAAACTGGTCGAAGACCTACTTCGAATGGATGCGCAACATCCAGGACTGGTGCATCAGTCGCCAGCTCTGGTGGGGACATCGCATCCCCGCCTGGTACGACCCCGAGGGCGGCGTGCATGTCGGCGAGGACGAAGCGGACGCGCGGCGTCGCTCGGGACTCGGCGACGACGTCGTGCTGGTGCAGGACGAGGACGTGCTGGACACGTGGTTTTCCTCGTCGCTGTGGCCGTTCAGCACGCTCGGCTGGCCGGAGCGCACCCCGGCGCTGGCCACGTGGTATCCGGGCAACGTGCTGGTGACCGGCTTCGACATCATTTTCTTCTGGGTCGCCCGCATGATCATGATGGGCCTCAAGTTCCTGGGCGACGTGCCGTTTCGCGAGGTCTACATACACGGCCTGCTGCGCGACGCCGAAGGCCAGAAAATGTCCAAGTCGAAGGGCAACGTGCTCGACCCGCTCGATCTCATCGACGGCGTCGACATCGACACGCTGGTGACCAAGCGCACCACCGGCCTGATGCAGCCGCAACTCAAGGCGCGCATCGAGCAGGCGACGCGCAAGGAATTTCCCGGGGGCATCCCCGCCTTCGGCACCGACGCGTTGCGCTTCACCTTCGCATCATTGGCCACCACGGGACGCGACGTGCGTCTCGACCTCGGCCGGATCGAGGGCTACCGGAATTTCTGCAACAAGCTCTGGAATGCCTCGCGCTTCGTGATGATGAACACCGAGGGCGAAGACTGCGGGCCCGGCGGCGAACTCGCCCTGGCGGACCGCTGGATCCGCTCGCGGCTCGGTGAGGCGACGCGCGTCGCCCTGGAGTCCTTCGATGCCTACCGCCTGGACCTGGCCGCCCAGGCGATCTACGAGTTCACCTGGCACGAGTTCTGCGACTGGTACCTCGAGCTCGTGAAGCCGGCCCTGCATTCCGAGCAGGCCAGCGAGGCCGAAAAACGCGGCACCCGCCGGACATTGGCCGGGACACTCGAGGCCCTGCTGCGCCTGCTGCATCCCGTGATGCCGTTCATCACCGAGGCGCTGTGGCAGAAAGCAGCGCCACTGGTCGGCATCGATGGCGAAACGATCATGCGTCAACCCTACCCGGACGTCGCCGACTATCCGCGCGACACCCGGGCCGAAACCGAGATGGCCTGGGTGCAGGCTTTCGTCCTGGGCGTCCGCCAGGTCCGCGGCGAGATGAACATCGCCCCGGGCAAGCCGCTCAAGGTTCTGCTGCAGGATGCGGACGAGGACGAGCTGGCCTGCCTGGCGGCCAACGAGACGCTGCTGCTGCGCCTCGCGCGACTCGAATCGATCGAGGTGCTGGCGCCCGCAGCGGCGGCGCCTCCGGCCGCCACGGTGCTGCTGGGCAACACGAAGCTGCTCGTGCCGATGGCGGGCCTGATCGATGCGGAGGCGGAACTGGCGCGCCTGGACAAGCAGCGCGACAAGCTGCGCGTCGATCTCGCCAAGACGCAGGCCAAGCTCGACAAGCCCTCCTTCGTAGACAACGCCCCCGCCGCCGTGGTCGAGAAAGAACGTCGGCGAGCGGCGGAACTCCTCGAGGGCATCGCCAATCTCGAACAGCAACTGGAGCGCGTCCGTGCCCTCGCCTGAGGCGCCCGCGGTGCCGCTGCCCACGCTGGGCGAGGACCTAGCCGGGATCAATGAGTCCCTGCGGCTGCTGCAGACGGTGATCCTCGGCAAGGATCGCCAGCTGCGGCTTTGCGTGTCCTGCCTGCTGGCCGGCGGGCACCTGTTGATCGAGGATGTCCCCGGCGTCGGCAAGACGATCCTCGCCCACGGCATCGCCCATGCGCTCGGACTCAGCTACCAGCGGATCCAGTTCACCAGCGACCTGCTGCCGGCCGACGTCGTGGGCGTATCGATCTACCAGCGCGAAGGCGGCGATTTCCGTTTTCACCCGGGGCCGGTGTTCGCCCAGCTGGTGCTCGCCGACGAAATCAATCGTGCCACGCCCAAGGCACAGAGTGCGCTGCTCGAGGCCATGGAGGAACACCAGGTCACCGTGGATGGCGTGAGCCACCGTTTGCCGGAGCCGTTTTTCGTGGTTGCGACGCAGAATCCGGAGGACCAGGTGGGCACCTTCCCGCTGCCGGAATCCCAGCTGGATCGCTTCCTGATGCGCATCCGGCTCGGTTACCCCCAACCCGCGCTCGAGCGCAAGCTGCTGCGCGGCGAGGATCGGCGCGTATTGCTCGCCAGCCTGCCGCCGGCCGGTGAACCGGGGATGCTGCTGCGCCTGCGGGGGGAAGTCGGCAAGGTGCATGTCTCCGAGGCGCTGCTCGACTATGTCCAGGCGCTGGTGGCCTGGAGCCGGGAACGTCCGGGCTTCGGTGTCGGGTTGTCGCCCCGGGCCGCAATCGCCCTGCTGCGGAGTGCGCGCGCCTGGGCCCTGCTCGACGGGCGCAAGTCGGTCATCCCGGAAGACGTGCAGGCCGTGACGCCGGCGGTGGTCGGGCACCGGCTGCGGACCGAGGGCGACACCGGCGGTGGCGACCCCGGAGAACGCCTTGTCGCTGCGGTCGCCGTCCCCTGAAGCCGGCGCGCCGGCCGCCAGCCGGCTGCGCTCCCGGGTGGCGCACTGGATACGACGCCGGCAGGGCCCGGATGGCGATCCCGTCGCGCTGCATCGGCGCCGGATCTATATCCTGCCGACCGCGCTGGGCGCAGGTTACGGCCTGAGCCTGTTCGGCATGCTGCTGGCCTCGATGAATTACAGCAACAGCATGGGCTTCGCGCTGACCTTCCTGCTCGCCGGGCTGGGACTCGTGGCCATGCACTGGTGTCACCAGAATCTGAGCGGCACGATCGCCCGCGGCTTCCACCTGCGCCCCGCCTTCGCCGGCCAGCCCGCCCGGCTGGAATTCACCCTCGAGAATCCCGGCCGTAGCGCCCGCCTGGACCTGCAGGCCAGCTGTGCCTCGGCCTCCAGCGCGGCACTCGACCTGGCGCCGGGCACGTCGGGCGAAGTGCATGTCGATCTGCCGACGCAGCGCCGTGGCCGCCTGGTGATCGACCGGATCCGCGTGCACACCAGCTTTCCGTTCGGACTGTTCCGCGCCTGGGCCTGGCTTCACCCGGAATGCGAAACGGTCGTCTATCCGGCCCCCGCGGAGCACGCCCCGCCGCCGCCCCGCGGCGGCACGGAGGAGTCCGGGGGACGCTGGAACGAGCACGAAGGCGAGGATGACTTCGCGGGCCTGCGCAGCTTCCGCCACGGCGACTCCCCGCGACGTGTCGCCTGGAAGGCCGCCGCCCGCGGCGACGAGTTGCCGGTCAAGCTGTTTGCCGGCAGCGCACGCGGCAGCGTCTGGCTGGACTGGCTCAGCCTCGGCGCGATGCCGGTAGAGCCCCGGCTCACCGTTCTGTGCCGCTGGGTGCTCGACGCGCATGCCGGCGGCGGCGCCTACGGGCTGCGCCTGCCCGGAACGGAAATCCCGCCGGGCATGGGCCCCGCCCACCGGCGCCGGTGCCTTGGCGCACTGGCCCTCTATCCCGGCGGCATGGGAACAGAAGATGTCTGATCCGGCCGCGCTACGTCTCGGCTGGATGCTGGCGGCCCTCGGCCTTGCGCTCGCGCCGACGGCGCCTCGCCTGGCGCCGTGGATCACCGCGACTTTTGTTATTGCGGTCCTGTGGCGGGTGGCTGTGCAGCATTTCGGCTGGCGCCTGCCGCCGGGCTGGCTGCGCCTGGCCCTGGCGTTCGGCTGCGTGCTCGGGGTGCTGTTCACCTACCGGACCTTCAACGGCCTGGAAGCCGGCGGGGCATTGCTGGTGGTGATGGCGGCGATGAAGTTGCTCGAGACACGTCACCGGCGTGATATCCAGGTGTTGTCCTTCATCGGCTTTTTCCTGGTGCTCATGCAAATGCTGCATGACCAACCGGTGTGGAGCCTCCCGTGGATCGCGGCCAGCGTGGCGGCCATCACCGTCGCCCTTTTACAGGGCGTGCGCGCCGGCGAACCGCTGCCATGGCGGACCGCCACGGGGCTCGTGCTGCGCATGTTCGCTTTTGCGGCCCCCGTGGCGCTGGTGATGTTCCTGTTGTTCCCGCGCGTGCCCGGGCCCATCTGGGCCCTGCCCGCCCGCAGCGCGGCGGGGATGACCGGGCTGTCCGACGAGATGTCGCCCGGCAACATCTCGCAACTCATCCAGTCCGACGAAGTGGCCTTCCGTGTCAGTTTCGAGGGCCCTATTCCGCCGCCCGCGGATCGCTACTGGCGCGGCCCCGTGCTGGAGCGTTTCGACGGCTGGACGTGGCGGGACTTCGACCGGCTGCCCTTGCTCGTACCGGACCTGGAACTGCGCGGTCAGAGTTATCGTTACCGCATCATCCTGGAGCCCCACGGCCGCCCGTGGCTGCTGGCGCTCGATTTCCCGGGCCGCTGGAACGATCGCGACGCCGTGCTGACCCGCGAATACCAGCTGGTGGCGCGACAGCCCGTGGACAGCGTGCGCGCACTGGACGTCGAGTCATGGCCTGCGGCGCGCCCGGCCGCGACGCTGAGCCCGATCACGCGTCACCGCTCCCTGCGGCTGCCCCCGGATCGCAACCCGCGGGCCGCCGCACTGGGACAGCAATTGCGGGCGTCGTCCGCCTCGGACCGGGAATTCGTCGATGCGATCCTGGCACGGTTCCGCAACGAACCGTTCGTCTATACCCTGCGCCCGCCCTTGTTGCGCGGCAGCGATCCGGTGGACGAGTTCCTGTTCCGCACACGGCGGGGGTTCTGTGAGCACTACGCCTCGGCATTCGCCATGCTGGCGCGCGCGGGCGGGGTCCCCGCTCGCGTGGTGACGGGCTACCAGGGCGGCGAACTGAATCCGCTCAGCAACCGCCTGGTGGTCCGGCAGTCCGAGGCGCATGCCTGGGTGGAGGTCTGGCTCGATGCCACAGGCTGGACGCGGATCGATCCGACCGGCGCGGTCGCACCCGAAAGAATCGAACTGGACCTGGCCAACGCCCTGCCGGAGGGCGAACGCGTGCCGGGCGGCTTCCTGCGTGATTTCCGTGGCCTGGAGGGGCTGCGCCAGGGCTGGGACGCTCTCAACAGCCTGTGGACGGACTGGGTGCTCGGTTATGGTCCCGAGCGGCAGCTGGCCCTGCTGGCCCGCCTCGGCCTGCCGGGCGCGGACTGGCGCACGCTGGTGCTCGGCCTGACGGCCTTTGTCGCAGCGGTGATGATGGCGCTGACGGTGTGGCTCGCCTGGCGCAGCCGCACGTCGCGGCCGCCGGAGGCGCTGCGCCTCTATCGCGAGTTCTGCCGACGCCTGGAGAAGGCGGGACTGTCGCGAGCGCCCGAGGAAGGTCCGCAGGACTTCGCCGCGCGGGTCGCCCGGGAACGGCCGTCACTGGAGGCCGAGGCCGGACGGATCGTGAACCTGTACGTGACGCTGCGCTACGCGGCCCCGCCGGCGGACGAGGCGGTCCTGCCCGCGCTTCGCCGGGCCGTGCGGGAGTTCCGTCCCTGAAAGCCTCGCCACGGCAAGCGACGGTCAGGCGGCGAGGTGGTCCCGCGTCGGCATGAAGCGGATCTCGGGCCAGCGTTCCCGGGTCAGCTCGAGATTCACGCGTGAGGGGGCGATGTAGACCAGCGCACCGGCGTGGTCCAGGGCGAGATGGTCGGCGGCTTTTTGCCGAAATTCCTCGAGCCGCCGTGCATCGTCGCAATAGACCCAGCGCGCCGTCGCGACGTTGACCTGCTCGAAGCGGCACTCCACGCCATACTCTTCCTTGAGGCGCCATGCCACGACGTCGAACTGCAGCGTGCCGATGGCGCCCAGCAGCACGTCGTTGTTGCGAAACGGCCGGAACAGCTGTGTCGCGCCCTCCTCGCAAAGCTGGTCGAGCCCCTTGTGCAGGGCCTTGGCGCGCAGCGGATCGCCGAGCACGGCGCGACGGAACAGTTCCGGGGCGAAATTCGGGATGCCCGTGAAGGTCAGCTCCTCGCCCTCGGTGAAGGTGTCGCCGATGTTGATGGTGCCGTGGTTGTGCAGGCCGAGGATATCGCCCGCCCACGCTTCCTCGGCACGCTCGCGATCCGCCGCCATGAAGGTCAGCGCGTCCGCGATACGCACGTCGCGCCCGAGCCGCGCGTGGCGCAATTTCATGCCGCGCGTGTAATGGCCGGAACAGATTCGGAAAAAGGCGATGCGGTCCCGGTGCGCGGGATCCATGTTCGCCTGGATCTTGAACACGAATCCCGTCAGCGCGGCTTCACCGGCATGCACTTCGCGACTCGTCGTGGCGCGCGGTGCCGGCGGGGGGGCCCAGTCGACGAAACCGTCGAGCAGCTCCTGGACGCCGAAATTGCTGATGGCCGAGCCGAAGAACACGGGGGTCTGGGCGCCGGCGAGGTAGGCCGCGTGATCGAAGGGATCGCAGGCGCCGCGCACCAGCTCCACTTCCTCGCGGAATTCCGCCGCGCCCGGTCCGAGCAGTGCATCGGCGGCAGGCGAATCGAGTCCGTCGATGGTGCTGGTCTCACCGGCCGCGCCACGCGCGCCCGGCTGGTAGAGATAGATGCGGTCGCGCAGGAAATGATAGACACCGCGAAACTCGCTGCCCATGCCGATCGGCCAGGTCACGGGTGTGCAACGGATCGACAGCACCCGCTCCACTTCATCGAGCAATTCGAGCGGCTCGCGTCCGTAGCGATCGAGCTTGTTGACGAAGGTGATGATCGGCGTGGTGCGCAAGCGGCACACGTCCATCAGCTTGATGGTCCGCTCCTCCACGCCCTTGGCCGCGTCGATCACCATCAGCGCGGAATCGACTGCGGTGAGCGTCCGGTACGTATCCTCGGAGAAGTCCGCGTGACCCGGCGTGTCGAGCAGGTTCACGATCTTGCCCTGGTAGGGAAACTGCATCACCGAGGAGGTGACCGAAATACCCCGCTGCTGCTCCAGCGCCATCCAGTCGGACGTGGCGTGGCGATCGGACTTGCGCCCCTTGACCGACCCGGCCATCTGGATCGCGCCGCCGAACAGCAGCAGTTTTTCCGTCAGGGTGGTCTTGCCTGCGTCAGGATGCGAAATGATGGCGAAGGTGCGACGTCTCGCGACCTCGATTGGCAGTGCGCTCATGGATTGGGGGAACGACGAGGCGTCCGGTGATGACAAGACCCGCCATTCTAGCAGGAAGGCCCGCCCGTCAGAGCGAGCAGGCGAGCACCAGTGCGTCTTCCCGGCCCTGGTCGGCACGATAATAGTTCTTGCGCACCCCGATGCGCCTGAAGCCCGCGCGCCGGTACAGGGCGATCGCGGTCTTGTTCGTGGGACGTACCTCGAGATACAGGACGCCGACGCCTTCCCGGGTGGCTCGCGCCATCATGTGCTCGAGCAATCTCGTGCCGAGTCCCCGCCCCCGTGCGGGCGCTGCGAGACAGAGGTTCAGCAGGTGCGCCTCGTCGCCGCCCATCGACATGATCGCGTAGCCCAGCGTCACGCCGCGCTCCTCGATGACCTCGCAGACGTAGGGGATGCGCAGGCAGTCCACGAAAATGCCGCGCGACCACGGATAATCGTAGGCGTTCTTCTCGATCTCCCACACGGCCGGCAGGTCGAGCTGCGTCATCGGCCGGATCCGCGGCGGCCACGTGTCGAGCGCGGCACTCATGCCGTCACCGCCTCTGTCGCGCCCTGACGGGCAGCGCTTGCGGCGAGCACGAGATCACGCCAGGTCTCGGCCTTGGCCTCCGGGCGCCGCAACAGGTAGGCCGGGTGCCAGGTCACGACGAGCGGAATCCCGCCCGCACCGTAGCGATGCACCTTGCCGCGCAGGCGACCCACCGGGCTGTCCGTGCCGAGGAGGCGCTGCGCGGCGACCCGACCGACCGCAAGAATGATCCGTGGTTCGAGCAGGGCGATCTGCCGATCGAGGTAGGGCGCGCAGGCCTGGGCCTCGTCCGGACGCGGGTCGCGGTTCTCCGGGGGGCGACATTTGACGACGTTGGCGATGTAGACCCCGTCCCGCGCATACCCCAGCGCGGCCAGCATCCCGTCGAGCAATCGCCCTGCGCGGCCGACGAACGGCTCGCCGCGACGATCCTCCTCGGCCCCGGGCGCCTCGCCCACGATCAGCCAGTCGGCCTGATGGCTGCCGATCCCGAACACCGTGCGGGTGCGCCCGGCGTGCAGCGGACAGCGCAGACACCCGCTCACCGTGTCCGCAAGCGCATCCCAGTCCAGCGCAGCGACAGGGATCTCTGCCTGCGTGCTCGCTACACGGGCTGCCTGCACGGCGTGCAAAGGCTCGGGTGCGCCGGGCAGCTGCCTGTCCGCGCGGCGCGTCCAGGTCGGAATCCCCATGGCATCGAGACAGGCGATTCGCCGGGCATCCATGTCAGCTGCCCTCGTCGGCGCCTTCTTCGTCCGGGCGCAGCTGCTGGCGCTGCCTCCGCCTCAGCCAGCGCCAGGCCGCCACCAGCGGCGCCGAAAGCGAATAGCTGAAAAACAGCACGAACAGCACCGTGGGCGGATTGAGGCTGATGAGGATGAATACCGCGGGGATCAAAAGCACGTAGCCGAAGGGTATGCGCTCGCCGAGATTGAAATCCTTGCCGCTGTAATAGGGGAGCCGGCTGACCATCAGCCCACCGACCGTGGCCGTTACCGCGAGCCCGGCAATCATCGCCACGACGCCCGAGGCTTCGAGCACGGTGCTGATCCAGACCAGCCCGGCCACCACGGCCGCGGCGGACGGGCTCGGGAGGCCTTCGAAATAGCGCTTGTCGGCCGCCGCGGCGCGGGAGTTGTAACGCGCGAGGCGCAATGCGGCGGCGACGGCGAAGAAGAAGGCCACCAGCCAGCCCAGCTTGCCCCACAGCCAGCCCAGTTCCTCCAGGTGCTCCACGCCCCACAGGTAGAACACCAGCGAAGGCGCGAGCCCGAAGGAGACCATATCGGCGAGGCTGTCGTACTGTTTCCCGAAATCGCTTTCGGTGCTGGTCATCCGCGCGACACGCCCGTCGAGGCCGTCCAGCACCATGGCGATGTAGATGGCCACCGCCGCGGGAACGAAATTGCCGTCCATCGCGGCCACGACGGCCGAGAATCCGGCGAACAGCGCCCCGGTCGTGATCAGGTTGGGCAGCAGGTAGACGCCCTTGCGTTTGGCGTGGTTCTCTTCCATCTGTTCCAGCTTAGTGCTTCGGCCCATCATTTACGCACGTCATCCACCGGATTTCCACCGGCTAACCCTCGTCCAGCCATGGCATCAGCGCGCGGACGCGCGCCCCCACGGCCTCCAGCGGATGGGCCTCGGCGGCCGCCTTCCAGGCCCGCAAGGTGGGCTGGCCGGACTGCATCTCGGCCTCGAGTTCCTGGGCGAAGCGGCCATCCCGGATCTCCGCGAGTATCACGCGCATCGCGTCGCGACTCGGCTGGCCGATCACCCGCGATCCCCGCGTCGCATCGCCGTAGGCCGCCGTGCTCGAAATGGAGCGGCGCATGCCGGCGAGGCCGCGACTCTGCACCAGGTCGGCAATCAGCTTCACCTCGTGCAGGCAGCAGAAATAGGCGATCTCCTCCGGGTAGCCGGCCTCGGTGAGCGTCTCGAACGCGGCGGTGATCAGTTGCCCGACCCCGCCGCAGAGCACGGCCTGCTCGGCGAACAGGTCGGTCTCCGTCTCGGCCGCGAAACTGGTCGCGAAGACCGCGGCGCGCGCATGGCCGTTGGCCGCCGCATAGGCTCCTGCCAGCGCCTGGGCACCACCGCTGGCGTCCTGGTGCACGGCCAGCAGCGCCGGCACGCCGCGCCCCAGCTCGTACTGGCGCCGCACCTGCTCGCCGATGCCCAGCGGCGCCACCATCAGGACGTCCAGGTCCGTGCGCGGCACGAGCTTCCGGTAATGGATGTTGTAGCCGTGCGCGAACAACAACGCCGCTTCCGGCCGGAGGCACGGCGCCAGGATCTCTGCGTAGAGGCCCGGCTGGACCTCGTCGGGCACCAGCATCACCGCGACGTCCGCGCTTTCCGCCGCCGCCTCCGGCGCCAGGACGTCGAGGCCTTCACGCTCGCATTCGGCGCGACTCGCCGACCCGGGGCGCAGCCCGACGACGACGTCGACGGACGAATCGCGCAGGTTCAGCGCATGGGCGCGCCCCTGGGCACCGAAGCCGAACACCACGACGCGGCGGCTGGCGAGCGGCGCCGGATCCAGTTGCTGCGGGGTCAATGGCTCCATCACGATCGCGCTCCTCGGGTGCAAACTGTACCGGTGGCCGGGCCGGCCGCTAGAATGCCACGCTGTCGCCCGGTGCATGGGCCCGCCCATGCCACATCGTGAAACCTCAACAGAAAAGGCCCGCCAGATGCGCCTGTCCGCTTATCCGCTCAACACTGTAAAGGAAGTCCCGGCCGGGGCGGAAATCATCAGCCACCAGCTGATGCTCAGGGCGGGCCTGATCCGCCAGCTGGCGTCCGGGCTCTATACCTGGCTGCCGCTCGGCGTGCGCGTCGTGCGCAAGGTCGAGGCCATCGTGCGCGAGGAAATGGACCGGGCGGGCGCGCAGGAGCTGCTCATGCCGATGGTCCAGCCCGCCGAGCTGTGGCGGGAGTCGGGCCGCTGGGAACAGTTCGGGCCCGAATTGCTGAGACTGAAGGATCGCCACCAGCGTGATTTCTGCCTCGGACCGACCCACGAGGAAGTGATCACCGATCTGGCGAGACGCGAGCTCAAGAGCTATCGCCAGTTGCCGATCAACTGGTACCAGATCCAGTCGAAGTTCCGCGACGAGATCCGCCCCCGCTTCGGCGTGATGCGGGCGCGCGAATTCATCATGAAAGACGCCTACTCCTTCCATCTCGACGAGGCCTGCCTCGGCCGCACCTACGCCCGCATGCACGAGGCCTATGCCCGGGTGTGCAAACGCCTCGGCCTGGAGTTCCGTGCCGTGGAAGCCGATACCGGCAGCATCGGCGGCAGCCTGTCCCACGAGTTCCATGTCCTCGCCGACTCCGGCGAAGACGCGATCGCCTTTTCCGACGCCTCCGGCTATGCGGCCAACGTCGAGGTGGCCCCGGCCCTCCCCCCGACGACCCCCCGCGGGCCCGCGACTCGTCCGCTCGAACGCGTGGCCACCCCGGGGGTGCGCACCATCGCCGAGCTGACGAGCTTCATGGGTGTCCCGGCGGCGCAATGCCTGAAGACGCTGATCGTCCTCGGGGAGGACGAGGGCGCCGTGGCGCTCGTGATCCGTGGCGACCACGAACTCAATGCGGTGAAGGCCGCGAAATTACCGGGCATCGCCTCCCCGCTGCGCATGGCGGGCCCTGAACTCGTGCGCGCCGCGAGCGGTTGCGAGCCGGGCTTCGTCGGCCCCGTCGGCCTGGACCTGAAGATCTACGCGGATCATGCCGCGCTGGCTGCGGCGGATTTCGTCTGCGGCGCCAACGCCGCAGATACCCACCTGGCGGGAGCCAACTGGGGCCGGGACCTGCCCGAGCCGGAGGCCGCGGACCTGCGCAACGTCCAGCCCGGCGATCCGAGCCCCGACGGTACGGGCCGCCTCGCCATCGCCCGCGGCATCGAGGTCGGCCACATTTTCCAACTGGGCCGCAAGTACAGCGAGTCGATGGGCGCGGTGGTGCTCGACGATGCGGGACGCGAGCAGAGCATGGCCATGGGCTGCTACGGCATCGGCATCACGCGGCTCGTGGCAGCCGCCATCGAGCAGCATTTCGACGATCGGGGCATCGTGTGGCCCGAACCGATCGCGCCGTTCCAGGTGGCGCTGGTGCCGATGAACCCGCAGAAGAGCGCCGCGGTGCGGGCAGCGGTCGAGCCGCTTTACGACGCACTGCTCGAGGCGGGCGTCGAGGTGCTGCTCGACGATCGCGACGTGCGCCCGGGCGTGAAGTTCGCGGACATCGAACTCCTCGGGATCCCGCACCGGGTCGTGATCGGGGATCGCGGGCTCGCCGACGGCATGCTCGAGTACCGGGCGCGACGCGCCACCGAAAACGAATCCTTGCCGATCGCGAACGCCGCCGAGGCCCTGCTGGATCGCGTGCGCGCCGGAATCGACCGCCACTCGCCATGATGCGCGCGCTGCTGCTGTTCCTGGCCCTGGTCTCCGCGACGCAGCTCGCCCTCGCGGAGATGGACCGGGAGGGCATCGATCCGGAGCTGCGCCGCGTGCTGCAAGAGGCCGCGGAAAGCGCGGAAAGCTTTCCGGATCGATTCGAGGCGGAAGTCTGGCTGACGGACATGTCGCGGCGACTCGCCCGGCAGGTCCCGGACGCCGAGGAGCGCATGCTGATCCTGCGCCTCGTGCATCGCTATGCGCGCATGTTCGACCTGCCGCCCGAGCTGGTCCTCGCCGTCATCGACGTGGAGAGCAATTTCGACCGCTATGCGATTTCATACGCGGGCGCCCTCGGCTTGATGCAGGTGATGCCCTTCTGGCGCAACGAGATCGGCCGGCCGGAAGACGACCTGCACGACATCCAGACCAACCTGCTCTACGGCTGCCGGATCCTGGCCTACTACCTGGAAAAGGAAAACGGTGATCGCCGCGCGGCCCTCGCGCGCTACAACGGCAGCCGGGGACAGCGCTGGTACCCCGACCGCGTGTTCGATCGGCTCGGTTCGAAGTGGTACCAGTACTGAGTCGCGCGTCAGGGCTCGAAGCGGCGGCTCGAGCGGAGCGCTTCCGCGGCGTGCTGCCGCGCTTCACGCGCGTCGGCGCGCGCACTGGAGTAGGCCTGCCGTTGCAACTTGCGCTCCGCGCTGGTCAGGAGACGCTTGGCGTTGCGCAGCGCGGCAGGGGCGTGCTCGGCGGCGCCGGCCTCCTCGGCCGCCTGGATCGCCTGTCGCGCGTCGCTCATTTCCTGTACCGGAATACCTGCGCAGGCTGCCAGCAACAGCAGTCCCAGCGGCGCGAACAAACGCGTTACCAGGCGGGACCTCGCTCGAATAGGGGGCACTCGGAGACCACTCCTGAGACCATGGGAACCTCGTCAAACTAGCAGCCGCCACTTCACACAGTCAAGCACCACAGTGCATCGGAACAACCCGGAAAAACGGAGTCAAATCATGGTCGTGACGATCTATCATAATCCTCGTTGTTCAAAGTCGCGGCAGACGCTCGCGTTGCTCGAGGCGCGCGGCATCGAACCGCGCGTCGTGGAATACCTGAAAACTCCGCCGGACCGGGCCACCATCGCCGCCCTCCTCCGCAAGCTGGGGTTGCCCGCCAGCGAACTGGTGCGTCGCAAGGAACCCGAATTCGCCGCCCTCGGACTCGGCGCGCCCGGGACGACGGAAGACATGCTCATCGACGCCATGGCGGCGCACCCGCGCCTGATGGAGCGCCCGGTGGTGGTCGTCGGTCGCAAGGCTCGCCTCGGCCGCCCTCCAGAGGCCGTGCTGGATCTGCTGCAGTGAGCCGCGTCCTGGTCCTGTACTACTCCCGCCACGGCAGCGTGGCCGGCCTGGCGCGCCAGGTGGCGCGCGGCGTCGGCGCCGTCACCGGTGCGGAGGCCGTCCTGCGCACCGTGCCGCCGGTCGCGCCGGCGACACGCAGTGTCATGCCACCGGTGCCCGAGGAAGGCGCGCCCTATGCCACGCTGGACGATCTGCGCGAATGCGATGCCCTGGCACTGGGGAGCCCGACGCGCTTCGGCAACATGGCTGCGCCGCTGAAATATTTTCTCGACGGCACCAGCGAACTCTGGCTCGACGGGTCGTTGTCCGGCAAGCCCGCGGGGGTCTTCACTTCGACCTCCAGCCAGCATGGCGGACAGGAGAGCACGCTGTTGAGCATGATGCTGCCACTGCTCCACCACGGCGCGCTGCTCGTCGGCCTGCCTTACACGCTCCAGGCGCTCAGTCACACGCGTGACGGCGGCACTCCGTATGGTCCCTCGCATGTCGCCTCGCCGGCGGCCGGCGCCGAGCTCAGCGAGGACGAGCGCACGCTCGCGCAGGCACTCGGCCGGCGCCTGGCGGTCGCGGGCGGGGCGCTGGCCGCGCAGCGCGAGGCCCTGCGTTGAGCGCCGCCGAGCTGTCGCGGCTGACCACCGCCGCCGCACTTGCCGCCGGCGCCGTGTTCATCGCCCTCTGGCTCGGTTCCGCGGCCATCGACGCCGGGGCGCCGGGACTCCTCGGCCTCGGCGTCCTGCTGCTGCCGCTGGGCCTCGGCCTGCGCGGCGTGCTGCTGGCCCGTCTGCAGACCGGCCGCCGGCTCAGCCTGCTCCTGCCTTTCTACGGCGCTGGCGTGCTGGTGGCGGCGGTGGGCAGCCCCGAAGCGCGTGCGTGGGCCACCGCGGCTGCTTTCGCGATCGCGCTGGCCTTCGCCGCCACGCTCAGCTGGGTGAAACGGGCGAGTGCGAAGACGCCGTCCCGATGACGGATTTCACGAAGGGAATCGTCAGGCGCTTGCCGGCCGCCAGCGCGGCGATGTCCAGGGTATCGAGCCAGCCGCACAAGGCGCGCATGTCGCGGGGCAGGCGGCGCATCAGGTAACTCGCCACGTCGGCGGGCAATTCCAGACCGCGATGGGCCGCACGGCGCCGCAGCGCCAGGGCCCGATCCTCGTCCCCGAGACTCTCGAGGCGGAACACCCCGCCCCACGCGAGCCGGGATCGCAAGTCCTCGAGCTCGAACGGCGTCGCGGCCGGGCTGCCACGCGCCGCGACCACCACCCGTCCGCCGCGTTCCCACAGCCGATTGAACAACGCGAAAGCGGCCAGCTCCCAGTCGCGGCGCCCGGCCAGGCGGTCGATATCGTCGATACAGACCGTCGTCCGCTCTTCCCAACCTTCCAGTACCGCCGGACTCGCGGAAAGCAGCTCGGTCACGGGCAGGTAGGCCGCGGAGGAACTTGCGGCGCACGCGGCTTGCAGAAGATGGCTCTTCCCACTGCCCTCCGGGCCCCAGATCCAGGTGGCCGGACCGGCAGTGGCAGGTGCGCGCAGCAGCGCGACGACCGCCCCGTTCGGCCCCGGCTCGAAACTCTCGAAGACCGCAAAATCCCGCAGCCGGACCGCCAGCGGCAGCTGTTGCATCATGCGTCCGCGGCACGCGCGCGAGCGGCCCAGCGGACGACGTAGTCGATGCCGCTGTAGGTCGTCGTGAGCAGCACGACCCAGCCCAGCGCAGCGATGAGGCCGCCCGGCGGCAGGCCGAACACGAGGAGCGACAACGTGCTGAGAATATAGAGCAGCTGCAGGAACGAGTTCAGCTTGCTGGCGATGCTCGGCTCCGCATTCAGCCGCTGCACGCGCCAGTGATAAAGCGCGGCGCCGGTCACGATGACGAGGTCCCGAATCACCACCGCGGCGAGCAGCCAGCCGGGCACGTAACCGGCCATCCACAAGGTGACGAACGCTGTCGCCAGCAACAGCTTGTCCGCCGCGGGATCCAGCAATCCGCCCAGCCGGCTCTGCCACGAAAAGCGCTTGGCCAGGAACCCGTCGAGGCCGTCAGTCACCCCGGCGATGAAAAACAGGCTCATGGCGAGCGGATAACGGCCCTCGATGATCGCCCAGCCCACCGGCACCGTCATCACGATGCGGAACACGCACAGCAGGTTGGGGATATCGCGCGCTCTCACCGGGCCACGCGGTAATTGAGTTCGTATTCCGGCCCCGCCGTATCGTCCGCCCGCAACAGGCCGTCGAGACGCACGGCCTCGCCTAGCGCATCCGCGCCACCGCGCAATTCGATGCGGTAGACGATCCGGTCCTGCTCGACGCGCTCGACACCGACCCGTTCGACGGCGGTCAGGCTGCCGAGAAAGCGGCTCACCCGACCGTAGTCGGCGATCGTCTCCACCCCGGACACCGCGAGCCGGACCTCGCGTGCCGCCCCGGTTGTCACGACCGCGAACCGCGCCGCGAAGCGATCCGCGAGACGGTCGATGCTCGCGCCGACATCGCCGCTCCAGCGTGCCACGCCGTCGGCGCCATAGAACGTCCAGCGACCATAACCGAGGTCGTCCGCGGACAGGCGACCCACCAGCACGGCATCGACGCCATATCTCGCCGACGCGTCCCGGATCGAATCCTCGAAGCCGCCCCATACCTCCGCGAAGGACGCCCTGGAGCGGTCTTCCGCATCCATCAGCGGGAACACCACGGGGATCCCACGTCGCGCCGCCGCGTCCAGCACCTGCTGACGAATCGCCGACTCCGCCGGCACCTCGTCACCCGATGCGACCACGAAGCGCTCCCCGCCCCCCGCGTCCACCGCGATCCAAAGCAGGGTACCCGGCCGTTCCACGCCCCAGACCGGCAGCCCGAGGCGGGCCAGTTCCCGCTCGACCGCGACGCCGTCGAAAGCGGCCCAGAGACGCCCGGGGCCCGGCTGCCGGAACTGCTGCACATAGGCTGCCGCATCGTCCAGCAGCGGCTCGACAGCGGGGCGATCGACGACATCCCGCCGTCCGGTGACGCGCACCAGCACCTGCGCGAGGGCGGCGCGGAAGCCGGCTTCACGCTCGCCCTCGAAAGCGGCTTCGGCCTCGTAGAGCCCTGCCACGCTGGCGGCTCCGGCCGGATGACCGAAGCCGAGGACGAACGCCGTGGCCAGCGCCAGCCAGAGTGCTGGACGAATGCGTTGAATGAGCACGTTCCGGGTTATCCTGCCTCGGATCGACGGGTCAGATAAAATACCACGCTACCGGCCTGCGGGCCTCCCAAGGATGCTTTCCCGATGAAAGACGTCTCATCGCTGACGTACAAGGACGCCGGCGTGGATATCGACGCCGGCAACGCGCTCGTGGAGCGCATCAAGCCGGCCGTGATCGCCACGCACAGACCCGGGGTGCTGTCCGGCATCGGCGGCTTCGGCGGCCTGTTCGAGATTCCGTCCGGCTACCGGCGGCCCGTACTCGTGGCGGGCACGGACGGTGTCGGTACCAAGCTCAAGCTGGCGATCGAGACGGGGCGTCATGGCGGCGTCGGGATCGACCTCGTCGCGATGTGCGCCAACGACGTCATCGTGCAGGGCGCAGAACCGCTTTTCTTCCTCGACTATTACGCCACGGGCCGGCTCGATGTGGATGCGGCGGCGGCTGTCATCGAGGGCATCGCGACCGGATGCAAGCTGGCGGGCGCCGCCCTGCTGGGCGGCGAGACCGCGGAGCTGCCGGGGTTCTATGCCGGCGAGGACTATGACCTGGCGGGTTTTTGCGTCGGCATCGTGGAACATGAGCGGATCATCGACGGCAGCCGCGTCGCCGCGGGCGACGCGGTGATCGGCATCGCCTCCTCCGGGCTGCACTCGAACGGCTACTCGCTGGCCCGCAAGGTCCTGGAAGTCAGCGGCGCCGCCCAAGACATGCTGCTGGACGGCGAAGCGCTGATCGAGCGGCTGCTGGCGCCCACGCGAATTTATGTCAAACCGCTGCTGGCCCTGATGGCAGAGTTCGAAGTTTGCGCGATGGCACACATAACGGGTGGCGGCCTGCCGGAAAACCTGCCACGCGCCCTGCCCGAGGGACTCATGGCGACCATCGATACACGCAGCTGGCGGCGTCCGGAATTGTTCGACTGGCTGCAGTCGGCCGGCGGCATCGCGGATGCGGAGTTGTACAGGACGTTCAACTGCGGCATGGGCATGGCGCTGGTGGTGCGTCCCGAGGTGGCGAACGAGGCCGTGGCCCTGCTCGAGGCGCAGGGTGAGCGCGCCTGGATCGCCGGGCGCATCGACGCGGGAGAACGCCGGGTGGTGCTCGCCGGATGAACCGTGCGCCGCTCGGCATCGCAGTGCTCGTTTCCGGTCATGGCAGCAATCTCCAGGCGCTGCTCGACGCCGCGGCGGCGGGCCGGCTCAACGCCGAATTCCGCCTCGTGGCCAGCGACAGGCCGGACGCGCGGGGCCTGGCGCGCGCCCGCGATGCAGGCATTCGGGCGGTCGCCATCCCGCCCTCCGACTATCCCGACCGCGCCGCCTGGAACGCCGCGCTGGAGGCATTGTTGCGCGAATCCGGCGCGGACCTGGTCGTGCTGGCGGGCTTCATGCGCGTGCTCGGAGCGTCCCTCGTCGCGGCCTGGGCCGGCCGGATGCTGAACGTCCACCCCTCCCTGTTGCCCCTCTATCGTGGCCTGCATACCCATCGGCGCGCCCTGAAGGACCGCCAACCCGTGCACGGCACGAGCATTCATTTCGTCACGGAGGAACTGGATGGCGGCCCGGTGATTCTCCAGGCGCAGGTCGCGGTCCGGCCCGACGACACCGAGGAAAGCCTGGCGCAACGCGTCCAGGCGCGCGAGCACGAGATCTACCCGCAGGTCGTCGAATGGATGGCCAGCGGCCGCCTGGAATGGCGTGACGGCGGACCGTGGCTGGACGGCCGGCCGCTGGATGCGCCGCGACGCGTCTAGGCTTTCGGCAGCGTCACGCCGCGCTGGCCCTGGTACTTCCCGCCACGGTCGGCGTACGACACCTCGCACTCCTCGTCCGACTCCAGGAACAGCATCTGCGCCACGCCCTCGTTGGCGTAGATCTTCGCGGGCAACGGCGTCGTGTTGGAGAACTCGAGGGTCACGTGGCCTTCCCACTCGGGCTCGAGCGGCGTGACGTTCACGATGATGCCGCAGCGAGCGTAGGTGCTCTTGCCGAGGCAGATCGTGAGGACCTTGCGCGGGATGCGGAAGTACTCGACGGTGTGGGCGAGCGCAAAAGAATTCGGCGGGATGATGCACACGTCACCGCGGACATCGACGAAACTCGAGGCATCGAACGCTTTCGGGTCCACCACCGCGGAGTTGATATTGGTGAAAATCTTGAAATCCGGGGCGCAACGTACGTCGTAACCGTAGCTCGAGGTGCCGTAGCTGACGATCTTGCGCCCGTCCACGGCCCGCACCTGGCCGGGCTCGAAAGGCTCGATCATGCCGGCGGATGCCGCCATCTCGCGGATCCACCTGTCCGACTTGATGCTCAATCAATCGTCCTCGAAGCTGATGGTCGGGAACTTCGCGCCGGGCATGTTGCCGCCGGCGGCGAGCCGGGCGCACATGCGACGCGCGATGTCGAGATAGGCGCGTGCGGCGGGACCGTCGGGGTCCGCCACGACCGAGGGCTGCCCGGCATCGGCCTCCTCGCGAATGTTGATGTCCAGGGGCAGGTTGCCGAGCAGCGGCACGCCGTACTGCTCCGCCATGCGCTCCCCGCCCCCGGAGCCGAAAATCGGCTCCTGGTGGCCGCAGTTGGAGCAGATATGCAGGCTCATGTTCTCCACGATGCCCAGCACGGGGACCTTTACCTTCTCGAACATCCGCAGGCCCTTGCGCGCATCGAGCAGGGCGATGTCCTGGGGGGTCGTGACGATCACGGCACCGCTGACCGGAACGCGCTGGGAGAGCGTCAGCTGGATATCGCCCGTACCCGGCGGCATGTCGACGATCAGGTAATCGATATCGCCCCAGTTCGTCTCGCCGAGCAGCTGCTGGAGCGCCTGGGTCACCATCGGGCCGCGCCAGATCATCGGCTGGTCTTCGTCGATCAAAAAGCCGATCGACATGCAGTAGATTCCGAAGGCCTCCAGCGGATGGATCCGCTTGCCGTCGGTGCTGGTCGGCTTGCGACCGGACAGGCCGAGCATGCGCGGCTGGCTCGGGCCGTAGATGTCGGCGTCGAGAATACCGACCTTCGCGCCTTCGGCCGCGAGGGCGAGCGCAAGGTTCACTGCGGTCGTGGACTTGCCGACGCCGCCCTTGCCGGAGGACACCGCGATGATGTTGCGGATCCCCGCCAGCGGCTGCAATCCGGGCTGCACGGAGCGGGTTTCCACGTCCCACTGGACCTCGACCCGCACGCTGTCGACGCCTGCGAGGTCGGCGAACAGCTTGCCGAACTCGGCCTGCAGTTCCTTTTCATAGCGGTCGGCAGGAAAGCCGAACCGCAACACGACGCCGAGCACGCCGTTCTCGAGGGTGATGTCCGCCACCGCCCCGGCCGAAACCAGGTCTTGCTCGATGATAGGGTCGATTCGTTGCGCCAACAGCGCGCGCGCGCCGTCGATAGTTGCCTGGGTCATACCACTCCCCGGGGGTTGGTTTCGTCGCGTCGGAAGCCGCGTATTGTAGCCCATGCGCGCCCCCGGGGCATGCGCCCTTGGACGGAAAACCGCTCTGCGTGTAACGTAGGCGGGATGCGAAAATGCCGTCATGCCATCGTCGTCTCGCCCGGCCGGCCGGGGTGCGCGCCATGAGCCTGTTTGGCGGCTTCGTCGCCGATCGCCTGGTGGGCTCGATCCGGAGCCCGGCGGACCTGGAGTCCCCGGCGGGCAAGAAGGCGGTGGCGAAATTGCGCAAGGTGGGCGGCCCGGCGGTCGTCCGCGTCGTCGCGGAACTCGAGAGCGCGGACAAGGAGCGCGCTGCGGCATTGTCACGCGTACTCGGCATCCTGATCTCCGTGCGCACGCTGCCCGATGCCGCAGAAGCGCTGCGCCACTCCAATGCACGCGGCGTGCAGGGACTTGTCTGGGCGCTGTCCCACAGCCGCGATTACAACCCCAACAAGCTGCTCGACTATCTCGCGGACGACAACATGCCGCGCGCCGCCATCCTGGAGATCCTGGAGGCGCAGAAGGAGCGTCTCGAGTTCCGCCCCGTGCTGACGCGCGCCTACCAGGCGGAAAGCATCGAGAAGGCCGCCCTGTTCCGCCTGATCGGGGAAATGGCCGACGAGTCCATGCTGCCCGAACTGATCGGGCGATTGTCCGGCAAGGACGTCGCGGCCAAGGTGCACATCATCGAGATCCTGTCGCGTTTCGATCGCCCGGAGGTCCGCCAGGCCCTCGGCGAGGAACTGTCCAGCGAACACAAGCTGGTGAGGCAGACGGCGCTCGGTGCCATCGGCCGGATGGGCGGGGACGTGGACATCGGCCGGCTCTGCGCGCTGCTGATGGATCCGGACCTGAACGTGCAGAATCGCGCGGTCGACGTGATCATCAAGCAGCGCCACCCGGACACGTTGAAACACCTGGTCGAGGTCCTCAAGAGCGAGTCCGACTTCGCCCGGCGGGCCGCGGTCGAGGTGCTCAACGAGATCGGCGACCAGGAATCGATCAAGGACCTGCTCGGCGCACTGGGCGACGACGACTGGTGGGTCCGGGCCCGCGCCACGGATGCGCTGGCCCGCATCGGGGGGCCGCGCGTGATCGACGCCGTGCTCGGCCTGATCAGCGATCCCGACGAGTCCGTCCGACGCGCGGCCGTCGAGATCCTCAACACCACCAAGGACGAGCGTGCGGTCCAGCACCTCATCAAGGCGACGCGGGATTCCGACTGGTGGGTCCGGGACCGCTCGGCCGACGCGCTCGGCGAGATCGGCGACCCCCGGGCGGTGCCGGCGCTGGTAAAGATGCTCTCGACCGAACCCCGCTCGGTGCCGGCCGCCGTCCGCGCCATCGCCAAGCTCGCCGGCAAGGACGCCCTGCCGCACCTGCTGCCCCTGATGGATCACAAGGAGGCGCAGGTCCGGGTCGAGGTCATGGCGGCGCTGGCGGAGATCGCCGATCCCGCCGACGCGGACTCCATCATCCAGCGACTCGCGAAGGAAGGCGCCTCCTCCGAGCACACCGTCAGCGAAGCCGCGGCTTCGGCCATCCAGCGGCTCAGCGAGCGCATGGGCTCCGGAACCCTCAGCGGTACGCTGGGCACGACGACGGGCGGGGCCTCCGCGGCGGACGCGTCCCTCGCCGATGCCCGTGAGCTTCGTGAGCTCATCAAGACCAGCGCGCAACAGACGGCCTCGCTCGACATCACCAAGCTGGAGCCCGGCGACGTCATCGAGGGGCGATACAAGTACATCCGGAAAATCGGCAAGGGCGCCTTCGGCACCGTGCTGCTCGTCGAGGACATGGTCGTCGACGAGCGGCTGGTCCTGAAGTTCCTCAATCCCGGCGTCGCGGCCGACGAGGAGATGATGAAGCGCTTCGTCCACGAGCTGCGCTACTCCCGGAAGATCACCCATCCCAACGTCATCCGCATCTACGATTTCATCGCGCTCGGCGGCCTGTACGCGATCTCCATGGAGTACTTCGCCTCGCACCCGCTGACGGACGAGTTGAAAGACGAGAAGCCCCTGCCCCTCAGGCGTTCCCTGCAGTACAGCATGGACATCGCGACGGGCATGCAGGTGGCCCACCAGGCGGGCGTCATCCACCGCGATCTCAAGCCCGCCAACGTGCTGATCGACGACAACAGCCTGGTGAAGGTCGTGGATTTCGGCGTGGCCGCGGCGCGCGCCAGCGGCGATACGCAGCTCACCCGCACCGGCTATGTGATAGGCTCGCCGAAGTACATGGCGCCCGAGCAGATTCTCGGCAAGAAAGTGGATGAAAAGGCGGATGTCTACAGTCTCGGCGTCATGCTCTACGAAATGCTGACCGGCTTTGCGCCCTACACGCGCGGTGACCATATGTCGGTGATGTACCAACACGTCCAGGGCAAGGCCAAGCGGGCACGGGATCTCAACCCCAACGTGCCGCAGGAGCTGTCCGACCTCGTGGCGCGCTGCATGGCCGTCGACAAGAGCAAGCGCTATCCGTCGATGGACGAACTCCGCGCCGCGCTCTTGCCTTTCGTCGGCAGGGAGAACTGACCCCTGGCGAGGATAGACGCTTTCCTGCAGCTCGCCATGGCCCAGGGCTGCTCCGACATCCACCTCGCGGTCGGGGTGCCCCCGATGCTGCGCCTGCGTGGCGACCTGCTGCCGATCAAGTTCCGCGACCTGTCGCCGGCGGAACTCGAGGGTTACGTCAACGAGATCCTGACGCCCGGCCAGAAACAGGTGTTCCGCGAAGGCCACGATCTCGATTTTTCCTATGTCAGCGGCGACGGCGGCCGGTTCCGCGTCAACATCTTCCGCAAGGACACCGGACCCGGTGCGGTGTTTCGCTTCATCCCGGCCGAGGTGCCCACCCTCGAGTCGCTGGGGCTGCCGCCGATCGTCCGGCAGCTCTGCGACTATCACCAGGGCATGGTCCTCGTCACGGGCGCCACGGGGACGGGCAAGTCCACGACCCTCGCGGCGATGATCGATTTCCTCAACTCGACGCGCAAGATGAACATCATCAGCCTGGAGGACCCGATCGAATTCGTCCACCAGTGCAAGAACTCGCAGATCGTGCAGCGCGAACTCGGCACGCACCTGAAGAGCTTTTCAGCCGGCGTCCGCGCCGCCTTGCGCGAGGATCCGGACGTCATCCTGGTCGGCGAGATGCGCGACGCCGACACCATCAGCATGGCGATGACGGCTGCGGAAACCGGGCACCTGGTGCTCGGCACGCTGCACACCACGGGCGCCGTGAAAACCATCGACCGGATCATCGATGCGCTGCCTGCCCAGCAGCGCGAACAGACCAAGAGCTTCCTCTCGCAGAGCCTCGTCGCGGTGGTGACGCAGGTGCTGGTGAAGACGGCCGACGGCCAGGGGCGCAAGGCCGTGCACGAGATCCTCGTGCAGAACAAGGCCATCGCGCGCCTCATCATGAGCGACCAGACCCACCTCATTCCGTCCCAGCTGCAGACCGGCAAGGAGGCCGGCATGCAGCTGATGGACCAGGCGCTGCTCGAGGCTATCCAGCGCCGCGAGATCGATCCCGACGACGCGTACCGCTTCACGACCGACAAGAAGCAGTTCGCGCGCTTCGTCACCGATACCGGCATGCTGCCGAAACTGGACCTGGCGGAATGAGCGATATCAGCACCTCGCAGCTGACCCGGAAGACGCAGCTGGTCGATCGGCTGCTGCGGGCAATGGTCGAGCGCAACGGCTCCGACCTCCACCTCATCGCGGGCAACCCCCCGCGCTTCCGCCTGCATGGCGACCTGCAGGTGCTCGAGCCGGCCCTGCTCGACACCGAGGAGCTCGCGCAGAACCTGCAGGCCATCGCGACGCCGCTGGCGGCGGCCACCTTCGACCGCGAGGAGCAGGCCGACTTCGCCTACATGATCGAGGGCCTGTCGCGTTTCAGGGTCAACGTGTTCCGGCATCTCGGGGGGATGGGCGCCGTGATGCGTGCCATCCCGTCCGACGCCGTGACGCTGGATTCCCTGAAACTCCCGGACGTGGTGCGCGGCCTGTGCCAGCACCGCCAGGGCATGATCCTCGTCACGGGCAAGACGGGTTCGGGCAAGTCCACCACGCTGGCGGCGATGATCAACGAGATCAACGTGCGCCGCAAAGGGCACATCATCACGATCGAGGACCCGATCGAGTTCCTGCACCAGCGTCGCGGCTGCCTCATCAGCCAGCGCGAGGTCGGTAACCACACCAACAGCTTCGCCGAAGCCCTGCATTCCGCCTTGCGCGAGGATCCGGACGTCGTCCTGGTCGGCGAGTTGCGCGACCTGGAGACGATGAGCACGGCGATCACCGCCGCGGAAATGGGGATTCTCGTGATGGGCACGCTGCACACCAACGGTGCGGCGGCCACGGTGGACCGCATGGTGCATGCCTTTCCGCCGGAGAAGCAGGCGCATGTGCGCACCATGCTGTCCACGTCCCTCCGCGGCGTGATTTCGCAGCAACTCTGCCGGCGGAAGACGGGGGACGGCCGGATTCCGGCGCTGGAAATCCTGGTGAACACGCCGGCGATCTCCAACCTGCTTCGCCAGGGCAAGCTCGACCAGCTCGAGACGGCGATGCAGTCCGGGGCGGCCGTGGGCATGCGCACCATGGACTCCGCCTTGCAGGAACTGCTGGACCGGCGCTTCATCACGGCCCGCGAAGCCTACGAAAAAGCTTCTGCCAAGGACCGTTTCCGCAAGCTCATGGAGCAGTCAGAGCCGCCCGGCAGCCATCCCGGGGCGCGTCCGTCGAATATGGCATAATTTCCGGCTTGTCGCCCAGTCCCGATGACGCCGCGAACCGGCGGATGGAGTCCATGAGCACACGCCGCGAAATGCTCGTCACCAGCGCGCTGCCGTACGCCAACGGCCCGCTGCATCTCGGCCATCTCGTCGAGTACATCCAGACCGATATCTGGGTGCGTTTCCAGCGCATGCGCGGGCATCGCTGCATTTACGTCTGCGCGAGCGACGCGCACGGCACGCCGATCATGCTGAAAGCGCGCCAGGAGGGCATCGCCCCCGAGGCGCTGATCGCCCAGGTCCACGCCACCCAGGTCGCCGACTTCGCCGGATTCCACGTGGAGTTCGACAACTACCACACCACGCATTCCGCCGAGAACCGTGCGCTGGTCGAAGAGATTTTCGCGGCGTTGCAGGCCGGCGGGCACATCGAGTCGCGCAACGTGCGCCAGGCCTACGACGAAAAAGAAGGCATGTTCCTGCCCGATCGTTTCGTGCGCGGCACCTGTCCGCGCTGCGGCGCTGCGGACCAGTACGGCGACAGCTGCGAGGTGTGCGGCGCCACCTACCGGCCGGCCGAACTGATCGACGCCGTTTCGGTGCTTTCCAACACCCCGCCGGTCGAGCGCGATTCGGAACACCTGTTCTTCAAGCTCGGCGACTTCGAGGCGATGCTCAAGGAATGGATGGCGGCCGGCCCGTTGCACGAGAGCATGCGCAACAAGCTCGAGGAGTGGTTCGAGGCCGGCCTGCAGGACTGGGACATCAGTCGCGACTCGCCCTACTTCGGCTTCGAGATTCCCGGCCACCCGGGCAAGTATTTCTATGTCTGGCTGGATGCGCCCATCGGCTACATCGCCAGCTTCCGGCAGCTCTGCGACCGGCGTTCCGACCTCGATTTCGACGCCTGGTGGCGGCCCGGCAGCGACAAGGAGCTGTATCACTTCATCGGCAAGGACATCGGATATTTCCACTCGCTGTTCTGGCCGGCCGTGCTGCACGGCGCGGGTTTCCGCACGCCGACCGCGGTCTTCGCGCATGGCTTCCTGACGGTGAACGGCGAAAAGATGTCGAAGTCGCGCGGCACCTTCATCCGGGCCCGCACCTGGCTCGAGCACCTGGATCCGGAAGCCTTGCGCTACTACTACGCCACCAAGCTGACGGCCGGCGCCGAGGACATCGACCTGAACCTCGAAGACTTCGTCCAGCGGGTGAATTCCGACCTCGTCGGGAAGCTGGTCAATATCGCCAGCCGTTGCGCCGGCTTCGTGCACCGCGTGGCCGACGGCCGGCTCGCCGGCGCCCTGCCCGACCCCGATCTCCATCAGGAAATGGTCGCCGCGGCGCCCGCCATCGAGGCGGCCTTCGACCAGCGGCGCTACGGCCAGGCGATACGCCAGGTCATGGCCCTGGCCGACCGCGCCAACCAGTACATCGACCGGCAGAAACCCTGGATCATGGCCCGCGAGACCGGCCGGGAGCAGGAGGTGCAAGCCGTCTGCACCCAGGGCCTGAACGCATTCCGCACCCTGGTCACCTGGCTCAAGCCGGTGCTGCCCAGGCTGGCAGGCGAAGCCGAGCGGTTCCTGAAGTGTGCACCGCTGAACTGGGACGACGCCGTCGTGCCATTGCTGGATCACCAGATCGGGCCGTTCGAGGCCCTCATGCAGCGGGTCGATCCCGCGGCCGTCCAGGGCCTGCTCGAGGCCTCCCGCGACAGCCTCGAGAAGAAGCCGGCAACCGCCAGTTCCCCGCCCGCCGAAGCCGGTGCCCGGCCAGCCGCTACCGGCGACGAATCACCCGCGGAGATCGGTATCGAGGATTTCCTCAAGATCGATCTGCGCGTGGCCCGCATACTCGAAGCCGACGAGGTGGACGGGGCCGACAAGCTCCTGAAACTGACGCTCGATCTCGGCGACGGCCGGCGCCAGGTGTTCTCCGGCATCCGCTCCGCGTACCGGGCCGAAGACTTGCCTGGAAAGCTCACGATCGTGGTCGCCAACCTGAAAGCGCGCAAGATGCGTTTCGGCGTGTCCGAGGGCATGGTGCTGGCCGCCTCGGGCGACGGGGGCATCTTCCTGGTGGCCCCCGATGCCGGTGCCGAGCCCGGCATGCGGGTGACCTGAGCTGTCGAGGGTTCGGATCAGCGGCTTATGAAAGAACTGGGACTCATTCTGGTGGCTACGGTTCTGGTGAACAACTTCGTCCTGGTGAAGTTCCTCGGGCTGTGCCCGTTCATGGGCGTTTCGCGCAAACTGGAGACCGCCGCCGGCATGGCACTGGCCACCACCTTCGTGCTGACGCTGTCTTCCGTCTGCAGCTATCTCGTCCAGGAATGGCTGCTGGCGCCGCTCGGCCTCGAATACCTGCGCACCATCGCCTTCATCCTCGTCATCGCGGGCGTGGTGCAGTTCACCGAGATGGTGGTCCAAAAGACCAGTCCGTTGCTCTACCAGGTGCTGGGCATCTACCTGCCGCTGATCACCACCAATTGCGCCGTGCTCGGGGTCGCCCTGCTGAACGTCCAGGAGAGCCACGGTTTTCTCGAGTCTTTCGTCTACGGTTTCGGCGCGGCGCTCGGGTTCTCACTGGTTCTCGTGCTGTTTGCGGGAGTCCGCGAGCGGGTCGCCGCCGCCGATGTGCCGGTGGCTTTCCAGGGTGCCTCCATCGCGCTCGTCACTGCGGGACTGATGTCGCTGGCGTTCATGGGCTTCGCCGGACTGGTCCGGGGGTAGGCGCGCCATGATCTCCGCCATCCTGGTCATCGCCGGCCTCGCCGCCCTGTTCGGCCTTGCCCTGGGCTTCGCCGCCGTGCGCTTCCGCACCGAGGGTGATCCGGTCGCCGACCGGATCGATGCGCTGCTGCCCCAGACCCAGTGCGGCCAGTGCAGCTTTGCCGGCTGCCGCCCCTACGCGGAGGCGATCGCGGCCGGCGAGGCGGACATCAATCGCTGCCCACCGGGCGGCGAGGCCACCATCCGCGCGCTCGCCGACCTGCTGGAGCGCGACCCGAAACCGCTGGACCCGGAAAGCGGCGAACTCAAGGCCCGTACGATCGCCGTCATCGACGAGCCCTTGTGCATCGGCTGCACCCTGTGCATCCAGGCCTGCCCCGTGGACGCCATCCTGGGTGCCGGCAAGCAGATGCACACGGTCATCACCTCGGAGTGCACCGGCTGCGAACTGTGCGTGGCACCCTGCCCGGTGGACTGCATCGCCATGGTCGAGGAGGAAGTCACGCCGAGCACCTGGAAATGGCCGCGGCCGGGCGACTCGATGCCGACGGAACAACGGTGAGCAGGGCACGCCTCTGGCATTTCCATGGCGGGCTCAAACTGGATTCGCGCACCGCGCGACCGGCCAGTGAACCCCTGCTCGAGATCCCCGTCCCGCCGCGCCTCGTCCTGCCGCTCTCGCAGCATGTCGGCCAGCAGGCCGAAGCCGTGGTCAGCCCGGGAGAGCGCGTCCTCCGGGGGCAGCCGATCGCCCGGCCGAGCGGCTATGTCGCGGCCAAGGTCCACGCATCGAGCAGCGGCACGGTCGTGGCCATCGAGGATCACCCGGTCCCGCATCCCAGCGGCCTGGCGGCGCCCTGCATCATCATCGAGACGGACGGTCTCGACGAACCCTGGGGAGGCTACGAACCGCTGCAAGACTATTGCACCCTGGACGGGGTGGAACTGCGCGCCAGGGTCCGTGCCGCGGGCGTCGTCGGACTGGGCGGGGCCGCGTTCCCGACGGCGGTGAAGCTCGGCGCAGGCGCCGGGCTGAAGATGCTGATCCTCAACGGCGCGGAGTGTGAGCCTTACATCTGCTGCGACGAAGTGCTGCTGAAAGAACGCCCCGAAGAGGTGCTGGCCGGCGCCCAGGTGCTGCTCCGCGCGCTCGAGATCGACCGCTGCTGCATCGCCATCGAGGAAGACAAGCCGCTGGCCAGGCAGGCGCTCGAGGCGGCGATCGCGGCCGCCGGTGAAACCCGGATCGAGGTCGTCTCGGTCCCCGCCATCTACCCCGAGGGCGGCGAGCGGCAGTTGATCAAGGTGCTGACCGGCGAGGAAGTGCCCGCGCGCGGGTTGCCGCCGGACATCGGCTATCTCTGCCACAACGTCGGCACGGCAGCCGCCGTGGCCCGGGCCGTGCTCGGCGGCGAACCCCTGATCTCGCGCATAGTCACCGTCACGGGGGGCGGCGTGGCCCGGCCGCGCAATCTCCAGGTGCGGCTCGGCACGCCGATCGCGGCACTGGTCGCCGCCTGCGGCGGGTACACGGACGAGGCGCGGCACCTGTTGATGGGCGGGGCCATGATGGGTTTTCCGCTACCCGACGACTCGGTGCCGGTGGTCAAGGCGACCAACTGCGTCGTCGTGGCCAGCGGGGAAGACATCCAGCCGCGGGCGCCCGCCATGCCGTGCATCCGCTGCGGCGAATGCGCGGAGGTGTGCCCTGCACAACTCCTGCCGCAGCAGCTGTACTGGCATGCGCATGCCGGGGAGCTCGACCGGCTCGACGAGTATCACCTGTTCGATTGCATCGAATGCGGCTGTTGCGATGTCGTCTGCCCGAGCCAGCTGCCACTGACCCAGTACTTCCGCTATGCCAAGACGGAACTGTGGGCGCGGGATCGCGACCGCGCGCGCTCGGACCTGGCGCGCGACCGCTTCGAGTCGCGGCGCGCGCGCATCGAAGCCGAACAGGAGACGCGCCGCCGGCGCCTGGAAGAGAAAACGCGCGCCGCGAATGCCGCCCGCGGGGACGAGGACGCGCGCAAGGCGATGATCGACGAGGCGCTGGAGCGCGTGCAGGCGCGGCGGGACGACGACCGGGCGGACGACGACAAATGAAGTTCGCCGCCACGGTGCCGCCCCATGTCCGTCCGCGCACCAGCGTGACGCGGGTAATGGGCGAAGTGTTGCTGGCGCTGGTGCCCGCCACGGCGGCCTGGGTGTGGTTCTTCGGCCCGGGCCTGCTGTACAACATGGCCATTGCCGCCGGGGTGGCGCTGGCCTGCGAGGCGGGCGCCCTCGCGCTACGCGGGCGTGCCGTGCTGCCGCAACTGCAGGATCTCAGCGCGCTCGTGACCGCCATCCTGCTGGCGTTCTGCCTGCCGCCGCTCACGCCATGGTGGATCACGGCCACGGGGGCGGCGTTCGCCATCCTGTTCGCCAAGCAGCTGTACGGGGGACTCGGCTACAACCCTTTCAACCCGGCCATGGCGGGCTACGTCGTCGTGCTCATCTCGTTCCCGGAAGCCATGACGCGCTGGCTCCCCCCCACAGGCGCGACGCTCGGCGCATGGGAGACCCTGCGCTTCACGCTGACCGGCATGCTGCCCGGCAACCTCGGCTGGGACGCGGTCACTGGCGCGACGCCGCTGGACGACCTGCGCACCCAGCTGTCGCTCGCGCGCACCGTGGGGGAGATCCGCGGCGGTGAGCTCTACGGCCTGCTCGGCGGGCGCGGCTGGGAGTCGATCTCTGCATTCGTCGCGCTCGGTGGTGCCTACCTCCTGTGGCGCCGCATCATCCGCTGGCACATCCCCGTCGCCGTGCTGCTCGGGGTCTTCGTGCCGGCCGCTTTTTTCTGGCTGATCAACCCGGGCGCCTATCCCCCGCCGACGTTTCACCTCGTCAGCGGCGCCACCATGCTGTGCGCCTTCTTCATCGCGACGGACCCCGTATCGGCTGCGACGAGCCGCACCGGTCGCCTGGTCTACGGTTTCGCCATCGGCGTGCTCATCTTCATCATTCGCAGCTGGGGCGGCTATCCCGACGGCGTGGCCTTCGCGGTGCTGCTGATGAACATGGCGGTGCCCGCGATCGATCATTTCACCCGCCCTCGCACATACGGTCATGCGGGCTGAAACCACGCGCAGCATGTTCCGCGCCGCGGCGATCCTGGCCGGCTTCGCGGTGGTCGGCGCCCTCCTGGTCGCGATCACCTGGCAGTCCACGGCGGAGCGCATCGCAGAGAACGAGCGGGCGTTTCTGTTGCGTAGCCTGACGGACGTGTTGCCCGACGGCGCGTATGACAACGCGGTGCACGAAGATGCGATCACCGTCACCGATCGCGAATTGCTGGGCACCGACGATCCCGTGACGGTCTATCGCGCGCGGCGCGACCGACAACCGGTGGCGGCGGTACTGACGCCCGTCGCGCCGGGTGGTTACAGCGGACCGATCCGGCTGCTGGTGGGGGTACTCGAAGACGGCACGCTGAGCGGCGTGCGCGTCGTGGCACACCGGGAGACGCCCGGGCTCGGCGACAAGATCGAGGTCGAGCGCGACGACTGGATCCTCGATTTCACGGGACGGCGCCTCGGCCAGCCGCCGCGCGAGCAATGGGCCGTGCAGCGCGACGGAGGCGTGTTCGACCAGTTCACCGGGGCCACCATCACGGCCCGCGCCGTCGTCTCTGCGGTCCGCGACGCGCTGATATACTTCGAGGCCAACCGCGATCGATTGTTCAGCACGCCCGCCGGCACGCACGGCCTGGCGGCGACGCCCGACGAGGAAGGACAGGAATGACGGCAAGGCCCGCGGAAGTCATCAGGACGGGGCTCTGGACCAATAATGCGGGCCTCGTGCAGCTGCTCGGGCTCTGCCCCCTGCTGGCGGTCAGCACGAGCCTCGTCAACGGGCTCGGCCTGGGGATCGCCACGACCCTGGTGCTGATGGCTTCGAACATCACGGTCTCACTGATCCGCGACATCGTGCGCCCGGAAATCCGCATTCCCGTGTTCGTGCTGGTCATCGCCTCCTTCGTGACCGCGGTCGAACTCGTCATGAACGCCTGGTTCCACGAGCTGTTCCGCGTCCTCGGCATTTTCATTCCGCTGATCGTCACCAACTGCGCGATCATCGGCCGGGCGGAGGCTTTCGCCTCCCGCCAGCCGCCGATGCTCGCCATGCTCGACGGCCTCGCCATGGGACTGGGCTTCACCAGCGTGCTGGTGGTGCTCGGCGCAGCGCGCGAACTGCTCGGCCAGGGCTCGCTGTTCAGCGGCGCGCACATGATGTTCGGCGAGGGCTCGCGCTGGCTGGAACTTCAACTGGTCGATGGCGGTTTCCTGCTGGCCCTGCTGCCGCCGGGCGCTTTCTTCGGCCTCGGACTGATGGTCGCGGCCAAGAACCTCATCGATGCGGGACGCGCCCGGCGCCTCCGGCAGGTCCGGGTGGAACCGGTCGGGGCCGCCGGCGAGCCGGCGTGAGCATGGCGCCGGCATGAACGATGCGAAGCGTCGCGAACTTTACGCCCGGCTGCGCGCAGCGAATCCGGAGCCGACCACCGAACTCGTCTATACCACCCCTTTCGAACTGCTCGTGGCGGTCGTGCTTTCGGCGCAGGCGACCGACAAGGGCGTCAATCGTGCCACCGCAAAGCTGTTCGCGGCGGCCGACACGCCGGCGGCCATCCAGGCGCTGGGCGAAGAAGGGCTGAAACGCCACATCAACTCGATCGGGCTCTATAACGCGAAGGCGAAAAACATCATCGCCCTGTGCGGAATTCTGCTCGAACAGCATGGCGGAGAAGTGCCGCGCGACCGCGCCGCACTGGAGGCGCTGCCCGGCGTCGGCCGCAAGACCGCCAACGTGGTACTCAATACGGCATTCGGCGAGCCCTTGATCGCCGTTGACACCCATATTTTCCGGGTCGCGAATCGCACCGGGCTCGCGCCGGGCAAGACGGTGCGGGCGGTCGAGGACCGGCTCGCACGGGTCACGCCGCGCGAGTTCCTGAAGGACGCGCACCACTGGCTCATCCTTCACGGCCGCTACGTCTGCAAGGCGCGCAAGCCGGCCTGCCCGACCTGCATCATCGCGGACCTGTGCGACTATCGCGCCAAGACGCCGGGCGACCCCCCTGCTCCTCCCCTCGCGCCGCCGGCGAAGCCCGGGCGGAACCGTCGTGCTGTTGCCGAGTGATCGCGAAGGGCTGCGGGCCTTCTACGTCGAAGCCTGGCGGAAGCGTCGCGAGGGCCTGCCCGCGGAACCGCTGGAACACCAGGTCGCAGACGTCATCGCCCAGCATCCCGAGTACCACGACCTGCTGGAGAGCGGCCCGGCGGCGCTCGAGCGGGACTGGACACCGGAGTCGGGCCAGGAAAACCCCTTCCTGCACATGGGCTTGCATCTCGGCCTGCGGGAACAGGTGGCGACCGACCGGCCCGCAGGCATCGCTGCACTGCATCGCGAACTGGCGGCGCGCCACGGGCTGCACGAGGCCGAGCACCGCATGGCCGAGTGCCTCGCAGAAGCGCTCTGGCTCGCGCAACGAAACAATTCCCTGCCTGACGAGGTCTCCTACCTGAACGCCCTGCGCCGAATACGGGATGCGGGCTAAAATGGACATGGAACGAACCGCGGGACGCGCATGAACAAGCTGCAGGAATATCCGGTCGAAGGCGTCGGACTGGGCCTCAGGCGCAGCATGATGGACGAGCTCATGGCCGATCCGCCGTGGAACCTCGATTTCATGGAGGTGGCGCCGGAGAACTGGATCGGCGTGGGCGGCGCCCTGGGCCGTAAATTCTGCTGGTTCACGGACCGTTTTCCTTTCGTGGTGCACGGCCTCTCCCTGTCGCTCGGCGGTCCTGCGCCGCTGGACGAGTATTTCCTCGAGCGTGCCAGGGGATTCCTCGACGCGCACGGCGTGCGTTTCTACACGGAGCACCTGTCGTACACGGGAGACGAAGGCCACCTGTACGACCTCATGCCCATTCCCTTCACGGAGGAAGCGGTACGCCACGTGGCCGGCCGGATCCGTCGCGCTGCGGAAATCCTCGAGCGTCCGATCGCCGTGGAGAACGTGTCCTATTACGCCGCGCCAGGACAGGAAATGGCAGAGGCCGACTTCCTTCGCGCGGTGCTCGAAGAAGCCGATTGCGGATTGCTGCTCGACGTCAACAACGTGTATGTCAACGCCATCAACCACGGCTACGATCCCGAAGAGTTCCTGGCGGCGCTGCCCGGGGAGCGGGTCGTTTACCTGCACGTCGCCGGACATTACGTCGAGGCCGAGGATCTGCGCGTGGACACCCACGGCGCCGATGTCGCCGACCCGGTATGGGGACTGCTGGATCGGACCTATGCCAGGTTCGGCGTCATCCCGACCCTCCTCGAACGCGACTTCAATATTCCGCCGATGGCACAGCTCCAGCGCGAGCTCGACATCATCCGCGGCTTGCAGAAGCGGCATGCCGGTGGCTGACGGCGAAGCGCTGCGGCGACTGCAACACGCGTTCGCCGCGCACATTCGCGATCCCGAAGGGGCGCCCGCACCCGAGGGCATCGAGGACCGCCGCCTCGCCATTTACCGGGACCTGTTCTTCAACAACCTGCGCGACCTGCTCGGCCGCAGCTTCCCGGTGACCCGCAAGATTCTCGGCGAGGCGGCCTGGCAGCGCATGGTCCGCGACTGGCTGATCCGTCATCGCGCCCAGACCCCGCTGTTTCTCGAATTGCCGCAGGAATTTCTCGGCTACCTGGCTGAAGAGCGTACGCCGGCCCCGGACGATCCGCCTTTTCTCACCGAACTGGCACATTACGAATGGGTGGAACTGGCGCTCGCCATCGACGAGCGCGACATCGTCTCGCTCGACGTCGACGGGGACGGCGACCTGCTGGCGGGGATCCCCGTGCTGTCGCCCCTGGCCTGGTCCCTGGCCTACGAGTGGCCGGTCCACCGCCTGTCGCCCGATTACCAGCCGGCCGAACCGCCGGCCGAACCCACCCGGCTGCTCGTCTGGCGGGACCGGGTCGACAAGGTCGGCTTCATGGAGATCAATCTCGTGACTGCGCGCCTCGTCGAACTGCTTGCCGCGTCGGAGGAGGCCGCCCCGCGGACCGGGCGGGACTGCATGCTGCAAATCGCCGCCGAGCTCGGCCAGGCGGAGGCCGAGCCGATCGTGGCTGCAGGCGCCGAGGTGCTGCAGGACCTGCGTGCGCGCGACATCATCGTCGGCACGGCCATCGAACGATGACCGCCGTGCGCCACGAAGCGCGATCCGGTGATCTGCAGCGGCGCCTGTTCACCGTCATCTTCCGTTCCGACACGCCGGCCGGACAATTTTTCGACCTCGCGCTCATCGTCGCGATCCTGATCAGCGTCGCCACGGTCATGTTGACGACCGTCGATGCGATCAACGCCGAGTACGGCCGGATCCTCTATATCCTGGAATGGTTCTTCACGGTGCTGTTCAGCATCGAATACGGCTTGCGGCTGTACTGCGTGCGCGACCGCAAAGGCTATGCCACGAGTTTTCTCGGCGTCATCGACCTGCTGTCCGTGTTGCCGACCTACCTCGGCGTAATCTTTGCCGGCACCGCGCCGATGCTCGTCATCCGCATCCTGCGCGTGCTCCGCCTGTTCCGCATCATGCACATGCGCGAGTACGTCACCGAAGCGAATATCCTTGTTGAGGTTCTCAAGGCCAGCTGGCGCAAGACCCTGATTTTCGTCTATGCCGTAATCACGCTCGTGGCGATTTTCGGGACGCTGATGTACACCATCGAGGGCGAAGCCGGCGGCTTCCACAGCATCCCGGACAGCATGTACTGGGCGATCGTCACGCTCACCACCGTCGGCTACGGCGACATCGTCCCGGTCACACCACTGGGCAAGACCATCGCCTCCCTCATCATGATCACGGGTTACGGCATCATCGCCGTGCCGATGGGCATTTTCTTCGCCGAATTCTCGGAGCAGAGCCGCCGTCGTGCGCGCGGACGGCGCTGCCCGGCCTGCGGCGCCAGGGGGCACGATTCGGACGCGAACTATTGCAAGGCTTGTGCCGAGCCGCTCGATGAGTAAACGCAACGCTAACCGGGGCGCGAAGGCGGTCCCGGCCGCCGCCGCGGACACCGATACCCGGCGCATCGCCGTCGGCCTGAATGCCGTCATCATCGCCGTGCGGGATGACGAAGCGCGCGTGCTGACCGTGGCATCCCCGGAAGATGCCGACCCCCCTGCCCTGCCGTCCGGTCCCTTCGATCCGGCCCACGACCGCACGCTCGAACTCGGATTGCGCGCCTGGGTGCAACAACAGACCGGGCGCGAACTCGGCTATGTCGAACAGCTGTACACCTTCGGCGACGAAGGCCGCGACCCGCGGGAACGCGCCGGTGGCCCGCGCGTGTTGTCGATCGCCTATCTCGCCCTGGCGCAGGACCTGCCGGTGGTCGCCGCCGGCGGCGAATGGCTCAGCTGCTATCGCTTCCTGCCATGGGAAGACTGGCGCAGCGAGCGGCCGGCGGTGCTCGAAGACATCGCGGTGGCACTCGGCGACTGGAGCGAGAAACCCGGCACCGCAGCAGAACGGGAACGCCGCCGCCGGCGCATGGAAATCTGTTTCGGCCTCAGCGACGCCGGATGGGACGGCTACCGGGTGCTGGAACGCTACGAGCTGCTCTATGGTGCAGGCCTGACCCACGAATACTGGCTCGACCGGGGCCGCCGCCCGCCCCGGTCCGCCATGTTGTTCGGCCAGCCGATGGCCTACGACCATCGCCGCATTCTGGCCACGGGGCTCGCCCGTCTGCGCGGCAAGCTGCGCTATCGCCCGCTGGTGTTCGAACTGATCGAGGAGCAGTTCACTCTTGCCCAGCTGCAACGCGTAGTCGAGGCCCTCTCGGGCCTGCGCCTCCATAAGCAGAACTTCCGCCGGCTTGTCGAGAACGGCGGCCTGGTGGAAAAGACGGGCCAGGTCGACACGCACACCGGGGGTCGGCCCGCGGAGCTGTTCCGCTTCCGCCGCGAGGTGTTGCGCGAGCGTCGTGCCCCCGGGGTGGGGGCGTTGACTCCGTTGAAGTTCTAGCCGCCTGGCGAGCGCTGGACAAGCGTTATGCTCAGGCGTAGCATAACCCCCAGGCCGACAACAGGCCTTTTTTTGACGCCTTGTATTGCTCACATTGAGTATAAGCCTATGACAGCACAACTCCACTACACGCCCGAGATCGCCCGCCAGACCCGGCCGATCTACGAGAGCCTCCGGCATGTCATTCCGGAGGTCGAATGGGGCGTGCACGCGCCGTACATCGCCGCCATCAACAAGCTCAAGCGCGAGATGAATGCCGTGCTGCTGGTGCATAACTACCAGACGCCCGAGATCTTCCATGGCGTCGCCGATTACACGGGCGATTCGCTGGGCCTCGCCCGCCAGGCCGCAGAGACCGACGCGGACATCATCGTCCAGTGCGGCGTGCATTTCATGGCCGAGACGTCGAAGATTCTCTGTCCGGACAAGACCGTCCTGATCCCGGATCTCGAGGCCGGCTGCTCGCTGGCGGCGTCCATCACCGGCGCCGACGTGCGCCTGCTCAAGGAGCGCTTCCCGGGCGTCCCGGTGGTCACTTACGTCAACACGAGCGCCGATGTGAAGGCCGAGTCCGACATCTGCTGCACCTCCGGCAACGCGGTCCGGATCGTCGAATCGCTCGGCGTGGATCGCGTGATCTTCCTGCCGGACAACTACCTGGGGCGCTACGTCGCGGCCCAGACCGGCGTCGAACTCATCCTCTGGCACGGCACCTGCGAAGTCCACGAGCGCTTCACTGGCGCCGAACTGCGGGATTACCGCAAGCGCTGGGAGGGCATCCAGGTGATCGCCCATCCGGAATGCCCGCCCGACGTGCTGGAAGAGGCCGACTTCGTCGGTTCCACCAAGGGCATGATCGACTGGGTCGGCGACCATCGTCCGAACCGGGTCGTGATGATCACCGAGTGCTCGATGAGCGACAACGTCGCCGTCGAGTTTCCCGAGGTGGAATTCATCCGGCCCTGCAATCTCTGCCCGCACATGAAGCGCATCACCCTGCCGAACATCCTGCGCGCCCTGGAGACGCGGACACACGAAGTCCATGTCGCTCCCGAAACCGGGGCGCGGGCGCGCCGCGCCGTGGAAGCGATGCTGGCTGTCGCATGAACCGGGCCATGCATGCCGACGTCCTCGTCGTCGGCGCGGGCATCGCCGGCGCCAGCGTGGCGCTGCGCCTCGCCGAGGCCGGCCGGCGGGTGGCCGTGCTGTGCGCGACCCCGCTCGACACGTCGGCCAGCGCCCAGGCCCTCGGCGGCATCGCCGCCGCACTGGCCCCGGACGATTCGCCGGCGCTGCACCTCGAGGATACGCTGGGCGCAGGCGCCGGCCTGGTTCGCGAGGCTGCGGCTCGCATGACTGTCGAGGCCGCCCCCTCGGCCATCGCCTGGCTCGTCTCCCGGGGCGTCACCTTCGACCGGGCGCAGGACATGCTCGACCTGGCGCAGGAAGGCGGCCACCGCCGACGCCGCATCGTGCACGCGGCCGATGCCACGGGACGCGTCGTGATGGCCGCCCTGGCCGAGCGCCTTGCGACGCATCCGCGCGTCAGGCTGCTGCGCGACCACGTGGCGGCAGAACTCATCGTGGCGGTCTCCGCAAGCGGCCGCACGATCTGCAACGGGGCGCGCGTGTATGACGCGCAGGCCGGGCGGATCATCACGCTATCAGCCACCCATGTCGTGCTCGCGACGGGCGGGGCCTCGGGTGCCTTCGAGATCTCCACCAACAGCACGCGCCCCGTGGGCGACGGAATCGCGCTCGCCTGGCGGGCGGGCTGCCGCATCGCCAACATGGAGATGGTCCAGTTCCATCCCACCGCGTTGCGCCATCCGCAGTCGGACGGCTGGCTCGTGACCGAGGCCATCCGCGGCGACGGTGGCCAGCTGCGCCTGCCGAATGGCGAACGTTTCATGTTCCGCCATGATCCGCGCGGCGAACTCGCGCCACGCGACGTCGTGGCTCGCGCCATCCACGCCGAGATGCGTTCACATCGCCTGGACTCCGTCTGGCTCGACATCAGCCATCTCGACGCAACGCGGATCCGCACGCGCTTCCCCAATACCCTGGCGCATTGCGCCGCGCTCGGAATCGACATCACGCGCGCCCCGATGCCGGTGGCGCCGGCCGCACATTACACCTGCGGCGGCGTGGTGACCGGAGCCTCCGGAGACACTGATATCGCGGGCCTCTATGCCGTCGGCGAGGTCGCCTGGACCGGGCTGCACGGCGCCAATCGCCTGGCCAGTAATTCGTTGCTGGAAGGCCTGGTATTCGGCGCAGCCGCCGCGGCCGATATCCTCGCCACTCCGGCTTCCCCCGCGGGCCTGCCGGATACGTCGTTGACGGACACGCCGCAGCGCTTGCCGGCCAGGACACCGGCAGCGGCTCGCAGGGAAGCGCAACGACTCGCCGCAGGGATCCGCCGGATCCTCTCGCGGGAGGCCGGGATCGTGCGCAGCGACACGGGACTGGCCGGCGCGGTGGCCGGACTCGGCGAACTGCAGCACCGCGTCGAGACGCTCTGCGCACGCCATGCGCCGGATCGCCGCCTGCTGGCCCTGCGCAACCTCGCCTGCGTGGCCGGCCTGATCGCGCAGAGCGCTGCGTTACGCAAGGAAAGTCGGGGTGCGCATTTCAACACCGACCACCCGCACCGCCATCCCGAGGCGCTGGACATCGTCCTCCGTTCTCCCCGGGAGGCGATCGAAGGCCGCCGCCACGCCGTGGGCTGACACACTGCCGAAAGCCGCTTCTGTCCGCCGATTTGCGCTAGTCTCAGTGCTTTGAGCGGCGGGAGAACTTAGCGATGGGCGTGTTGGAAAGAGGCGAGCAGGCCGAACTGCAGGCGAAGAACATTGCGGAGCGCGTCGGCGACCGGCTCGTGGAGGCATTTCATGTGCTTGCGCTGTTCATCATCGGCGCGGCGATCTTCTGGTCCGCGCTGTCGTTTCTGCTGGAGATGATTGCCGCCGGGGAGGCGACGCTGCATGACATCCTGCTGCTGTTCATCTACCTGGAACTCGGCGCGATGGTCGGCATTTATTTCCGCACCGACGAGTTGCCGGTCGAGTTCCTGCTCTACATCACGATCACGGTGATGACCCGGAAGCTGATCAGCGCAGAGGACCTGAGCGAGATGCGCATCCTGGTGACGACTGGCGCCGTGCTGATCCTGGCCGTGGCCGTTTTGCTGCTGCGCTATGGCGCGCACCGCTTCCCGAGCGTCAACCCCGCACGCCGCCCGGTTGACGTGGATGCCGAGATCACCCCGTCGGGAAGAGCCACCCCAGCAACCAGTGGCTCGGAATGAACACGAAGGCCACGAGCCCGACGTATTGCAACCCGAGGTAGAGAGGCCGGGGCAGCCGTTCCTGCACCCGTCCGAGGCCGTAGACCCAGTTGATGTTTTTCCCGGGCGAACTGAACACGAAGCTCAGCACCAGCACCAGCCCGCCCGCCGCCACCGTGACGGCCAGCGACATCGCCGGATACCCATAGGCTGCGACCAGCCACAGGAGCACCAGCGGCAGCGGAACATGGAACAGGGAGACGCTCCGCAGCCAGAGCGGGATCGTCGGGTCGAACATGTACTCCGTCAGGCCCGTGATCCGACGGCGCAGGATCAGGCGCAAAACGTAATCGACGTTCCACAGGACTTCGGGCAGCAGCACCATGCAGGCCAGTACGCCCGCTGCCAGGGGACTCTCCAGCCACATGGCCGGCGCCGCGCCGATGAACGCGATATCGGAGAACCAGAGGAAATTGGCCGGGCCGTACCGACGCCAGTAGATTACGACGAAGGCCAGCACGGCGAGCGTGTAGACGATCTTGAACCATTCCGGGATGACGGACATGCCTGGATCCTTCGCTGGCGAGTTGGCGAGCTGTCTAGCGTGCCAAGCTAACATCCGCGAAGGCCGTTGGCACCCGGCGCAGGGGTTTCCGGGTACTGGCTATACTGGAAGGGAACACCACGAGGGAGTGCGGATTGCGCGGCTGGCGCTATCGGGCGGTCCCGGCGATCCGGTCATGGATCGTGGCGGGGCTGATGTGTGCGACGAGCGCCCCGGCGGCGGGCGATGCCGGCCTGCGGGTCGGCGTGGCCGCCATCGAGGGCGACGGATGGCGCGCCGGCGAGCTGCACATCGGCCTGCGGCGCGGCGCAGCCGGGCAGCTGTCCGCCGAGTTCACGGCCGGCTGGATCGACTTGCCGGCCCCGATCGGCCGGCTCATCGACATTCGCGGCGAGTGCCACGACCTCGTGCTCACCGAACAGCGGATCCACTGCGGCCGCCTGTCGCTCGACCCGGGGGACTGGCCCTTCGCGCTCACGGGCCGGCTCGGTTACGCGCGCCACTCCGCCGCCCTCGACTGGCGCCTCGAGACGGCCGATGGCGAGGCCGGCCGCATGGCGGTCTCCGGACAGTTCTCGGCGGCCGGCTGGCGCGTGCGCCTCGAGGGCCACGACTGGCCGCTGACTCGTTTCGCGCCGGTGGCGGAGCAGCTGGGCCAGGCATGGCCGCCGCTGGACGGCGGGGTGTCGTTCTCCGTCGTCGCCGAGGGTGATGCCGCCGCGCGGCCCGCCGGCGCCGTCGCACCCTTGCCCTCCCTGGTCTTTCGCCTGTCGGGGGCGGGCCTCGGCGGCGCGAATGCCGCCGGCACCCTGGCTGCTGCGGGACTCGACGTCGAATTGCGCGGCTCCGCATGGCCCGAGAACGACGGGCTCGCCTTCGATGCCCGTGGCGCCGTCACCGCCGGGGAGTTCTACGCCGAACCGCTGTACGCCGAGCTCGCCACCCATTCCCTGCAAGCCTCCCTGCGCGGCACCGCCACCGATGAGCGGGTGACCATCGACACGCTGGTCGTCGAACAGGACGAGGTACTGCATGCGTCCGCCGAGGCCGAGCTGCGGCGCAAGCCGGGAGCGGCCTGGCAGGTCCAGGCCGGTCGCCTGCACCTCGTGGAAGCGCGCCTGCCGGCCGCCTACGATATCGGCTTGCAGCCTTACCTGGCGACGACGCCGCTCGGCGACCTGGAGACCGCCGGGTTGTTGCGCGGCGAACTGACGATCACGGATCACGCGCTGGCGACCCTGGACCTCGAGCTGGTGGCGGTAGACCTCGATGACCGTGCCGCGCGGCTCGCCATCTACGACCTGTCCGGGACGCTGGCCTGGGCCCGCTCGGCGCCGGACGGCTCGCGCGGCGAAGGCGCGCTCGACCTGGAGTGGGAGGGTGGATTTCTCGCCGGGATACCCTTCGGCGCCGCCGAGGTCGGCCTCCGCGGCGGCGAGAACCGCTGGGCGCTGGCGTCCCCCGTCGCGATTCCGGTGCTGGGCGGTGCGCTGGAAATCGACACGTTCGAGATCGCGGACTGGCTGCACGGAGAACCTGGAATCCTGTTCGACGCGCGCCTGAGGCCAGTCGACATGCGCGCCCTTTCGCGCGTGCTCGACTGGCCGCCGTTGCCGGGCCAGCTGTCGGGCCACCTGCCCGGGTTGAGCTACCGCGACGGCAGCATGGCACTGGAGGGGGCGTTCAGGGCCGAGCTGTTCGGCGGCACGGCGGAGATTCGCGACTTGCGCGCGGAACGCATCTTCGCTTCACCGTCGCGACTGACGGCCGAAATCGAATTGCGCAACCTGGCGCTGGCCGAACTCACCGAAGTATTGTCCTTCGGCTCGATGACAGGACGTGTCGAGGGCCACGTGCACGGCCTGGAATTGATCGACTGGCGGCCGGTGGCTTTCGAGGCCCGGGTGCAGACGCCGCCGGGAGACCGGTCGCCCCGGCGCATCAGCCAGCGCGCCGTGGACAACATCGCCAGGCTCGGCGGTGGCGGCAGCGGCTTGTCGACCGGCTTTCTCGGCCTGTTCGAGGCGTTCTCCTACGACGCCTTTGCCCTCGGCTGTCGCCTCGAGGGCGACGTCTGCGAGATGTCGGGACTCGCGCCGCTCGAGAACGGCTACGTCATCCTGCGCGGCAGCGGCCTGCCCCGCATCGACGTCGTCGGCTTCGCGCGCCGGGTCAGCTGGCCCACCCTGGTGGAGCAGGTGGCCGCGATCATGGCTTCGGAAGGGCCGGAGGTGCGATGATCTCCCAATCACGGGCAAGGCGCGCGCATCGCGCGTATGCTTTGGCCGAAGCACGATTCAGCCAGGGAGACCGCCGATGCGCCGCCTGAGATTCAACGTATTGCTGGCTGCCGCGATTTTCACGGCCGCCTGCGTCACCATCAACGTCTATTTTCCAGCCGCCCAGGCCGAGAAAGCCGCCGACCGGATCATCTCCGATGTCTGGGGCCAGGATAGCGCGCCGCGCGATTCCGTGCCGCCCGATGAAGAGCCCCAGGGCCGCCTGCAGTCGCCCGACGGACCGTTCGCGCCCGTCACGATGATCCGCCTTGCGGCGACGGGCTTGCTCGACATCGTCGTACCCCGCGCCGAAGCCCAGGACATCGAGATCGAGACGCCGGAGATCCGCGCCCTGACCGGCTCGATGAGCGCGCGTCACCAGAAGCTCAAGCCGTATTACGAGGCGGGCGCCATCGGCCTCACCGCCGACGGCCTGCTGGCGATTCGCGATCGCAACCAGGTGCCGCTCGCCGAGCGCAACACCCTGCGCCAGCTGGTCGAGGCGGAAAACCGCGACCGCAATGACCTGTATCGCGCCATCGCCGAGGCCAATGACAAGCCGGAATGGGAAGACGACATCCGCGACACGTTCGCGCAGCGCTGGATCGACCGCGCCAGCGAAGGATGGTGGTACCGTACGGCGCCGGGCAACTGGCAACAGAAGTAACCCCCGAACAAGGACGTCGCCATGAACGATGTAATGCGCATGCTCGCGGCCTGGGCTTTGATTCACGAGACGGCCGACGAGGGATGGAAAGCGTCGGTCGGCCGGGGGCGCGAGCTTGCGCCGGGCGAACTGGACCAGGGCCCCGAGGCCTTCGTCGACGGGCTTGCGGCACTGGTCGCCGAGGAGAAGGAAAAGCTCAAGGCATCGCTCGCCAACCCGGATCACGATAGCGCCGGGTCGCGGGAGGACCTTGCCAGGCAGCTCGAGGCGATGCGTTTCGAGCTCGCCGAGTTGCGCGGGAGCATCGAATCGCTGCAGGCGTCGGTGGACGCCATCGCCGCCCGCTCCGGAAACTAGCGCCATGAGCGCACGGGGCCGTGCCATCGCCGCGGTCGTCCTGCGCCGTCTCATCGCCGCGGCCTGGCACACGCGCTGCGGCCTGCGGCGCGGACAGCGGCGGCGCCAGGCGGTCGCATTGCAACTGCGCCTCGCATGCGAAGAGCTGGGACCGACCTTCATCAAGCTGGGGCAACTCGCTTCGGTGCGTCCCGACGTCTTCGCGCCGGAAACCGTGTTTGAACTCGAGCGCCTGCGGGACCGGGTTCCGCCCGTGCCAATCGATGCGGTGCGCGCCATTCTGACGGCGGAATTCGGGGCGTCGCCCGATACGGTCTTCGCATCCTTCGACACCCAACCGATCGCGACCGCGTCCATCGCCCAGGTACATGCCGCCCGCCTGGCCAGGCCTTATCGCACGGTCGCGGGCGCCACGCTGGCGGCGGGCAGCCGCGTGGCGGTGAAGGTCGTGCGGCCCGGCATCGAGGCGACGATCGAAGCGGACCTCGCCGTGGCGCAGCGCTGGGCCCGCCGGCTCGAGAGAGTGTCCCGCATCGCGCGCCTGCGACCGGGCGCGTTGCTGGAGGAGTTTCGCCGCGCCCTGGCCAGCGAAGTCGATTTGCGCAACGAGGGACGCGTCGCCGACCGCTTCGCGCGCGACTTTGCCGACGACCCCTTGATCGCCGTGCCCAGGGTCGTGTGGCGGCACACGACCCGCCGCGTGCTGACGACGGAGTTCGCCGACGGCTGGACGCTGGACAAGCTGGATGACGCGCACCGCAGCGGCATCGACGCCAGGCGGCTGGCCGCGCACGGCGCGGAGGTCTTCATGCGCCAGGTCCTGGTGCACGGCCGCTACCACGCCGACCTGCACCCGGCCAACCTGATGGTCACGACCGACGGCCGCATCTGTTATCTCGATTTCGGCATCACGGGACGCACCACGCCGGCCCAGCGCATCGCCATCGCCCAGGTGCTGGCGGCGACGGTGTACGGCGACGCGGCCCGCGCCCTGCATTACTCCCGCCTCCTCGGCCTCGAGGTGACCGAGGAGCAGGCGCCTGCCGTCCACGACGCCGTCGCCGCGCTGATGCGCGAACACCTCGGCCGCGGGGAGCGCCCCGACATCCGCGGCTTCGCGCTCGGCTTCCTGGGCATGCTGGCCGATTTCCGGATCGCGATTCCGGCCGGCTACGGGCTGCTCATCAAGGCGCTGGTCACGGTCGAGGGCGTGGCGCAGGCGATCTATCCCGACATCGACATCGTCGACTCGGCGCGCCCGTTTGCGACCCGCCTCATCGCCGCGCAACTGGCGCGGCCCGAGCGCCTGCAGGAACGCGTGCCGGCCGCCGTGCGGGCCGCCCTTGCCGAACTGCTGGCCTGAAGCCGGCCTCCTAGTCGCCCGCCATGAAGCTGACGAATACGCCCTCGCGCCAGAGCACGATCGCCAGCACGACCAGCAGGACCAGGAACAGCACCGTCTTCCACGGCCGTTTCCTGTCCGCGTAAGGATCACGCAGGGATCGCGTGGCGCCGCTCGGCAGGCGTGCCACCCCCGTCAACGCGCCGCCGAAGGGCACGTTGATCCGCGCCCGGGCATTCATCGCCCAGCCGTTGGCATCCAGCAACGGGCCGAGATTGCGGCGCCGCAGCGTCATGTAGGCCAGCAGCATCGACGGCCCCGAAATCACCAGGATCACCACGACCGCGACGAGCGGCAGCTGCCACCAGGCCAGGGTGAACAGCCCGGCGATCGCCGCGGCCAGCGCCGTGCCGATCGCGCCCACCGCGAGCCCGATGGCGGCAAAGATACCGGCGAACTTGGCGATGTCGAAAGGCGGCGCCGCCGGCGCCTTGCCCCCGGCCGTGGCCGTCGCCGCGCTGCCCAGGCCGCTCGTGCCCTTGCTTTCGATATCCTTGTCGCGCGCCGCCGCGAACTTGCGCAACTGGGTCTCGACGAACGTGCCGATGCGCCGGTACGGCGACCAGAATGCCTGGCGGATGCTGACCGGCTGTTCCACGACCTTGGTCACCGTCGCTTTCCAGTCCCGGCCTGCCCGGTCGTAAAACACGCCGTTGCGGCCCGGCACCATCAACTCGTCGACCTCGCCCCCCGTGAGAGCCGCGACGATGATCATCGGAGCCGCATCTGTGCGCACGCAATTGCAGTAGACGAGATAACAGCCACTGAAAGGCGCCAGCGAGACATGCTTCGCCATGTCGTTGACCTGCATGACCAGTTCGCAGCTGCGCTGGTCGAGGTAGAGCGTCCCCGCCTGGAACATGGCCTTGCGCTCGCCGCCGTAGAAGTCGCTCAGGGTGACGAAATTTCGCAGCAACGTGACGAGATCGCGCTGGTACCGCACCAGGCGCTCGACCGTGTCGATGTTCGCCGCCGAAGCCTCGGCCTCCGTATCGCGCGTGAGCAATGCCCCGAGCCGCTCCGCGGCATCGCCCTCCACCACCTGCTCGAGAACCGCGGCGTCCACATCGTGGACGGGACCCTCGGGTCGCTCGGCCATCCAGGCGCGAAACGCCGCGAACCTGGCGACCAGCTCGATCCAATCCGGCTCCGACAACGTCTCGCGAGTGCCCATCAAGGGCTCCACGACCTCGTCGTGCAGCTGCGCGATACGTTCCGCCCAGGCCGGATTGAGGTTGTCCGCGAGCGGCAGCGGCCGACCGGCGCCGATTTCCGCGAGCGGCAGGGCCGCCACTTCCTCGTCCCCGCGGTCGATCGCGCGGTTGCCGAGCGCGGCATAGACCGTCACCGGGGGATTCAGCATCTCCGCCGCGCGCTCGTCGTAGGCCGCGAGGCGGCAGCGCGCGAAGTAGTCATCGACCTTCGCCGCCACGGCATCCAGCACGGCAGCCGCGCTCGCGGTGTTTTCGCCGAGCGGCAGCACCAGGTCCGCGGACTCGGCGCTCTTGCGGCGCCACTGCAGCACGTCCGCGGCCTGGGCCGCGAAGGCGTCCAGCGTCTCGGCCGTGATCCCGGGTTCGCCGCTGCGGTCAGGCACGCCACCCTGGGTCGCGATGACGCTCTCGATCACCGCCTTGAGCGACTCGTCCGGCGCGAGGGCGGCCGGCACGACGCCGTCGCCGTTGAGCTGGTCGGCGGCGAACAGGCGTGTCATGTCGGCGAAATCATCGACCGCGAGGCGCCCCGTCTCCGCCTTGTCGAGGTACGCCGCGATCTTGTTGGCAGCCGCCCGGGCCACGGCCCCCTCGGCATGGCTGTCGTCGATGGCCGCCAGCGGCAGTTCGCCGTCCTCGAAAAGGATCTGCGGATCCTTGAGCATGGCGCAGGCCCAGTTCACAGCGGCGAGGATCTCGGGAACCCGGATCTGCCCGTCGCCGTCGCTGTCGAGAATCGCGAGGGTGCGCGTATCGAATTCCAGTCCGCCGACCGGGCAGCTGAGGGCGGTCCACAGCTTAGGATCGAGTTCCCCGAGGTGCCGCAGATCGTCGGCCGTCTCGATCGCGACCTGGTCGAAGCCCCCATAGCGGAAGAAGCGCCAGCGATGCGTGCCACCGGCGTTGTTATTGTCAGTCATTCGATTCACTCCCTGATGAATTCGAGCAGGTGCAGCGAGGCCGCAACGATGTGCAGTACGTAGCATACGATCATCAGCTGAGCGGCGGCGATATGGTAGCGGCGCCAGTGCACGGCCTCGGCGCTACCCTCGAACAGCAGCCAACCCGCGCCCGTCAGGGCAGCGGCCAACAGCGAAACCAGCAGCAGTCCCTTGATCGTCCCGAACAGGCCGCTGCCCTCGGAACTGGGAATCCGCCCGCGGAACAGCCCCCGCACATCGCGGCCGATCGGGCTGAAGTTGCCTGTCAGCCAAGGGAAATAATGGCGCCACCGGCCGAGTTGCAGGCAGGACACCATGAAGGTCACGGCCAGCACCAGGACGATAAGCCCGACCACGATGTGCGCGTAATCGAGGAATCCGGCGTTACGCGGAATCCGGCGCAGCATGTGCACCCAGGGGCTGGTGAGAATCAGCCAGGCCGACAACACGGCGACCAGCAGGTGCTGGCTCGCCGCAAGTCTGCCGAACAGGCCGGACACCCGACCTCAGCCCGAGGGACCGCCGGCCCCGCCGGCCAGTTCGCCGAAGCGCGTGGCAAAGCGGGCGACCTCGTCCCAGTCCGTGTACTCGTCCTTGGTGGCGGGATCGGTCGGGCCTTTCGTGATCCACATGATGAAGCGGATGACGTTGCGATCGAAAGCGCTATAGCGCTGGTAGTCCAGGTCGCCGCCGAACACGCCGAGCAGGCGCGGCTGCCACGGGCTCTTGGCAACGAAGGCCTTGGTGTAGGGATTCGTTTCCGGGGTGTTCTTTTCCGGTTTGCGCGCCACGAGGTTCACGGAGAAAAAACCGCTCGGCTTCTCGTCGAGAACTTCCCGGTGCTGCTCGATGAACCGGAGGATCTTCGGGTTGTGCTTGCCGTTGCGGATGCTGGCCCCGATCAACACGGCGTCGTAGCCGCGCGGATCCACAGGGGGCCCGGACACGGGCTTGAGATCGACGCCGTGGCCCTGGTTCTCCAGCACGGCCTGGATACGCTTGCTGATCCGCTCGGCATGCCCGTAGACGCTGGAATACAGCAACAGGATGTCAGCCATGGAACACACTCCCCGAGAGCACTGTTGCCGCGCGCCAGTTTACCGGAACAGCCGGCATTTCTCCCCCGTATGTTCCGCAGAAAGCTCAGGCTGCCGCGTCATCCAGCAGAGCGGACACCGCCGCGTTCCCGGCATCCGGCGCCACGCCGTCCACGCCCGCCAATGCCACGCCGAGCGCGTGAACACACAGGCGCACGTTCTCGGGCCGCGCGGCATGCCCCATCAGCCCGATGCGCCACGCCTTGCCCGCCAGGGCGCCGAGTCCGCCGCCGATCTCCAGGTCGAACTCGGCCAACAGGCGCTGGCGCACCGCGGCCTCGTCCACCCCGGCGGGCACGCGCACGGCATTGAGCTGCGGCAGGCGCCAGGGTGCGGCCACGATGAACTCGAGTCCCATGGCCTCGAGCCCCGCGCGCAGCGCATCGTGCATCCGCCGATGCCGCGCCCAGCTCGCTTCCAGGCCCTCCTCGGCCAGCATTACGAGCGACTCGTGCAGCCCGTAGAGCGCGTTGATCGGCGCGGTGTGGTGATACGCGCGTTTCGGCGTCGTATCGCCGCCGCCCCAGTAGCCCATCACCAGGTTGAGATCGAGAAACCAGCTCTGCACCGGGTGAAGCCGGCTGCTGATGTGCTTGACGGCCCGGGGGGAAAAGCTGACCGGCGACAGCCCCGGCGTGCAGGACAGGCACTTCTGTGAGCCCGAGTACACGGCATCCACGCCCCAGGCGTCGATCTCCACCGGGATGCCGCCCAGCGACGTGACCGCGTCCATGATCACCAGGCACCCGTGCTCACGGGCGAGGCGGCACAGGGTCTCGGCATCGGAGCGCGCCCCCGTCGAGGTCTCGGCATGCACGAAAGCCAGCACGCTCGCTTCGGGATGTTCCGTCAGGGCCAGCAACACCTTGTCCGGATCCACGGGGTCGCCCCATGCGTCCTCTACGACCACCGCCGTCGCACCGCAGCGCTCCACGTTTTCCTTCATGCGCCCGCCGAACACGCCGTTGATGCAAACGATCACCGTGTCGCCCGGCTCGACCAGGTTGACGAAGGCCGCCTCCATACCGGCGGAGCCTGGCCCGGAAATCGGGATCGTCAACGGATTGGTGGTGCGGAAGGCGTACTGCAGCAGCTGCTTGAGTTCGTCCATCATCGCGACGAACTGCGGGTCGAGGTGGCCGATGGTCGGCCGGCCCAACGCTTCGAGCACCCGCGGATGCACGTCGGACGGCCCGGGGCCCATGAGGGTTCGCTGCGGCGGCGTGAAGGAATTGAACTTCATCCTGCTTGGGCTCCATCGTTCGGCTAATCAGCCATTATAATGCCCGCCATGAAACAGCGTACTCCCGTCGCCGCCATGCTCGCGGCTTGTGTCCTCCTCGCGCTCCCCGCCGCGGCCGACGACGCCGCGATGCCCGGTACGCTGGAGCCCGTCAGCACGCGCGGCACCGCGGTCTTCAACTGGGACCTCGAACAGAAACGTGACGGCTTCCGCCGCATGGAGGCGCTGTTCCCCGCCAGCACCGTCGCCGCTGCGTCGACGCCCCGGGCGCTGCCCGCCGGCCCGCCGCTCGCGGCCTTCGAACCGGGCGGATCGCTGGCCGCAGAACTGGAGGCCTTCCTGGCGCAGCAACACGTCGCCGGGCTGCTGGTCCTGCACGGCGGCAAGCTCCGCCTCGAGCGCTACGCGCTCGGTCATTCGCCGGCCGACCGCTGGACGTCGTTCTCAGTGGCGAAGAGCATCACCTCCACGCTGGTCGGCGCGGCGATCCGCGACGGCTACATCGGCTCGCTGGACGACGACGTCACCGACTATATCGAGACGCTGCAGGGCTCCGCCTACGACGGCGTGACCGTCCGCCAGCTCATGACCATGACCTCCGGGGTCGCCTTCGACGAGGACTACAGCGATCCCGAATCCGACATCATGAAGCTCTATGGTGCCCCGCCGCCAAGCGACATGGATGCGACCGTCGCCTTCATGCGCGACATGGAGCGCGAGGCCGAGCCCGGCACCCTGTGGCGCTACAAGACGCCCGAGACCAACCTCGCGGGCGTGCTGGTGATGAACGCCACCGGCCGCTCGCTGTCGGCCTACCTGGCCGAAGAGATCTGGCGACCCTACGGCATGGAACTCGACGCGACCTGGCTGATCGACGACATCGGCAACGAACAGGGCGGCTGTTGCCTCCAGGTCGGGCTGCGGGACTACGCGCGCTTCGGCCAGTTCATCCTCGAAGGCGGCGTGATCGACGGCGAACCGGTGCTGCCGGAGGGCTGGCTGGAACTCGCGACGAGCTCCCAGGCCGACACCGGCTTCCCCGGCGGCTACGGCTTCCAGTGGTGGCCGCTCGGCGACGGCACCTTCCAGGCGCGCGGCATCTTCGGCCAGCTCATCCATATCGACCCCGCGCGCGAGCTCGTGGTGGTGATCTCCGCCGCGTGGCCGGAGGCGAACGAACAGGAACGCCGCATGGCGCAGATCCGGTTCGTCGGGCAGATCGCCGCGGCCATCGATGCGGACGCCGAGCGGCAGACGCACTGAGCCGTTGAAAACCTCTACCCTTGCCTGCCTGTGTCTCGCCATGCTCGCCGGCTGCGGCGGTGGCGGTGGGGGCGACGGCCATCACGATGGCGGCCACACGCCACCCCCGGGCGGCTCGCTGCCCGACTGGTCCACCGGACCGGCAGACTGCCTCGACGGCATGGCGGGCGAATTCCCATGTTCCGCCGTAGACCTGCTCGGTCGCGTGCCGCTGGACACGATGGGCGGCAACGCCGGCAACGATCTCTGGGCCTGGACCGACGCGGTCACCGGACGGGAATACGCCCTCATGGGCATGGACAACGGCACTGCCTTCGTCGACGTCACCGAGCCGCTGGCGCCGGTGTTCCTCGGCCGCCTGCCGACCCGCACGGTGGCCTCGACCTGGCGGGACATCAAGGTCTACCAGGACCACGCCTACATCGTGGCCGACGGCGCCGGCGCACATGGCATGCAAATCTTCGATCTCACCAGGCTGCGCGGCGTGACCGCCCCCGAGATCTTCAACGCGGACGGCGTGTACCTCCAGTTCTCCAACGCCCATAACCTCGCCATCAACGAGGACACCGGCTTCGCCTATGCCGTCGGCAGCAACAGCTGCGGCGGCGGATTGCACATCATCGACATCCGCACGCCGAACAACCCTATGTTTGCCGGCTGCCACGGCCCGCGTTACACCCACGACACGCAGTGCGTCACCTACCAGGGCCCGGATGCGCAGTTCACAGGGCGCGAGATCTGCGTCAGCGCCGACGAGAACCGCTTCGCCATCAACGACGTCACCCTCAAGTCGTCACCCGTGACGCTGGCGAGTATCACCTACCCCGGCATGGTCTACGCCCACCAGGGCTGGCTGTCGGAGGATCACCGCTATTTCTTCCTCGGCGACGAACTCGACGAACTCAACCTCGGCGTGCCGACCCGCACCCACGTGTTCGACCTCGCCGAGCTCACGGCGCCACAACACCTCTACGCCCACGAGGCCGACACGCCGGCCACCGACCATAACCTGTACGTCCTCGGCGACAGGCTGTTCCAGGCCAACTACAGCGTCGGCCTGCGGGTGCTCGAGTTCGGGGATCTCGCCGCGGGCGACATCGACGAGATCGCCTTCTTCGACACCCATCCGCCGAATGACGCGCGGGGCTTCAACGGGGCGTGGAGCGTCTACCCGTATCTGGATTCCGGCACCCTGCTGGTCAGCGACACGCGCGGCGGACTGTTCATCCTGGCGCTCAGGTAGACGGACCCTTGCGCTGTTTCCCGGCCGCTGGCCGGGCGTTCAGAGGAACAGGTCGGGCACGAGCTTCTTGCTGCCCGGCACCACCGAGTACGAATCCAGGTCGGTGACGCCGGCTGCGGCCAGCACCTCGTCGTCGATGAAGAAGTTGCCGGTGGTGTTCTTCGCGTCCGAGGTGAGCACGAGGTAAGCCGCGTCCGCCATGATCTCCGGCTTGCGGCAATGCTCCGGGCGGATCCCCGGGATCATCTGCAACGCCGCGGTGTCGATGGCCGTGCGCGGCCACAACGCGTTCACCGCGATCCCGGCCGGGCGGAACTCCTCCGCGTGACCGAGCACACACATGCTCATGCCGTACTTCGCCATGGTGTAAGCCACGTGCGGCGCGAACCACTTCGGGTCCATGTTCAGCGGCGGCGAAAGAGTCAGCACGTGCGGATTGCGCCCGGCGGCGGCGCTGTCCTTCAGGCGCGGCAGGCAGGCCTGCGTGACGAGGTACGTGCCGCGCGTGTTCACGCCCATCATGAGGTCGTAGCGCTTGATCGGCGTGGACTCGGTGTTCGTCAGGCTGATGGCGCTGGCGTTGTTGACGAGGATGTCGATGCCGCCGAAGTGCTCGACGGCCGCCCCCACCGCCCCCGCGACCTGCTGTTCGTCGCGGATATCCACCTGCAGCGGCAGGCACTTGCCGCCGGCGGCCTCGATCTCGCGCGCGGCCGAGTGGATGGTGCCGGGCAGCTTGGGATTCTCCACCGCGGTCTTTGCCGCGATCACGATATTCGCGCCATCGGCGGCGCAGCGTTTCGCGATCGCGAGCCCGATGCCGCGCGAGCCGCCGGTGATGAACAGGGTGCGGTTTTTCAGGGTCATGATCGTTTCCTCAACGGTGCGCCCGCGGGCCGCGGGAATGGCTGAGAAGGCTAGCGTACTTCGACCCGCAGCGCTTCCCGGATCCGGTCGCGCTGGCCCGGCTGGACGCCGGCGACATCGGCGTAGGTCGGCCAGCGCGCCACGACCTGCTCGACCCCGGCGAGAATGCTTTCCGCCCGGCCGCGCTTCATGCCGGCGGTCCGCGCACAAGCCCTGAAGTCCGCCAGCTCGAAGTGATCGCGCTTTCCGTTGATGGTCATCTGGTGGGTCGCGGTCCACAACCCGTCCGGGTTGAAGCTGTAGGTCACGTCGAAGGCCGGCGACAGCGACCAGCGTCCCTGCTGGTCCATGAGGAACGCAATGTTCTTCACGTGGTCGTCCTGGTTGCGCGCGAATGCCAGGTCGTACTGGAAGGCGGCGACGTCAGCACCGTCCGCGAGCGTGACCGCGCCGATGGTGCGACCCCACAGCCGGACCTCGGCGATGCTGGTCACGCGTCCTTGTCCCAGGCCCATGGCCGCTCGGGCGCTTTCGTGCCGCGCCGGCCCGGCGCCCGCTGGCGCATCTTCCCGCGGTTGCGCAGCAGCTCCATCGGGCCCGGCGTGACGGCCGGGATCGCCTGGTCCAGCTGCGGCAACAGCTCCAGCACACGCAGCAGGCGCAACAGGCTCGAGATCTGTGTCGACTCCCCGGCTTCGATGCGCTCCAGCGTGCGCTTGCCGAGGCCGGCCTGGTCGGCCGCCTCGGCCTGGGTCAATTCCAGCTCGATACGGCGCCGCGCGAGGCGCTCGCCGAGCTCGGCGAGGATCGCTTCATCCGTCAGTAAAGGGGAAATTTTCATGTGTCGTGGGGATGGCAGATGGCGAATGGCGCAGGCGATAAATCGTAGTTACTGACGATATATAGCATGCTTCGCCGGGGCCATCAATCGCCTATAATGACGAATTAAAGGAGATTATTACCTTAATTCGTCGTTTTTAACGAATTATCTTCTTTAGCAGCGTGTCGAAGCATTTCCGGCCATCGGCATGGACGCAAGCAGGAGCAGCGTCGTGCCCGTCGCGCTCGCGACGCATCTTGTAGTGGACGGCCGGCTGGCCATCGGCCAGGCCCCAGGTTCCACGGAATGCCCGGGCCGGACAAACTGCAGGCGACCCTGCCGCCAGGGACCGCGGGACGAAGCGAGCCTCGTCCCGCGGCCTGGTGCCTTATTCAGAACTCGAAGCGGAAGCCGGCGTGGAACGTCTGCTCCGCAGCCGGCTCGATGCCGTCGTTGCGAACCCGGCTGTAGTAGTCCTCGTCGAGCAGGTTGTTGATGCCGCCGAACAGTGTCCAGGCATCGGTCACGCGATACTCGCCATTCAGGTCCACGACCTGGTAGGAAGGAATGACGGCGTCGATCTGCGCGTCACCCGTGCCCCGCGGCAGGTTGGAGTCCTGCCAGAACTGCTCGTCGACCAGGGTCGCGATCAGGGCGACCTTCCAGCGGTCGTTTTCGTACACCAGGCCCGTGCGGACCAGGTACTCCGGAGCGAACGCCGGTGTGTTGCCCACCAGGCTGGTATTCACGCTCCGGGTGATCTCGGCATCCAGCAGCGAGCCGTTCACGAAGCCGAGCAACCGGCTCTGCGACTCCCGGAGCGCGAAGAAATCGTACTCGACGCTGAACTCCAGGCCCTGGTGGCGGGAATCGCCGCTGTTGACCCGCAGCACGTCGCTGACGTTGACCTGGATCTGCTCGACCTTGTCCTCGACTTCGATCCGGAACACGCTCACGTCCAGCACCAGGCCGTTCACCGGACTGCTGCGCAGGCCGAGCTCGTAGTTCATGGCACGGGAGACCTCGGGCGCGTTTTCCGCGGCCAGCTCGGCACTCGGGTTGGCCAGGTCGTCGAAGCGTTGCGGCCGGTAGGCCTCGGAGATATTCGCGTAGATCTCGCTGACCTCACCTACCTGGTACATCGCCCCGAGACCGAACAACGCCTCGTTCTCGGTCTCGTCCACGTCGATCGGGTCGCGCGACAGGCTGGGCTGTTGCACGTTCTCGAACAGGTCATAGTTGACCCGCTCGAAGCGCGCGGCCGGGGCCAGGCTCAGTTTGCCGAAGCGGAACAGGTTCTCCACGAACACGGCGTTGTAGGTGATCACCCGGTCCTGGTCGTACAACAGGTCTTCGGGACGCTGGGTGTTCGAGCGGATGTCCGGGCTGACATGGCGGGTGCGCGGACTGTCGGTGCGATAGGCGGTCGTGCCGACGGTCAGGACGTGGTCCGCGCCCCAGGCGCGCGCGTAGCGCAGGTCGAGGCCGAAGGTCTTGAATTCCTGCTGGTCGATGTTGGTCGTGGCCGGCTCGTCGGCGGGATCGATGAACGCCCCGGAGCGACGGCTGAAGCGATCCTGGTAGGAATACCAGGCCCGACCATTCAGCGTCGCATCCGCACTGAGCTGCTGGTCGTAACTGAGCGTCGCGATGACCCGGTCGATTTCCACCCGGTTGAACGGCGTCTTGGTCAGGTCGCGATTGGCGGCGAATTCCGCCGAAGTCAGCCGCCCCGCCTCGCCGGAATCCGACTGGTAGAGGTCCAGATCGAAGCCGATTCGGACGTCGTCGATGCCTGCATAGGCCACGCCGAGGTAGCCCGCATCCACCTGGTAGTCTTCGTTCAGCCGCGGCCCGTCGGCCTCGCGGCGGTCGTAGCTCGCCATCAAGCCGAAGGTGCCGTCACCCCACTGGGCCTGGTTATAGGTGCTGTAGAACCCGTCCGTGCCGAAGCTGTGCTCGGTGGAGCCCCCGGCATCGGCCTCGGCATCGGCGCGACGGGTGATGAAGTTGATGGTCGGGCCGACCTGGGGGCCGAACAAAAGCCCGGAACCGCCGCGCACGAACTCGACCCGCTCCACGCGCTGGGCCGGCGGCAGGTAATAGATCGTCGGGTAACCGAACAGGTCGGAGGCCAGCGGCACCGAGTCCTGGAAAAAGGCGACGAACTCCGATTCATGCGGATTGCCCAGGCCACGATAGTTCACGTTGTAGATGCTGGGAATCTTCTGCTCCGACACGAACAGGCCGGGCAAGCGCGCGAACATCTGGCGCAGGTTGGGCTCGACGAAGGTCGGCTGGATTTCCAGGTCGATGGCCGTGGTTTTCTTCCCGGAAAAGACCATGCCGTCATCGACCGAGGGCATGGTATCGGGCAGCAACGGGTCCATCCGGCCGCCGCCCAACACTTCCACCGTGTCGAGTTCTGCTGCGGGCTCACGGTCGTTTTCGGCCGCCAGCAGCGCAGGCGAGCACAGCGCCAGCGCGACGCCGGCGGAAAGAATCTTCGAGTAAGGCATTGGATGGATCCTATTGAAAAAAAAGGCACGCGAATGCTAATGATTAGCGTTTATTTTTGCAATAGGGAGAACCGCTGCTCCGGGGCGCTCAGTTACCGCTTGCGCCCAAGCTTTTCCTCGGCCATCCGCTTTTCCCAGCCCTGGAAGGGCAAGCAAATGATTTCAAAGGTAAAGAGCGCCTGGATCGCATGCTGGCGCCGAATCATGAGCGAGGAACATCAGCGGCTCGAAGACCTCGAGGTCGCGGTGGCGCTGCGCGCCGGCTCAACTGGAGCGGACGGCTTCATAGGTCAAGCGCGATCCGCAACCCCCGAAGCGCAACTAGCGCTTGGCCTCCCCTTCCTCGATGGCCTCCTCGGCTTTCTGTGCATCGCCAGCGTCCCGCTGCGGCTCTTCGTTAGCGACGGATGCGTCGGGGTCGTAATCGAGGGCCACGAACAAGGGAAAGTGATCTGAACCGATGTCGGGAAGACGACGCAGCTCGACGAGGAGGAAATGCCGCGAGGCGAAGACTTGATCAAGCGGATAGCGCATGAGCCGGTTCCCGGTGTCGAAAGTATTGAGCAACCCCCGACCCACGCGCGGGTCGAGCAGCCCCCCGATACGCTGGAAAAGGTGCGTGGTGCGCGACCAGGCCACGTCGTTGAAGTCACCGGCGACGATGACCGGCGCTTCCTCTGATTCACCTATCTCTGCCGCGACAGAGAGCAATTCAGCGTCTCGCATATCGGAATCCCAACGCTCGCCACCGTCCTGGGACCCGCCCTTTCCTTCCGCGCGCCGGAGACCCGGCGGGCGGGGATGCACGCCATAGAAAGTCACCAAATTGCCCGACCGCAGCCGCACCTTGGTGCGGATCGACGGAATATCCGCAGAGATCAAAAATCGAATCTCTGGATCTACAAGCTCCAGCCTGGAATAAAGGAGCATTCCATACTGGTTCTCCTGTGACTTGAACAACGTGAAAGGATATTCGTCCTGCAGGCCGTCGAGTTGTTCAAGCCACCATTGCGTCGGCTCGCTGAGTAGAACCATGTCGGGATCGTTGTCGCGAACGAGATCGCGCAGCGCCGCCGCCTGCCGATTCTCGGCGAGTACGTTGTAGATCAGGAACGATATGCGATTGGACCGGCCTTCGGCACGGCTGTCCGACATCGTCTTGGGATAAAGCGCCGTGTAGGGTGCGATGGCCGCGAGCTGCCAGACGAGCGCAAGGCCTGCCACCGCAGCAAACGCATATTCCCACCAGTGCAACCGTCCCCGAATGCCAAGCGCCGCATAGCCTGCCAGGGTCAGCCCTAACAGTACGGCGATCTGGATGCGCGGGAAATCAAATACCCGTATCCACCATGCGTTGCTATGGATGAGCGGAGCCGCCGTAGCGTATATCAGCGCCAATGCACCAAGGCTCGCTGCGACGCGAGCGATGAGGCGGAGGGTCTTGCCAGGTGAGGCTGTTGTCATGATGCGATCCGTTTCTGGGGCCGCATCCACTCAACTGGCGGAAGTGGCCTTCTCAACCCCGCTTCTAACCATGGTCCTTTGTAGACGCTCGAGTCAAAAGATTCTCGCCAGGGGTCCAGGACTTGCGCGCCTGGTCCTTGATCTCCCCGGCTTCGCTTTGCAGTCCGGCTTCGGCCCGGGTCGCGACCGTTTCGGGCTCGGCCTCAGGCTGAGCCCCGACCGGGCGGCCGGGCTCCGCCGCGCCCGCGCTTTCGACCATGCGCACCGGCACCCCATGCGGGAAGGTGACTTCGCGCGCCTCGTCCGGAAGCGAGATGCCTGCATCCTGGAAGGCCCGCTTGACGAGCCGGATGACGGACGATTTCACTTTCACCCAGCTATGCCGGGCACCATCCAGCCAGAAATAAACCCGCAGGTTGACCGTGGCCGATCCAAGATTCTCTACCAGCACCAGGGGTTCCGGTTCGGCGAGGACAGCCGGATGTTCAGCGAGCACTTTCAGGACGACATCCTGGGCACGAGAAATGGAATCTTCGTAGCCGATCCCGACGACGAAATCCTCGCGGCGGTTCGGGTTGCTCGTGAAGTTGCGAATCGTGCTCTTGAAGACGGTCGCATTGGGCACCTGCACCTGGTTCCCATCGAGCGTCAGCAGCACGGTCGTGCGAGAAGTCAGCCGCTGCACGTAGCCCGTGACGCTGGCGACTTCGACCAGGTCGCCCTCGCGAAACGGCTGCTGCAGGCTGAGAAAGAGACTGGCAAGAAAGTTCTCGGTGATATCGCGAAACGCGATGCCCAGCGCCAGGCCGATCAGGCCGGTGCCCCCCACCACCGTGAAGGCGAGCTGCGTGAGACCGGCGATGCGCAGCACGAGATACACGCCGACCAGCATCACGAGTATGCCGCCGGCCCGGGCGATGACTTCGCGTAGCAGCGGGCTGAGTGACCGGGCTTGCAGGCGCCCCCGCAGTCCGCCCACGGTGAACCTGGCGATGATCCATGAAATCGCAGTCACAACCAGCGCCACGACGATCAGCGGCAACATGCGCACCACGTTGCGGGCCAGGTCGTTCAGCACCTCGAAGGCTGGATCGAAGTTCCAGACCGTGCCGGGCCTCACCTCGATCTGGTTGACGACCGCGACCACGCCCTCGGTGTTGTTCGCCAGGTCCCCGGCCCATTGCCGGGATTCATCGCTCTCCGTCGTCCCTTGCAGGAAAACGATGCCTTCCCGGACACTCACCTCGGGCTCGCCAAACCAGCTGGTGGTCTCGAGAATATCTGCGATTCGCTGCCTGATCTCATCATCCCTGGCCACGGGCTGTATATCGACTTTGCCCGGGGCTTCGGGTGTGCCCTCCAGCGTCTTCTCCGGCACCGGCCTGTCCCCGGCAGCGTCCACCTGTTGGGCCGCGACGGGTGTGCCCATCGAGACGGCACAGCACAGGATCGCCGCGCAGACGAGTCGCGCCGGCCAGGACATGGCAACAGATATGTAGTCCATCAACGTCTGCCCGTCCGCCCGAGGGCTTGATGCAGGAATTGGGGTGTTACTACATACTAGGCCAAGCCTGATGATGCACACAGCCGGCCTTGCACGGCGCGAGCAAAGCGCCCGGGCGCCGCCGCATCATGGCCGAGGAACATCAGCGGCTCGAAAACCTCGAGCTCCATGAGGAGAAACCGCCCGTCTTTCACCACGCCGTCGACCCGCGCGTAGACCGGCCGCGAGGGCGCCGCCAGGACACAGGCACGCGCCTGCGCCACCAGCGCCGGCTCGACCTCGACGCGCTCGGTGGTGCCGCCGAACTGGAACTGCACGCGGTAATCACCGGGCTTCGGCCGCTTGCAGACGGCGTGGCTGAATACTCCGTCAAAGAACAGCAGCGACAACTCGCCACCGCTCAGGATCTCAGGCAGGAACGGTTGCACCAGCACGCCCCGACCGGCGAGCGTCTCGTCGATCTCTTGCTGGTAGGACGCCGCGTCGTCAACCCGAAATCGATGAGTGCGATAGGCGCCGCCCGAGATGGTCGGCTTGACGACGATCTCGTCCCAGCCGCGCGCCCGCGCCAGCGCCGCGATGTCGGCCTTTTCGCCGCGCTGAATGAAGATCGTCGGGACCAGCGGCACGCCCGCCGCCTCAAGGTCCTGCAGGTAGCGCTTGTCGTAATTCCAGTCGAGGATGTCGCCGGCATTGCACATGAGCACGCCGCTCGCGATGCGCGCGTCGAGCCAGGCGCGAAACTCGGCGGCGCGCTCGAAGTAGTCCCACGGGGTGCGGATCACCAGCGCATCGAAGGACGTCCAGTCGATGGCCGTGTCGTCCCAGATCGCGGGGAACGGTTCGATGCCAAGATCTTCCAGCGCCGCCACGAGCGGGAGATCGTCTTCGAAGAGGTTCGGGTATGCGGCGCAGGTGACGAGCGCGACCCGTGCGTGATGGGTCGACACTATATGGCCTGGCGGTGGTTCATAAAAGCGCGTTTGTAAGCGGCGTGACCCACCTATAGACCTTTCTTCCGTCGCTGCGTGACCGGCTCGCCAGCGATCCCCCCAGTTATCCGTATCGACTTCATCAATCACGACGACGGTGGTGGCTGGATTCTTGTTTAACACACGTTGCAGAAGTTCAGTTGCACCTGCAATCAACTCCGCCTTTTGCTCGGCTGATGCACCTTCTCTGGTGATCTTGATATTGACGTATGGCATGTCGTTTCCGTTTCGATAGTGGCTAACGCCTTAGCGCCGACAGGTTTGACGTGACACCTCCATTTGCGGCCGGAAACCCAGGCGGCGGCCCAGACTTTATCAGCAGCGACTTGTCAGGCGACCTTTCGCCCACTGATGCTGTAAACCATCGGCACATCGTTCCCCTTGTGACCCAGGTAGAACCGCCCCGGCTCCCGCTCCACCATCCCTTGAAAACAGTTGTAGGGACTGTAGGGAACTTCCCTGACCTCCTCAATCTGTATGCCCGGCCCGACCAGCGCGTTGATAACGCTGGAAAGCGGATGCGCCCAGGTGGCGAGCTCGGCCACGGCATCAGCCCCGTTCTCGGTGTACGTTCCTTCCTCGCCTATGTCGGGTTCTCGCCGGGTGAAGTACGAATAGCCCGCCAGCAGAGTGCCCCGTAGGAGGTGAACACAATGTCGAATGGCGCGTCCGGGGGTGCCGCGAATCCGTAGACGTCCGAACAAACAAAGGTCGCGGACAGACCGGCCTGCTTTGCCAATTCCCGGGCCTTTTGAACAGCCACCGGTGATATATCGACGCCGGTGCAAACCGCGCCTTGCCGCGCCCACGACAGCGTATCCAGGCCGAAGTGGCACTGCAGATGAAGCAGTTTCCTGCCGGCCACATCTTGTAACTCCGCCAGTTCGATCTCCCGATGCGACGACGCGCCGGCCAGGAAACCGTCCACATCGGAAAACTTCGACTCGACGTGAACCGCCGCCCGGCGATCCCAGCCGACACGGTTCATCTCGAAGTGTCGGGCTTCAGACGGCTCCATACCAAAGACTCCAAATACCCAGGTTCCACGGACGTACCAGCCCCAGCTGGCGTGTTCCACGAAAACACGCAGTCAGGCCCCATCTTGCCCCCAAACAGCAAGCTCATTACCCCCTGGTTCCGTGAAGTGGAACCTGCGGCCACCCGGAAAAGAAAAGATTGGCTTGACGATCCGACCGCCCGCCTCCCGGACTTTCTCGAGCGTGCCCTCGAGGTCTTCACTGTAGAGGACGACAAGCGGACTGCCTTGCTCGGTGCGCGCGATCACCTCCGACTTGAAGAAGCCACCGTCCAGGCCTTCGTCGGAGAACGAGGCGTACTCGGGGCCATAGTCCACGAACACCCATCCGAACGCCCGGTGGAAGAAACTCTTCGTCGCCGCCAGGTCCTGGGAAGGGAACTCCACGTAACTGATCTTTTCATGCTGCGGCATTGCAATCTCCAGCAGGCCGAGGTTTGAGATAAGCGGCGCGACGTTATACGGCTTGCTTCACGAAGAAAGCCACGCTCTTGTTCTTGATATCCGCACGGGTTCTGATTTTCAAATGCCTGCGGAACTCTCCAGTTCCCTCGAGGCATTGGTCAGGATCTTCCATCGCGTATCCGTTGGAAAACTCGAATGAAATATGGTTTTTCCTCACGAACAATCCACCAAAGTCAGCAGAGTCGAGCGAAAACATGATTCCGCCATACATCATCCTTTCCTCTGCACGCGGATAGATGTTGAAAACGATCCCACGCATTTCCATAAGAGAAGCGTGTTTTTCAGCATCGATCATCATGACTTCTTCAAGGAACTTCTGAACCTTCTCATTCCTGGGTTTCATCATCGGTCCTCGTTCCGGCGGAAGAATCGAGAGAGTACCCACGCCGCGACGGGGAGTCCGACGCCGTAGCCGAGCATGCCGATCCGCTGAAGCGCCATGTCGCCGACGATGGGGCCAACGGTGCCAAGCAACGAAAGAGCACCTGCTACACCGAGTGACCATCGGGCAACAGCACGGATTCCGGGACCGACGAAAACCAGGGCCGCGCAGAGAAGCGACAGCCCAAGGAAGGCGTTCCACGCGAGAAGCTCGACCGCATACAGCGTCGATGGCCATTCCAGGACGGTGAAACCAGTCTGGCGCCCGGCCGTGAGCGTCACGAAGTGGACGGCGCTGGTAAGGCCCGCCATGATCCCGGCGAAAACCAGGGCCATGACACCGAACACTTTGCGATCCCGGCTCGCTGTTTCGTAGATCGATGCCATGACAGCAACAATGAACGGCGCGGAGAGCAATGTAAGCGACTCCATCACGGCGAGGGTGGGATCCACGATCGGATCGTCGAAACCGGCGCGGGAAATGCCGTAGGCCACGACCGCGATGTAGGCTGAGCCGACGACGAACAGGCCGGTCGATGCGAGATACCCGATTCTGTGGGCCGGAGTCATGCGCGGTCTCTAAGAACACCCGGTTCCGAGCACAGAACGTACCACCCTCCCAGTCCGGGTTCACCGGGTGGCATAACCGTCTTGCCAGGCATTTGCCCGCCTTTATTTCTGCGAGTGCAGACCGAACATGTTGCCTTCCGAATCCACCGCAAGCGAAATGAAGCCGTGTTCACCAATGGCCATTTTGGATTGCTGTATTTTCCCGCCGGCCTTCTCAACCCTGGACTCTTCAACTGCACAATCGTCACAGGAGAAATACACCAGCGTGCTGTTACCGCCGGAGCTAAATCCTTCCATCTTCACGAGGGCGCCGGTGGCGCCATAGCCCTCCATGCTAGAAGGGAAAGCCGACATCTCCACTCCCGGATCATTGGGGTCGTTGAGCTTCTCCAAACTGACATCGAGCACAGTCTCGTAGAACTTCCTCGCCCTTGCCATTTCCTCGACGTATATCTCAAACCAGGCGACCGGATTCTTTGCCATGGGTATTTTCTCCGAGTGATCTACATTGCCTTGCCTAGCACCCAGTATCAGGCGCGCGCGTCAGCGCATCGGCTTCATGCTTTCATCAGCTTCCCTCTCCGGTCGGTAGGCTTCTTCCCTCGGAAGATGCGCAACGAGCAATTTCAGGTAGAACAAGGGCAAGAACCATTCCATCCCCGGCGGGGAGGCAAGCACGTACAGGGCCAGAAGAATGCTGCCCGCGTACATGATCAGCGCAACCGGTCGCTGAAGGTAGAGCGGCACCAAGATGATCGTAAGACTTGCGATCAACAGATATAACCCAGCCGTGACGAGCCACAGCAGATCAAGTGTGAGAAACAGCCACGACACAATGGCTAAGTGCCCAAGATGCAGCATGACAAAGCCGAAGTGCCGCGAAAAGCTTTGTCCTGCGCGGTGATACCATCGCTTCCCAGAAGAGGTGGCGTTGGTGATGATGCCGCCTACGATATCGAACGCCAGTAGCGCGCAAAGAAGGTACTGCACGGCTGACCAGCCCCCGACGGCAAAAGCCGCATGAGCAACTGCTGCGCCCGCTGCCACCAGCGGCAACAGGAACTGAAGCACCAGTTCGGCCGGCGTCGCACCTGGGCCTGCAAACCGATCTAGAATGCCCGGCACCCCTTCACGGGGATTTGGCAGCTGCTGCTCAGTGCCCATTGATATCTTCTATTGAGGCTAACGCAGAGATCGGCAATGCGCGTGGTCGGATACTTTTCATCTGTCCGCTCCAACGCATAGCCAGGCCCCCAATGTCACCTTTGCGACGGGTAGTACCACACCCGGAGAATCTTTCCATCCTCCACTTCGTAGACCGCCAATGCGCTTTGGGATACTGGGCATTCTTTTCCTTCCCAATGAGCCCGTTCATGCAAACTGACATAGCGCCCAGCTTCAAGTAGCGCGTGGGCTATCGATCGTGTCGACGGCACTGAAGCGAAGTACTCGCGCATTGCCTCCCCTAGCGCGGAAGCGCCAGCAGTTTCAAGCGTCACGGAGTCTCCATCTACACTCAACCACTTCACGTCTGGATGGACATGCATCAGCATCGTATCGACATCGTGAGCATTGTAAGCCGCGAGAAACTGCTCCACTAGGCGCGCCGGCAGTTCATGCTCCTGAACCTTCCGAGCGCTGTAGTAGTCGTTCTGTCCTTCATCATCGTGTTCGGACACCACGGGCGTACCCAGTCTCGACAAGAGGGCCTTGTACGCCTCGGACCCGATCGACTGGCGGGTTATTCGCCACCCGCACGCTACCTGTCCCGCAAGTCTTTCTTCGCCGACTTGATGTATCGACCAAAGTCCCGATCCTTCTTTCTTTTCTCGGCATACGACATGTCGTTGAATGCCGATTCTTCTTTGAGCTTGAGAAAACTATCGAGGGATTCCTGGCTCATCTCGCCGGCATGCACGGCCGCGAGTACCACACAGCCGGGCTCGTTAGTATGGCTGCAGTCTTGATAGCGGCAGCTGGCTGCGAGAGCGATGATGTCAGCGTAGCTGTTTACTAAACCGCTGTCCGCGCCGAGGACGCCGAATTCGCGCATTCCCGGGTTGTCGATGACCAGAGCGCCATCGTCGAGCCGAATCAGTTCACGACGAACGGTCGTGTGCCGTCCTTCTCCTGTCCCGCTCACAGACCTTGTTTGCATTTTCTCGCGACCGACCAACTGGTTGATCAGTGTGCTCTTCCCGACCCCTGACGAACCAACGAAACAATAGGTCTTTCCAGGCAGCAGAAGCCGCTTGACATCCTCCAGGCCATCTCGTGTCACGTTGCTCAACGGCACGATCGGCGCGGTGATACCGATAGACCGGATTTCCGCTAACTGTGTGGCGAGTACCGCAGGCTCCAACAAATCCGTCTTGGTCAGCAAAATGTAAGGCTCGGCGCCACCCTCCATGACCATGACGAGATAGCGTTCCAAACGCTTCGGATTGAAATCGAAGTGGCAGGACTGCACGATGAGCACGTAATCCAAGTTCGCTGCAATCATCTGGGACTCTATGACTTTCCCAGCCGATTTCCTGCGTAGCGACGTCCTGCGTTCCAGCAGCGCGTGGATCACCGCAAAGTCGTCGCCAGACTGCTTCTCCGCGCAAACCCAGTCGCCAACGCATGGCAGTGCCTCCTTCAGATGGTGAAGGTGCAAATAGCGGCCAGCCAACTTCGCCCGAAAACTCCCATCCTGATCTACGAGCAACAACTGGTCGCGATCGACCGCGGCTACGCGGGCCACGGTGCCCGGCGACTGGCAGTCTGCCCGCTGCGCAAACCAGTCGCTCCAGCCCAGTTCACTCAATTCACAATACTTATTCATCAACTACCGCCCATCATCGACTACGGCGAATGACGATTGAATTGAGCCGCGCTGTAGCAGCGAAGCTGCCAAGGGAACCCATAAGTGAAGCTTGTGGGCGGCGGCTGGAATGCATTGTTGGCCCGCTGGTACATGAGAAGTTTACTGACGAGCCTCCTGAAGGTTAGCAAGTGGAACCCAGCCAGCCTCCGGGCCGTCGGATCTCTTGCACCACACCCAGCCGTTCAGAATTTTCGAACCAACAAGCAGGTCCCCTACTCGAACATCCAGCTCTTTCGCCGTGTAGTCTTCGCGGGCACGAGCAGTCTTGTCATTGACGATCTCGATGATTTGCGCCGGAACCCAGCCGCCTTTCTGCCCGGGTGTTTCGCAGAACAGCCAGTTATCCCAACTCTCCGGGCCTTTATACTCCTCACCCACAGAGAGCGGAGCGCCTTTTGCAAAAGTGATGGGCTCTGGGTACTCGCTAGTGTGGTCCTGGATGACAACGTATTTCGTGGCTCCCATGTTCACATCCTGCGGGCTAACGCCTGAATCAAGCCGACCCAGCAAGCGGGTTTGGCTTGAATGAATTGTTAGCCCCCATTGAGCACCCATGCGCGCGGATTGTGCTCAAAGCCGAGCTTTACGTAGTACTCACTGGCATTAGGCGCTGCCAGCAACACAATCATGCACTCCGGCTTAAGCCGCCGCTTCGTCTCCTCAATAAGGCTCTTGCCGATACCCTGCTTCTGATACGAGGCGTCAACAGCCAGATCAGCCAGGTAAGTGACGTAGGTGAAATCGGTGAGGGAGCGGGAAATACCGACGAGACGTTGACCATCCCAGGCGGTTACCGTGAGATTGGCGTTACTAAGCATGCCATCGAATATGTCAGGCCGATCGACTGGCCGACGTTCACCAAGTGTGGAGCGCCGGTAGAGGTCGATGGCCTCATCAACGCTGATTACTACGTCATCTCGGTATTCAATGCGCATACAAACTCTGTTGTGGGGGCTAACACATGTTAGACCGCGGGCCGAGCACCTACGCCGCGCCGAGACTCCGTTGTCACTTCCCGCCAGCGTTCTGGATTCACGCCCTTGATGAGCAGCCAAAAACACAGCGAAAGCTCCGAGACAATGGCTACCACGTAAATCGGTGACACAGCTCCGACGAAGTCCGGGAACAGGAAGCGCGTGTAGCTTCCAATCAGATAGGTGACGCCGGCGGCCATCACCAGGTACCCGAGGAGCTTCGGCATGTACAGGGACTTCGCGATCAAGTAACCAAGAACGAGGCAGTGCACCCCGAACAAGATCAGACCAAGGTCATACCCATGGCTGTGAAGATCAAGGAACAGCGATGAGAGCCCGTTGAGCTGAGTCGCCCCGAGAGTCGCCGCGTAGTCTCCCTTCAGCAGAAGCAAGACCGCGTGGTAGTTGAGGAGATTGAGGGCGATCACGGCGGTCTGCGTCAGTCGGAAGAACATCGCGATGAGAGCGAGCGTCTTGTGCACCGGCTTCAGGAGCACATACAGAAGCACCGCCAGTACCACGTCGCTGAGGAACATGATCGAATCCGCTAAGAAGCCGGTCCGGAATAGACCCTCGGCCGCCAGGATGTTGGCAGCGGTGGCTGCGGCATCTCCCGGCACGACAACCGAGGAGCGCACGAACAACTCGCTGAAGAGCCCGAGCACGATGATGATCAGGTACAGCAGCCCCGCCACTCTTGCGTAGACAAGCGGCGAGGCTTCTGCCGGTCGGCCTGTCATGTCGTCCCTTCTCCTATCCCCGTCTCTCGATCCCGCCGCCTAACGTCTAAGTTGAATGGCGCGGCGGAGCCGCGTGCACTCGAACGCTTTGTTGGCTGACTTCGTCCTTCTTGAGTATCGATCTCGCTCGGACAAATGCTTCTTCACGCAGGCCTCGACAGATCCTCAACTCCTCATCTCCCATTTGCGAGTGCAACACATCACTCTCAGTGAACGTTCTCGGTATTTCGTCACGCTGATGACGCTCAATTGCCTCTCTTGACCTTTCTAGCAAGGCTTCTTGTGTGGGGAGTGCCTCTCGTTGGTCATACATATCTTTTTTCTTGATCGGCAACGGATAGCGACCCGCCCAGAGCGCGCATTTCTGAAGGACTCCAAGGTAAAACTCCTGAGGCTCCTCAAGGTCAAACCCCACCTTCTTAGCCAGCCCCGCTAGATTGTGACTCTTGATCTCAGAAAAAGGCACCTCAACGGCATCAGGGTGCGCCTCTCTGTATTGAGCCACGATCATGAATTTAAAGAGGTTCTCAAAACCGTATGCCCAGAGCATCCGCTGAACACGCCAGTTGAAGAAGGCGTGGTTTGTGAGATCGAAGGGGAATAACTCGGCAAAGTGGTCATTCTGCCGAAACAGATGGGATTGCTTCAGACCCTCGAAGTCTCCCAGTACATCAGCGCTGTAGAATAGGTTTTGGGCCTCATGAAGCCAGACTTCTGAACGTAGTAGACAGAATGACTTCTCGAAAGCAAAAGTCCTCTCTTTATCTTCAAGGCACACGCAATGGTCCTCAGTGGTTATGCAGCCAACGCCTGAGTTAAGCCGACCCGCGAAGCGGGTTCGGCTTTAATGAACTGTTAGGCGGCGGCGTACGACTAACGACGACGGCGCGTGCCGCGGGATCATTCGCTTGTTTCAACAAGACAAACCCCACCTTCGTGCAGGAACGCGACAGCATCATCTCTCTTCAAGCAGTCCTGCTCAGAAAGGCCTGAAATGCGCTGAGCAGCACATTGGTCGTAATAAGCCCAACAAGCGAGCAGGTCATCGTTAAGTATGACAAAAGCTTTAGGCAGTATCCCAAGCAAAGCGAAAGTGCCTGCTGCGATTAAAATGCGTCGCGTACGTCTCAGCTTATAGGCAGCCAGATAAGCTAGCCCACTAAGGACAGCCGCAAGAAGCAGAAAGCCAAACATTTCGCCGCCTAACGC